>JACQGL010000070.1 GCA_016199525.1 Armatimonadota bacterium
CTCCACCCTCTGCGGCTGTTAAGCGCGAACTGGAGCGGGCTCTTGGATGATGACAGAACGCACTGTCGAGGATTGTCTGCGCGAAGAATACTTCGCGCTGCTCCCTGATATTCGTCGCGTGGCTAACCTGCTGGAGGCCGAAGTTCGATACTCTACTATTCCAATTTTTCTAGGATTAGATGAGTATGAACGTCTCGTCGTGACATCTCGAATCAAGGAATGCGAGAGTGCTATTGACGCCCTCCGTCGGCGACAGGAAGGTGCCACTTTCGACAGCGAGCCGCAGGAACCATACACGCTAACCAGCCTGAACGACTTGGCCGGCGTTCGCGTTCTCGTGTTCCCACGGAGTCGCATGCAAGAAATCGAGCAGCTTTTGTGCAAAAAATTCTCATCCTGGGATTCTGACCCAGTGCTCGGGTACGATGACGGCGGTGAACCACTTGCTCTCAAGTACTACGGCTACTGTGAAGCGAGCGACAGGGTCCGAGGCGAGTTCCAGATCGTGCCGATGCTGACCGGGCTTTTCTGGGAAGTTGAACATTCAGCGATTTACAAGCCGGCTCCAAAGCTTAAAAGTGTCGCCCGGGCTCTTGCTATGCGCGAGCGTACCTGCGAAGTTCTTGACGCACTGCGACGTTTCGAAGAGGAGTTCGAAGATTTGATTCGGAAGCATTCCCCTTCTCCGTAAAATGGAGATGGCCGCTGACGCTGCCCCCGCCGACGACACCGACCCACGGAACCGAGGAGGGCGCAGCCATCTAACAACTCGCTCGAGCGGACGGCGCGAACTGTGATTTCAGATGCCGCCGCTGATCTCGAGCGTGTTACGCTGCCAGCGCGGTACCAGGCGGCGTCTCGGGTAATGTCGGATAATCGCCTACCCCCGCCGCGCCTTCATGCCGCGCCGGGCAGGCGAGGGGTGCGGGGGCCGCGGCCTTCCCCGCCGTGGGATAGCTCGGCTGCCTGGTCGAGTGATACCGCGGGTGGCGGTGTTTGTCCATGAGGGACCGGGTTCTACCGCTGCCAGCGGCCCAATCACTAGTTAGCCCGTCAAGACTTCTTGAACAATGGCAGAACATTGGTACGGGCCGATTCTGAATTCCCTACTGGGCGCTCTGGTCGCCGCGTGGAGCGTGTACTACTTTGGCGTCCGTCAACTCGTAGCACAGCGACGCCTCGGGTTCGTCGAGCGACAATTGACGGAGTTCTACGCGCCTCTGGCCGGTTTGCGGAAGCAAATTCGAGCCAAGAGTGAGCTGAGTCTTCGGATCTCGTCAGCGGCCGATGGCGCGTGGAGGGACATCTGCAACTCCTACGGGGGGCAGCTTGTCCACGACCACGAGGCCAGATTTGCACAGTTCAAGAAGATCATCGACGACGAGAACGACCAGCTAAAAAACGAGATTGTTCCCATGTACCGCCAGATGCTCGCTCTGTTCACTGAGCGGTATCATTTGGCCGACCTGGAGACTCGAGCGTTCTACGAGGGGTTTCTCGAATTCGTCGAGCTATGGAATAGGTGGCTCGTTGACTCGCTGCCGGCCGAAGTGGTTGAACGTCTCGACCATCGAGAAGACAAGGTTAAGCCTTTCTACGATCACCTGGAGGCGAGGGTCAAAGCACTACAGGAGCAGATAGCCAAGGGCAAAGCGGGCTAACAGGGGCTGGACCTGACGGCGGCCGCGCGGCGAACGGGCTGATTCGAAGCAATCGGCAACGGCCGCCGCGGGTCAGCCCCAATCCGTTAGGCCGCCAGCGCGGTAGCAGGCGGCGTCTCGGGTAATGTCGGGCAATCGCCTACCCCCGCCCCGCCGCACCCTCACGCTGCGCCGGGCAGGCGAGGGGTGTGGGGGCCGCGGAGCGTGGAACGTGAGGCGGAGGAGAGGGAGCGCAGAATGCGGCGTGATGCGTTGCACCCCCACCCCGCACTCCCTACGGCTTCGGCGCCGAGGCAGCGCCCGCCGGAGGCTCCGGCGGGTACTCCGCCCGCAGGTCGTCCAGCAGGATACAGCCGCGCACGCGGTGATCCGGCCTGGGCTCCACTACATAGATCGATTCCAGGGTGAGCGGCGGGCGCGCCTCGGGTGGGATCATTCCCACCACCTCCCGCCACGCGTCGGTCCAGTTCAGGTCGCGCGTCAGGTCCACTGTGTGGACCTGGTGGGCAGCGTCGCGCAGGCGGGCGCGGAGCCACACGTGGGTACCGTCCCCGAACACGGCCAGGCGCAGGGCGAATGGGGCACCGAGCGGCTTCTCGACCTGCGCGTAGGCCGCACGGGTGGCGGCGGTGGTGGTGAAATCGTACGAGAGGGCGAGGGCGCGTGTGCCGCCGCGGGCCCGCCCCTCGCTGATCGCCGCGGAGGCTTTCACCTCGCGAGGGTAAACCGTCACTTGCCAGGGTATCCCCTCTTCAAATCCGTCCACCAGGCGAGAAACGCTGCCTACGGCCATTTGCGCGCGGGCGCGCGTAGCGCCGATCGCCGCCGTTACATACCCGGCGGCCGGATCAGGGCCTGCGGCCAGCACGCCCCGCTCGTCCACTGATCCCAGCGCCGGGTCGCACGACCAGCGCACCAGCCCCTCGGGAACGGCGATCGGGCGGCCCCCCTCATCGAACGCCCGGCAGGAGAGGGAGTACTTCTGGCCGGGCAGGAGCCGGACGAGCGCGGGCACCACCTCCAGACGCGGCGGCTCGCCGTAGACGCGCACGGGGATTTCGGCGCGCGCCTCACCCGCCTCCGCGCGCAGGCGGCCCTCAATGAACGACTGGCCATCCGGCGGGCGCACGGCGGCGGCCAGCTGGAGCTGGCCGTGCTCATCCACGGTTCCCAGAGCGGGGTCCAGCTGCCATCGCACCGCATCTCCGGCGAGCGACACGGGATTGTAATACGGGTCCTCCGCCTCCACCGTCAGCGGTACGACCGTCCCCGGCAGGGCGCACACCATCCCCGGCTGGATCACCAGGCGCGCCGGCGGGCCCTTCGGGGCCGCGCTGAAGATTGCCAGCCCGTTGGCCACCGCCCGCTCGCGCCCATCCGAGGGCCGGTTCCGCACCGCGCCGCGCACCCACATGGTGGTGGAGCCGCCCCCATCCAGGTTGAGTGCCTCCTGGCAGCCCAGCTCGACCATCAGCCGCGCCAGCTCCTCCAGCGTCATTCCGTCGCTATAGCCGGGCTGGCGGCCATCCACCGTCACCAGGAAGAGGGTGTTGTCCCGGTAGCCGACCGCCGTGCGTGGGTGGCGGCGCGCCGCAAACGCAGGGAGAAGGATCCCCTCCTCATCCTCCACGCTCACGCGGCGGCTGCGCACCAGACGCGGCCCGCCGCCGATCACCTCGTCTTCGGGAGCCAGCGGGGGATCGAAATCCACCCGCACCGTCACCGCGTCCCCCGGGCGCAGGGCCCCCAGGAACGCGGCTGCTTCCCCTGAGCCGGAGAGCACCCAGCCGGTGGCGGCGATCGGCGCGTTTCCGACTCGCCGCTGCACCGCGCCTACGGTAGCCTTGAGATCCACGCCGGGCATGAGGGTGGGCGTTTCAGGGTGCAGGTAGGCTTCCACGCCGCTGGCGCTCGTGCCCGTGAAGGAGCCGTAGTGCGCGGTATAGAGGACCAGGTGGCCGTTTCCACGCGGGTTGTTGATGCGGTCGAGGGCGCGCCGCCCCTTCCTGGGCGCCTCAATCCAGGCGTTCATGCGCAGGATGACCACCCGCGGCGGGCGATGCGGTCCGACGACAAGCGCCGACCGCGGGAACGGATTGTGGTACACTTCTCCGGCGCGCACTATCACGCCGATCGGCAACCCGCGCTGGTCGCCCTCCATGACGAAGTAATCCCCGTTGACGGCGGCGATCGGATAGCGGTCCGCGCGGGTAACCCGCGCTGCCTGCTCACTGATGGGGAGGGCGTCCGCGACCCGCGCCCCCGCGTGCAGGGGCGCCACCTGGATATAACTCTGGCTGAGATCCGCCTCCACGATGTGGATCACCCACGGCCCTTCGGGGCGGACCCAGCGCTGCCAGCGGACCCCGGGGCCGATTATGCGCTCTTCTCGCTGATCCGCAGGCAGAACGAGAGCGCGCGGCCAGATTACCAGGGCCGCGATCGCGGCGAGGAGCGCTACTCTCCTGGGGCTGGAGGCCGAACTCGGGCGGATGTGCATCACACTAACCGTAGGAAGAGTCTATAGGGAGACTTTAAAGGTGTTTCCGGCCCTGCTCGTCGCAACACGATGCATCGCCGTCCGTTCACGAGGACACGGGGGCCTCGCTACCGCGGGCTCCCTATGTCGCTGCTACGAACCGCGAGCCCGGTCTGGCGCGCCTGTTTTCCAACGTCACATCTTTCGAGGCGGCAGGACAAGCCAGACAGGAGCTGTCCCATCGAGGTCGCCTTCCCTTGACTCCCAGCGTGTCTCTCCTTATAATTTCGGCCAGGAGCCAGGGCTATGTTCAGTCGGACGGTCCGCCGGCGGCTCAAGAAATTCCTGCTCTGGGTAGAAGTGGTTGCCATTGTGATGCTTGGCGCCGCGGTCGGCATCGTGGCGGGCGCTTTCTACCAGATGAGCAAGACCCTGCCGCCCGAGCAGGTCATCGCTACATTCCAGCCGCGCCGGGGCACCGAGATCTACTCGGAGGATGGCGCCCTTCTGGCCAAGTTGACCGCCGAGTACCGTGAGCCCGTTAAACTGGCACGCATCCCCCGGTACCTCCAGGACGCCGTCATCGCCATTGAGGATGCCCGCTTCTACCACCACGGCGGCTTCGACATCAAGGGCCTGTTCCGCGCCCTGTTTCAGAACATCCGCGGCGGAGATCTCACCCATCAGGGCGGCAGCACCATCACCCAGCAGCTCGCCAGGAATATCTACCTCACCCAGCAGAAAACCGTGGCTCGCAAGATCAAAGAGATCTTGCTGGCGGTCCAGATCGAGCGGAAGTGGACCAAGGCGCAGATTCTAGAGACCTACCTAAACCAGGTCTACTTCGGGAGCGGCGCCTACGGCGTGCAGGCCGCCTCCAGGGTCTATTTCAACAAAGATGTCAAAAACCTGACGCTCACCGAGGCTGCTACCCTGGCGGGTCTGCCGCAGCGACCTACCGAACTCTCCCCCTATTACAACCTGGAGCACTTCGGCAACACAGAACGCACCGTCCAGCGTCGTAACCTCGTTCTGCAACGTATGGCGGACCTGGGCAAAATCACGCCCGAGCAGGCGAAGAAGGCCGCCAAGGAACCGCTGCATCTGGCGTACCAGCGTAGCCCGCAGATGGGTGGTTACCTCCGCGCCAAGCACTTTTCAGATTACATTGTTAACTATCTACGGGATAAGTACGGTGAGGACGAAGTATTCAAGGGCGGGCTGAAAGTCGTCACCACGCTCAACTACGCGATGCAGAAGCAGGCTGAGCAGGCTACTCGCGCTGGCTACCTTCGCTACGGGAAGGGCTATCGCTTCTCGGAGGTCGCCCTCGTCTGCCTGGATCCGCACACCGGCTACATCCGCGCTATGGTGGGCAGCGTGCGGGAGCCGTATAAGGACCACCAGTTCAACTGCGCTGTCCAGGCCGTTCGCCAGCCGGGCTCGGCATTCAAATTCTTCGTCTACGCCACCGCTCTGGAGAAGGGGTGGTCCATCTACCGGCCGATCTCCTCCTACGTAAGGCCAATCCGTGATGGCAACAAATGGTGGACGCCGAGCAACATGGGGCACGGGGGCACCTACAGCGTGCTGTCCGCGTTCGCGAGCTCCATCAACGGCTGCGCGGTGAACACGGCGCTCCAGGTGGGCGTGCGCAACGTGGTGGATACCGCGCAGCACTTCGGCATCCACAGTCCACTGCATGCGTATCCTTCCATCGCCCTGGGAAGCTGCGGCGTAACGGTGCTGGAAATGGCCAACGCCTTCGGCGTCATCCCTGCAGGCGGGAAGCGGGCAGAGCCGCTGGCGGTGCTCTCCGTCAAGCGCGCGGACGGCACGGTCCTGGAGCAAAACAAGCCCCGGCTTGAAGATCTGAATCTGGCCTCGCGCACGATCGATGGGATGATCAAGCTGACACGCGCGGTGGTCACCAGCGGCACCGGCCGTCGCACCGCCGTCGTCCCGAACGCCCACGGCAAAACAGGAACCACGAACGACTCGACCGACGTGTGGTTCGTGGGCTTTACCCCCGAGCTGGCTACCGCCGTATGGGTGGGCAACCGGGACAACAAGCCGATGCTCCAGGGCACCTACGGCGGCACGGTTGCGGCGCCGATTTGGGCCGACTTTATGGCCGCCGCCGTGAAGCTGAACCCCAAACGGAACCTCCCGGATCTGCCCAAGGGGCTACAGAGAGAAGCGGATCGCCGGGAGGAGCGCAGCCCCCGCACAGAAGGGAATGCCCGAGAGACAGTGCGGGTGACGGTCTGCGTCGAGTCGCAGGACCTGGCCCGCCGCGCCTGCCCCACCCGAGAGGTTAAGGAGTTCCTGAACGGCCAGCAGCCCACTACCTACTGCACGCTGCACCGCCGGCCTCGGTCGCGTCCCCGCATTCGTCCCCGCGTTGAAGAGACCCCCAATCCGGATAACACGGACGTCCCCCAAGACCCCGACTCCGGATCAGGCGCGGATGAATCGCCGCCGCCCCGCCGGCGACCCGCCCTACATCCCGGAGCTATCCGCATCTTCGTGCTGCCGGAGAGGGAACGCCGCTTCTCGGAGGATGACTATAATTAACCTGGCCCGCCGCGGAGACGCAGAATGGCGGACAGGGTGTAGGAGAGTGTGAGAGGGCACCCGGGATCTGATTCGTTCATTCTTTGGCTTTCCCCCAAAGCGGCTGCCAACCCGAACATCGTGCGCATCGCCTTGTTGACCAGCTGGAACGAGCGGTGCGGCATTGCGGCCTACTCCCGGGGGCTGGTAGAGGCCCTTCAGCCGCGGGTGGAAGTACGCGTGGTGCCCGCTTCCTTTCGCCGTGGGCCGCCGGCCCTCTACGAAACAATGGCTGCCGCCCTGAACGAGGGGGACGTGGCCCACGTGCAGCACTCCTACGCCTTCTTCGGCGGCATGCATCCCCTCCGCACGCGCTACCCCTCTTTCATCCGCGGCGTGCGGCGGCCCCTGGTGCTTACCGTTCACGAGCTGGATGAAGGAACTGGCCCCCTGGCGATCTACAAGCGCTGGTTCAACCGCCGGACACTGCTGGCGGGGCCGGTGCGCGCCTGGGTGGTCCACTCCCCGTCGTTACGCGCCGCCCTCATCGCGCTGGGCGCACCAGCGGACCGGATCCACCTCCACCCGATGCCCGTCCCTGAACCGCTCCCGCTCCCGGATGGCGATGCCTCCCGCCGGCGGCTAGACCTGGTGGGACGCACGGTGCTGACGATTCCCGGCTTTCTTGCCCGGCGCAAGGGCTACGACCTGGCCCTGGCCGCCCTCGCCCGGCTCCCGAAGCGGTACCTGTTGCTGGTCGCAGGCGGCCCGCACGCGGCGGATCGCACCCGCACCGAGGACTGGCTCCGCGCCGAGGCCCGCCGGCACGGGGTGGAGGATCGCTTCCGTATCACCGGCTTCCTCTCCGATGAGCGGCTCAGTGAAGTGCTGGTCGCCACGGATGTGGTCCTCGCACCATTCCACTCCATGAGCGCCTCCGCGTCGCTGCACCTGGCGCTCGGCTACCGCAAGGCGATTGTTGCCTCCGACCTGCCGCCCAACCGCGCCCTCGACTGCGTGGCCCTCTTCCCTGTGGGAGACGCGGACGCCCTGGCGCAGGCCATCCGCGCCGTGGTAGAGAACACAGACCGGCGGCGTGAACTGGAACAGGCGGCGGATGCCTTCGCGCGCCACCACGGTTACGCTGCCCTCGCGGAGCGCACCCTCGCCCTCTATGACGCAGTGCTCGCCGAAGAGAGAGGCCAGGGGTGAGGCCGAGCCCCCTCCGCGTTGCCATCGACTGCCGCACGGTCGCCGCGCCCAAGACCGGTGATCGGACCTACGCCCTCAACCTGACGCGCGCCCTGGCGCGCATCGACCGCGAGACGCTCTACCTCCTCTACACGGCGGAGCCAACCCCCTATACACGGCTGGAGGTCCCCAACGTGGAGCCTGTGGTCCTGCCTGTCGATCCACCGTGGATCTGGACGCCTTTCGCCTTCCCTGAGGATCTTGCCCGCGCCCACGCCTCGGTGGCGCACGTGCAGTACATCACGCCGCTGCGCGCCCCCTGCCCGGTGATCACCACCATCCACGACGTGGCGTTCCGGCGCTTTCCCCGGCTCTTCCCACTGAAGCACGCCGTCCTGCTCAACACGCTCATCCCGATCGCTGTCCGCCGCGCGGCGCGGGTGCTCACCGGCTCCGAAGCCACACGCCGCGACCTGCTCCAGTTCTACCACCTTGCGGAAGAGCGGGTCGTCGTCACTCCCTACGCCGCGGATCCAATCTACCGACCGATGGACCGGGATCTCGCCCGCGCGCGCGTTGCCCAGGCATTCGGGATCAAGCGCCCCTATGTGCTCTCGGTGGGGGTGCTCCAGCCGCGCAAGAACCTGCCGCGCCTGGTGCGGGCGTTCGCGTGCCTGGCCAGGGAGTTTCCGCACCAGCTGGTGCTCGTCGGCAAGGAAGGGTGGGCTTCGGCGGAGCTACGCCGCGCCGTGGCGGAGACGCGGCTCGAAGCGCGGGTCACGTTCACCGGCTATGTGGCGGACCCCGACCTACCCGCCCTCTACGCGGCGGCGGATCTGTTCGCCTACCCCTCGCTTTACGAAGGGTTCGGATTGCCGCCGCTGGAGGCGATGGCGTGCGGGACGCCCGTCGTCACCTCGAACGTCTCCTCCCTCCCCGAGGTAACCGGCGACGCGGCCCGATGGGTCGATCCCCACTCCGTGGCGGAAATCGCCGCCGCGCTGCGCGACCTCCTGGAGGATAAGGCGGAGCGGCAGCGCCTTTCCGCCGCGGGCCTCGTGCGCGCCCGCCGCTTCTCCTGGGATGAGACGGCACGGCGCACCCTGGCGGTCTACCGCGAGGTGGCGGGATGATCCGCGGGACCTCCGCACATTTTCGCTCGCTTGCCGGTCGTTATGCCGCTGGACTCATGCCGCCCTTCCCTTTCCGGCGGCAGGAGGTTCAGATGCCGGAAATCACCCGGACGCTGGCCAGCGGCTCGCTGTCCGCAATCGCCGGCCGAGCCCTGCGCGAAGTCCTGGAGAGCCAGATCACCTACGCCAGCGCCTATCTGGGATGGCTGCGCCAGCTGGCGGAGGCGTGGGCCCAGGCGGGCCGAACACCCGAGCAGACTGCCGGTGCCCTTCAGGCCCTACGTGCGGCGGGGCTGCTGCCCAAACCGTACCAGGTAGAATACGCGCTGGAACTGGCTCTGTCCGTGACGACCACCCGCGACAGCGAGACAGAAGCATCAGGCGCGCTCCAGCTCTCCTTCTTCAGCTTGGGGGCGCGGCGGCGTGACCACCGCGAGACATCCACCACGGGGAGCGCCCGCCTGAGCCTGCGACTGGTCCCCATCGATCCACCCGAGGAGCTGGGCGCCCTCCTCCAGGCACTGGTGGGCGCCCCTCCCCTACCCCCGTTGCCCGCGCCGGGAGGCTAACCAATGCCCGCCCGCAATTCCGTGGATGACAAGGCGGAGTTCGGTGCTGCTCTCCGGCAGGTGGGCGCGGACCTGGCGGCGATGGTCGCGGAAGCGCGCGCGCAGGGGCTGCTGCTCACCGGGTTCCTGGAGCTGCGCGGCACGCTCAAGTTCGCGCAGCAGGGCGGCAGCCTGCAGGTGCTGCTGGACACCGACGAACCCGCAGAGAAGATGAGCGTCCTGCGCTTCGACTTCGAGCAGATGCCACTGGCCGTGCGGTAAGATAAGGGGGAGCATGAGAAGTCATAGAGAGGGTCAGGACCGCCCCGCCGTGTGGCGGCACCCTGCCGAGAGGCCGATAGGGTGACTGGGACGCGGGCGACTCCCCTCGCCGGGAAGTGCCAGCGCAGGGCGCGCCACCAAATCGCTAGGAACCGGGATGCCGCACAACGGTCCAATTGCATGGGTGCCGGAGATCGGCAGCACCGCAGGGAGGGCATGATGCGCACTCGCCATATCTGGTTGACGGCGGCCGTGCTGGCGCTGGCTACTGGCGCAGTGGGAACGGCGCGCGCGGCAGATGAGGCCCGCGAGCTGGAGCACCAATTCGGGATCGTGGGTCGCGACACTGAGGAGGGCCGCCGCTTCAACGATGAGCTCGATCGGGTGGTGGGGCGGATGACGCGGGCCACAGGGTACGAGCTCAAGAGCGCTATCTTACTCGGCGGGCGAACCGAAAAGAACGATAAGGTAATCAACGCCTTCGCGCTCCCCGACGGGCGCATCTACGTCACTCTGGGCCTGATGCGCGCCATCGCGGACGCTGCCAATCCTGACGCCGAGCTGGCGTTTGTCGTCGGCCACGAGATGACACACGTGGTCGAGAAACACGGGCGTCGCCAGGCCCGTAAGGGCACCCTGGCAATGATCCTCGCCACCATTCTGGGATCCGCCACCCGGAGCCAGGGGGCGCAGGATGTCCTGGGCGCGGGGGCTGCCGCCTACGTCTCTCACTATAGCCGCAAAGATGAGTACGCCGCCGACCGCGGCGGCCTGCTGGCCATGCGCCGTGCGGGCTATCCGCTGGCAGCATCCGTTTCCATGCTGGAACGGCTCCAACGCAAAGGGGAGGATAGCAGCGGATTCATCAACGGTCTGTTTGGCAGCCACCCGCTCACCCGCAACCGGATCAACCGCATCAAGCAACTGATCGCCGATATCCAGGCGGGAAGGATATCCCCCGACGGCGACCCAAAGGACTCCCCGCGAGATCGCCGGTAAAGTCGGCGAGAATGATAGGGTGAGATTCCCTCACCGCTGAGACGTCGAGCTCACGGCGCGGGATTGTCCGGGAATCGAAGCGCGAGTACCAGGACACAGGGTTAGCGTCCACTCTCCCTCTCCTCTGTTCCGGAGCTTTCCCGTCCTCGGCGCTCTCCGCATCTTGGCGGTGCACTGAACCTGGGGGGAACATGCGGCGACCGATTATCGCGGGGAACTGGAAAATGAACAAGACGGCGGCGGAGGCCCGGGTGCTCATCCAGCAGATTGCCCCCGCTGCCGCGACGCGGCCCGATGTCGACGTGGTAGTCTGCCCGCCGTTCACCGCCCTGCACGCGGCGGCATATCCCGACGTAGCTCGAGCCGCGGTGCAGCTGGGCGCGCAGGATATGTTCTGGAAGGATACGGGCGCCTACACGGGCGAGGTGGCCCCCGGTATGCTCCTGAAGCTCGGCTGCCGCTACGTGATCATCGGCCACTCCGAGCGCCGGGGACGCTTCGGCGTCCTCGAGCCTGATTTCACCCCCGAGGTCCTTTCGGTCTTCGGCGAGACGGATGCCACCGTGCAGTTGAAGACCCACGCCGCGTTCCGCCACGGCCTCACACCGATCGTCTGCTGCGGCGAGACGCTCGGGGAGCGGCGCGCCGGCCGCACCGACGCGGTCGTCACGCAGCAGTTGGAGCATGGCCTGGAGGGGGTGAGCGCGGATCAGGCACGGAATCTGGTGATCGCCTACGAGCCGGTGTGGGCCATCGGCACCGGCGAGGTGTGCGACCCGGAGGAGGCCAACCGCGTGTGCGGCGTCATCCGTGGCGCGCTGGGGCGCCAGTTCGGCGACGTCGCCGCTAGCATCCGCATCCAGTACGGCGGCAGCGTCAAGGCCACGAACGCAGCGGCCATCCTCTCCCGGGAGGAGATCGATGGGGCGCTGGTGGGAGGCGCCAGCCTGGTCGCCGAGGAGTTCAACCAGATCGTCGCCGCCGCGCCCCGCCGATAAATCGTGGAGGGGGCGCGGAGGGTGAAGTGCGAAAAGGGTAGGCCGCGTTCCTACCCGTCGGCCCTTCATCCTTTTGTATCCATCACACTTCGTAAGCCGCGCTCTACGAAGAACGCGTGGGGCTTTCGTCCTTCCATGATCCGCATCGGCACCAGCGGCTTCAGTTACGAGGACTGGCGCGGCCACTTCTACCCGCCCGACCTGCCAAAGCGGGATATGCTCCCCTACTACGCCCGCTTCTTCCCCACCGTGGAGATCAACGCCACCTACTACTCGCTCCCCTCGCCCTTCACCTTTATGCAGATGGCCCGCAAGGTCCCCGAGGGGTTTGATTTCGTGGTGAAGGCCCATAAGACCATGACCCACGCGGGCGAGTATGTTCCCGAGGCGTTCGAGGGATTCCGCCGTGCGGTGTCGCCGCTCACGGAGCGGAACATGCTGGGTTGCGTCCTGGCGCAGTTTCCCTGGTCGTTCCGCTACGCGCCAGAAAATCTGGCCTACCTGCGCCAGCTCCGCGACGGGCTGGCGGACCTGCCTACGGTGGTGGAGTTCCGCAACCGCGCCTGGGTCCGCGACGAGACGTTCGCCACCCTCCGCGACCTGGGGCTGGGGTTCTGCTGCGTGGACGAGCCCCGCCTCAAAGGCCTGATGCCGCCCGTGTGCGCCGCAACTTCCCCTCTTGGCTATATTCGCTTCCACGGCCGGAACGCCGCCAAATGGTGGCAGCATGAGCAGGCTTACGAGCGGTACGACTACCTCTACTCCGAGGCGGAGCTGGCGGAGTGGGTTCCCAAGATCCGCGCCCTGGAGGCGCAGGTGAAGCGGGTTTACCTGTTCTTCAACAACCACTACGAGGGCAAAGCAGGCCAGAACGCGCGGATGCTGGCCCGCCTTCTGAATCTGGCGCTGCCTTTGGCGGAGGGCGATGCCGCACGGGATGCCCTCACCGGAGGCCCACCGGCGGACTTGCACGACGACCTCTTGTCCACCGATAATGCTTCTAAGCGGTGGGAGCGTGATGGTTGAGTAAGATCGTCGCACGCACGCCGCCCGGTGCGTCCCGACGCAGTCGGGACTCGGTAGGGCACGCTTAATCGGAATTGATGACCTAGATGAAATCTCTCATTATCGCCGGTTTGCTTTCTCTTTGCGCAGGGGTGGCCGCATCCTCGCCACTGCCTCGTACCGTATCGCTGACCCTGCGCGCCGCCACACCCACGGAGGCAAAGGCAGCCCTGGAAGAGGCCCTGGGCGCTCCCATATTCTTGCACGTCAATCCCTCGGGGCGCGTTACCCTGCGGCTGAAGGACGCCGCCCCCGCCGCCCTGCTCGACGCTGTGGCTGCGTCCCTGGGAGCCGTGTGGCAGCGCCGTCTGCACGTGCGCGCGGGCCCGTTCGGGCCGCAACCTTCGGCCTCCAGCGGCTATCTGGTCACCGCCAGCCTCCACGACCTGCCGGCGCGGCGGGTCTTTGCCTTGCTGGCGCGCATTGCGAACGCCACCCTGCACCTGGATGGCGATCTGGACACCCCCGTGTCTCTTTCCAGTACGGCGCTACCGGTGGAGGACGCTCTGGATCTGGTCTGCCAGCAGGCGAACACTACCTGGAGCTTCTCCTATCTGATCGTGGACCGGGAGCTGGTGGGTGCGCCGGTGGATTTGCCGGCCGTGGTCCCGATGCCATCGGGACTGGACCTACCCGCTGCCCCTGCCCCCACCGGGCCGCCGGCAGCCGTTTCCCCGCCCGCCAGCGGGGAGGATCCCAGGATTGTGGTGCGTCCCGTGCCGGAGCCGGCTCCTTCGCCTGCGCCCCCCTCGGCAGCCCCCCCGGCCACGCCCACCCCGCCGCCCGCTTCCGCACCCAACTACCAGGATGTGCGGACGCAGGCGCGGACGACCATCTACCGCATTCTGAAGGTGGAGCCTGCTGCGCGGCAGCAGGCCGTCCAGGAGGCCGTTCGTCTGCTGGAGCAGCTGCGCGCCTACGTGGCCCGGCTGTCGCAGGATGAGCGCGCCCCGCGGCTTCAGCTCTGTCGGCCGCTGTGGCGCAACTTCCACGCCCTCTTCCGTGGGCTCCCGCCGGATACCCGGCGGGAGATTGAGCCTGCCTACCAGGCCCTGCGCCGGCTCATCTTCGGGCCGGAGTAGCCCGTCTCACGGCGGCTGCCCGCCCAGGCTTACTCGCCTCGCGGTGGTCCGATCCCGACGCCGTCGGGATGCCAGCCACTGCTGCACCTCACCCTCGCGCAGTGACTGGATCTGAGGCGCGGGAAAGAATCCCGACGCAGTCGGGACCAGGGATACGCCTGCCAAGGGCGGACAGCCCCCCTGTCGCACGAGCTGCCGAATGCGGTGCCGGGGCAACCGCAGGCGGGCGCTGACTGCACGCATCGTCATCAGTTCAAGGGATGCCATCGTCCCCTCTCGTGCTTCTCATCAGCGCCGCTGCGTCACTGCCCTGGCCACCGGGAAGCCCGCTCCCGCCAGCCGTGCTTCCAGCTCCGCCTCGGAGAGCTGCTGTTCGTCATAGCGGACGATGACCTGCTTCTCCGGCACCAGAACGTCCACTTCCGGCTGCGCCCCCAGATCGAGCAGCACCTTTTCGATCAGGTGGCGGTTGGACCAGTGCCGGATGGCAGGGATCTCAAATACCGATACCTGCATCGCTTCTCTCCGGCGTAGAATCCGGCGCCTCGCGGCAGAAGTCGTAGTAGATCAGCGTACGGCCATCCTCCTTCCAGGTGCGGCGTTTGATCATGATGAGTCGGTCTGGCTGCTCGCGCAGCACCCGCTCTTCCACAATTTCCTCACGTGCTTCGGGCATGGGGTGGCGACCTCGCTTCCTGTTTCTTTCCTGCTCCAGGAATAGGGGCGGCCGACGGGTATCCGGTGCCGATTTCATCGGGATCGGGGTGCGGCAGCGAGAGAGAAGACTGCGTCAGCGGCTTCAAATTCCCCCGTGTCCCACGTGCTCGACCGTCTCCTCCTCCGGGGACGTGTCGGATAACGAGGGTTCCACGCCCGCGAGCGCTGCCGCCAGCCGTCGCCTGTCGAACCCGAGGATCGGCTCACCGTCTACCAAGAACGTGGAAAGGGTGAGCGCCCCCAGCTGGCGCAGCTCAGCCAGCGCCTGCGAGTTGCAGACGATGCTCCGCTCCAGGAACGGGATCCCTTCCTGCTCCAGGAACTCCTTCGCGCGCTCGCACTCCTCGCAGCCGGGCAGGGAATAGAATACCACCTGCCGCGCCATCCAGGCACCTCCCTCGGCACCACGGGCGCCGCACCCAAGGCAGGTTATCCCTGTACACAGCCTTTGAAACCTGGCGCAGAGGAAGAGAAAACCATCGATGGCCACAGATCAATGCAGATAGGAAGGACCGTCCCTACCCAGTCCCGACTGCGTCGGGACGCACAGGGCGATTACTTTCCCTTGCCCTATCTGTGTCCATCGGCGCGCATCGGTGGTTCCACCTCCCGCGAGATTACCGCCGGTACCGCAGCCGCAGGGAGTTGCCCACTACGGATACGGAGCTAAATGCCATCGCCCCCGCAGCGATCATCGGATTCAGGGTGAGGAGCGCCGCCACGGGAATGCCGATGAGGTTATAGATGAATGCCCAGAACAGGTTCTGGCGAATGGTGCTGAGGGTGAAGCGGCTCAGGCGGATCGCCTCCCCTACCCCGCGCAGGTCCGCGCGCATCAGGGTGAGAGCGCTCGATTCAATGGCGACGTCGGTGCCTGTGCCGATCGCTAGGCCGACGTCCGCCTGCGCGAGCGCGGGAGCATCGTTGATCCCGTCGCCCACCATCGCGACCACTTCGCCCGCTTCCTGAAGCCGGCGAACCTCCACCGCCTTATCCTGCGGGAGCACCTCCGCCCGCACGCGGTCGATGCCTACCTGACGGGCAATGGCGCGGGCCACGCGCTCCGTATCGCCGGTGAGCATCACCACCGCCAAGCCCATCTGGCGCAGCTCCGCTACCGCCTCCGGCGCTTCGGGCTTGATGGTATCGGCAACCGCCACGATCCCCGCCAGCTGCTCATCCACGGCCACAAAGATGGTGGTGTTTCCCGCCTGCTGGAGGTCCTCCGCCTGGCGATACGCAGTTTCGGGGATGGCGGCGCCCACCGCCTCCAGGAACGCCGATCCGCCCAGAAGCACCCGGCGACCGTCCACCTCGCCGCGCACGCCGCGGCCGGCAACCGCCTCAAAACCTCGCACCTCTGCCAGCGTCAGGCCCCGCTCCTCCGCACCGGCGACGACCGCCGTGGCGATCGGGTGCTCGGATCCGTGCTCCAGGCTGGCCGCCAGACGAAGCAGCTCCGGCTCTGCCATCCCATTGTAGGAAACGACCGCGCGCAACTGCGGCCGCCCCCAGGTGAGGGTGCCAGTCTTGTCCAGCACCACGGTGGTGAGCTGCCGGGCACGCTCCAGCACCTCCGCACTCTTGATCAGGATGCCGCGCTCCGCGCCGCGGCCGGTGCCCACCAACATGGCGGTTGGTGTGGCCAGACCTAGCGCACAAGGGCAGGCGATTCCCAGCACGGCTACCATGCGGGTAATCGCCACCGCCGCCGCCGCCCCCAGCAATAGCC
>JACQGL010000072.1 GCA_016199525.1 Armatimonadota bacterium
AACCGGCCCGCCGGCCAGGAACCGACTGATGGCTCCCGCGGCGGCTCTGCCGTCCGCCACCGCGCGGATGGCGTGGCGAGAGGGAATGATCGCCGACCCCGCCGCAAACACGCCGGGCAGATCGGCCATCATCGTCCGCTTGTTCACCTTCACGCCCTGCGACCCGATCTCCAGCCCCAGCGGCGATGCATCGTCCTTCTTCACGTCGCCCACCGCGATCAGTGCCGCATCGAAATCGTGGCGCAAATCGGAGAGTGAGATATCCGCCCCGACCCGTATCCCGCACCGGAACTCCGCGCCCATGCGGGCGATGGTGTCGATTTCTGCATCCAGCACATCGTGCGGGAGGACGTCCGGGGAGACCCCGTAGCGGAGCATCCCGCCCGGCTGGTCATGGTCGTCCAGCAGCGTGCAGGCGTGCCCATCCTGGAGCAGGTAATAGGCGGCGGCCAGCCCTGCCGGCCCGCTGCCGATAATGGCGACCCGCTTGCCGCTTGGCGGGCGACAGGGCGGCAGGTAGGGATCGCCGGAGGTTAGGTCTGCGTCCGCCACATAGCGCTTCAGCAGGCAGATGGAGATTGGATCATCTTTCGAGCCGCGCCGGCAGGGCTTCTCGCACAGCTCGGGGCAGATGCGGCCCAGAACGGCGGGCAGGGCGATGCGCTCCTTCACCGTAATGAGCGCCTGCCGCATCCGCCCGGCGGCGATATGCCGGATCATCTCCGGGATGTCCATGTGCGCCGGGCAGACGCCCTGGCACGGCCCGATGCAGTCGCCCAGATGGTCGCTTAACAGCAGCTCCAGCGCCGTGCGACGGGCATCGCGCACCTCCTCCGTCTCGCTCTCCACCACCATGCCGTCCGCAGCCCCGGTGGCGCAGGCGGGCAGGAACCGCGCGCTGCCCTCCACCTTCACCAGGCACAGATAGCAGGAGGTCTGCGCGGGCCGTCCCGGCAGGTAGCAGAGGGTAGGGATCTCGATGCCCGCCTGCCGCGCGGCATCCAGGATCGTCGCTCCCTGCCGAACCTCTATTACCTGGTTGTCTATGGAGAACCTGGGCATCGGTTGCCTCTTATGTCACGCAAAGGCGCAAAGACGCCAAGAACGGCATGAGCGGATCCGAACGCACCGCACCCGTTTCGGAAGCCAGAAGTGAGATGGAACAGACCAGCAGACAGCCGATGGTCCTTCCCACTTCGCGTCTTTGCGTAAGCTTTCCCTTCTACAGCCCGTTGACGACTCTGGTAATCCCGTCCTTGATCAACACGTCGCCGAAGTTGATGAGCAGCCCCAGCCGCTTGCCAGCCAGTCGCAGATAGGTGAGCAGCTGCTTCTTGTGTACCGGTGCTACTGCTTCCACGGACTTGAGCTCCACAATGACCAGGTTCTCGACGATCAGATCGGCGCGAAAGCCCTCGTCGAAGTGGACGGCGCCATACACGACAGGAATAGCTTGCTGACGAGTAACGCGGAGATCCCGCTGCTCCAGCTCCCACGTCAGCGCGACCTCGTACACGGACTCCAGCAGCCCGGGGCCAAGAACCGTATGCACCCTGTAGGCAGCGTCCACGATCTGCGCAGCAACCTGGTTCTCGGTCATCGTGTTGAGTTACCTCGCCCAAAGCCGGAGAGATCGGGTCACGCCAAGACGCCAGGACGCACAAGGAGACGACACAAGAGGCATAGGACCAGCCTTTTACCAAGCACATCCTCTCGCTGCGTGGTCCGGCGCCGTGTAAGCAGCCACGCACTACTATGCCAAATCAAAAGGAGAACATCCATTTGTATTGGCGGGTTTCCTTCCCAGAGGGCGCCTACATCCGCCACAGTCGCGCTGAACAAGCAGGCAGCATCGACGAAGATCTGGCTGCCGCAGATTCCCTATGCGCCTCCAGATCACGTTTACGCACCAGCACCCCTGGCAGCTCTCTGGAAGAGCGACGCCTCGTCTGATACCCTGGACCCGTCGGTGAGATACGGCCAGAAGCCGAGCGCGGTCAGAGTGGCCTGCAGCGCTTCTGTCTGCGCCTCATCGAGCACGCGAGACCGATCGCCACGTAGCCCTGGCCGCTCTCTTCGCAAGTGAGCCCATTCCCGCATATCCCACCACCGACCATCCATTCCCAGCCTATGGCTCGCCTTCCCGCAGAGTCAGATGCCTGCCCACCAGCTTTACCCGCTACCTTCTTCCCCTCCCTTTCTTTGCGCCTTTGCGTGAGATGCAGACCCAACCCGATGGTGCGCCTGCTTGTCCCTGTGCTGACTTTCTTTGCGCCTTGGCGTCTTTGCGTGAGGTCCGGCTTCCACGTTCGCGTCTCTGCGTGAGCTACCTCACTCCACCCGGACGGCATCCTCCGGGCAGATACGGCGGCAGGTGTCGCAGCGGGTGCAGGCAGCATCAATGATCTCGTGCTTCTCGAACGGGCGCAGGGGAATGGCGTCCGCCGGGCACTCCTGGGCGCACTTCGTGCAGCCGATGCACTGATCGGTGATGCGGTAGCGGATGAGCGCCTGGCACGTTCCCGCGGGGCAGCGGCCCTCCAGGTGGGCGAGGTATTCGTCGCGGAAGTAGCGCAGGCTGGTGAGCACCGGGTTGGGCGCCGTCTGTCCCAGCCCGCACAGGCTGCCCTGCTTCACCATCCCGGACAGCTCTGCCAGCTTCTCGAGGTCGCCCGGCCTCCCCTGGCCGGCGCAGAGGCGTTCCATCAGGTCGAGCAGCCGCCGCGTCCCGATGCGGCAGAAGGTGCACTTGCCGCACGACTCGTTCTGGGTGAACTGCAGGAAGTAGCGGGCGATGTCCACCATGCACGTCCGGTCGTCCAGGACCACCAGGCCGCCGGAACCCATGATCGCCCCTACGGAGGCGAGCGCCTCGTAATCCACGGGGGTATCCGCCAGATCCGCGGGGATGCAGCCCCCCGACGGCCCGCCGATCTGCACCGCCTTGAACCGGCTACCCTCGGGCGGGCCGCCGCCGATCTCCTCCACGATCTCGCGGATGGTGATGCCCATTGGAACTTCGATCAGTCCGCCGCGCCGGACCTTACCGGTGAGGGCGAAGACCTTGGTGCCCTTGCTCTTCTCCGTGCCCAGCGCAGCGAATTCTCCGGCGCCGTGGCGAATGATCCAGGGCACGACGGCGTAGGTCTCCACGTTATTGATGCAGGTGGGCCGGCCCCACAGCCCGCACTCGGCGGGGTAGGGGGGGCGCAGGCGCGGCATTCCGCGTCGCCCCTCGAGGGCCGCCAGCAGCGCCGTCTCCTCCCCGCACACGAACGCCCCCGCCCCCTCCATAATCCGCAGGCGCAGAGAGAAGCCGCTGCCGAGCAGGTTCTCGCCCAGGAAACCGCGCTCCTCGCCGCGCCGGATCGCTGCCCGCATACGCCGCACGGCGAGCGGGTACTCCGCGCGGATGTAGAGTACCCCCTCGCTTGCCCCCACGCTCCAGGCCGCAATCGCCATCCCCTCCAGCACACGGTAGGGATAGGACTCCAGCAGCATCCGATCCATGAACGCGCCCGGATCCCCCTCATCCCCGTTGAGGATAATGTATTTCGTGTCGCCCACTGCGGCGCGCACCGTAGCCCACTTCCTGCCCGTGGGGAAGCCTGCGCCGCCCCGCCCACGCAGGCCGGACCGGGTGATCGTGTCGATGATCGCTTCCGGGTCGTCCTCGCCGATGGCCTTCCGAAGTGCGGCGAACCCCTCGTGCGCGAGGTACTCATCCAGGTCCAGCGGGTCCATACTGCCGCAGTACTCGGTGGCAATCCGCTTCTGCCGGCCCAGGAAGGCGCACACGGGCGCGTCGCGCGCGTCGATGGCGTAACGAGTGACCGGCTCCCAGGTGTCATCGGTCAGCAGGCGATCCAGGGCGGCAGACCAGGCCGTTTTCAAATGCCCGACCACGCCCCGCGGCTTGAAATGGCGACGGACGATACCCTCCGCCTCCTTTGGGGTGACCTTCGCGTAGAGCGCCCCGACTGCGTCGGGAGCGGGCAGCACCTCCACCAGCGGTGTCTGGTGGCACATCCCCACGCACCCTACGGGCTTAACAACCGCCAGCGCGCCCGATTCCTGCACTGCGCGTGCCAGGGCATGGCCCACTTCCAGACTGCCTCCGGCGACGCAGCAAGAACCCACGCCGAACCGAATCTCCGCCAGCCCCGTCGGCCGCAGCGCGCCGTCCTCCCTGTCCCTGGCGATCAGGCCGCGCCGCGCCAGCTCCAGGAAGTCGCGCAGCGCCTTCGCCACCGTATCCGGGGTCAGGTGGCCGTAGGTCACGCCGTCGATCTGCATCACCGGCGCCAGGGTGCAGCATCCCAGGCAGGCCACCTTCTGGAGGGTGAACACCCCGTCGGCGTCGGTGTCCTCATCACCCGAGAGGCGCAGGTGGCGGCGGAGCGCTGCCTCAATCAGCCCGGTGCCCTTGACGTGGCAGGCCGTGCCACAGCAGAGGCTGATCAGGTGGCGACCGACGGGGCGGTGCCGGAACTGCGAGTAGAAGGTGGAGACTCCAGCAATCGCCGCCGGGGTGATCTCCGTGATCTCGCACACGCGGCGCAGCGCCTCTTCCGGCAGGTAGCGGTACTGCCGCTGGATGGCCTGGAGGATCGGGATCAGCGCCTCGGGGCCGCGACCGATCTCCCCGACCAGCCGGTCCACGAAGGAGGCGACGTCCTCCGCGCCATCTCGGTTATGGGTTGCCGCCACGGCGTTCATCATCGGGACCCTACGCAGTAGAGATGCTGCCTGCCGCGGATGTAGATGCGGCCGTGGACGAATGCCGGTGAGGCGTGGGCCTCCTCGCCAAGCGCCGCCGTACCCATCTCCTTGAACGCCCGCCCGGCCTCGAAGATGTGCATCGTCCCCTTCGTATCCATCAGGTAGACACGGTTGCCCACGAGCGTCGGGGAGGCGCGGACGGGCGTTTCGAAACTGTGCTCCCAGACCTTCTTGCCCATTCTGGCCTCCAGGCAGGTGACCATCCCCTCACTGGTGGTCAGGAAGATGAGTTCCCCGTTGCAAAGCGGGCTGACGATGTCGGGCAGGTTCTCGGACGATGACCAGGCGACGGCGGTTCTGGTAACGTCCCCCGTGCCATCAGGGCGGATGGCGGTGAGGCTGGCGCCGAGGTTGCAGGCCAGCACGTAGCCGCTCCCGAACGTCGGTGAAGGAGCGACCTCGCCTCCCAGACACTCGGCCCGCCACAGCTCGCTGCCGGAACGCGGGTCATAGGCGATCACCCAGGGGTTGGCGCAGGTGATGATCTGCTCGCGATTGCCCGCACGGATGATGATCGGGGTGCTCCAGGAATTGGGCACCGGGCGCTTCACCTGCCACACCGTCTTGCCGGTGGCTGCGTCCAGCGCGAGCAGCGCGGACTTGCCGTCCTCGGCGGAAGAACCCTGGTCGAACTGGATGATCACTCCGTTCCCGTACATCGCCAGGGAGGAGGCGTGACCGTAACTGTTATCCGGCACTCCCAGGCGCCTCAACCAGAGGAGCTTTCCGGCGAAATCGAAGCAGGCGACGTCGCCGTTGACGAACATCGCGCAGGCCCGCCTGCCGTCGGCCACCATCGTGGAGGGCGCGTATCCCGTGTCGTCTGCTACGTTTATCTCGCCCATGTCTGGGGGCGATGGAACGGTCTTCCGCCACAGCAGCGTGCCCCGGTGGGCATCGAAGCAGTAGACCTCCCGCCGGTGCTGATCCGCGCCGGACAGGAACACGCGATCCCCCCAGACGACGGGCGAGTTCCAGCCGGGGAGCGGGACGGATGCCTGCCAGAGAATCCCTTCGCCTTGCGCGCCGTCCCACCGGGTGGGCGCGTCCGATGTGGCCGCGATGCCCACTCCGCCCGGCCCGCGGAAACCGGGCCAGTTCTGCTCCCATTCCTTCGGGTGAGCAACCATGATGGGCACGGGAGTCCCCGGCGGCACCGCGTCGGGGTTCACCTCGGGCACGGCATTGCCGGCGGAGCCGGCGCCCACGGCAGGCAGCGCCGGCACAGCCGCGGGCGGCGCGGGCGCAGCGCCCATCTCGGGCGGCGAGAGCGTACCGCCCGACGGGGTAGCAGGCGCGGTGGGCCCCAATGCCAACGGCGGCAACGCCACCGAACCGGGGGGCGGCTGTCCGGGTGCGGGCGCTGGGCCCGTAGATAGAGACGGCACGCCCGCTGCCAGACCAGATCCCCACTTTCTGGCCGCTTTTGCGTACTCCGCCGCGGTGTCGTGCCGCGACAGCACCACCAGCGTTGCCAGCACGCCGCCCAGGACTAGGCCCAACGCGATCACGGCGCGGCGGCTCATTGCCGCGGCGAGCCAGGCATCCCGGCCCGCGTCCGGCCTGGGAATGGGCAGTCCTTTCCGGGAGTGCTTGACGATCTCCAGCGCCAGCAAGTAGACGGCCACGCCGGCCAGCAGCAGGTAGAGGCCCTGGGTGGCGAACGCCTGGCTGCGGAAGTAGTCCCGCCTCACCTGCGCGTCCAGCCGGCGAATCTCCTGTTTCAGGCGCTCATCGGTGGAATTCTTATTCAGTTCGATCAGGAGCGCCTGGATTCTTGCGGGGTGCAGCGGGTCCGCCATCCGGCTGGCCGCCCCATTGGCCATCAGCAGCACGAAGACGATGATGCAGAAGACAGCGGCGACCGCCGCCGTGCGCCTGGCCGCCTGGTACCATGCGCTCTCCGGCTCGCCCGGTCCGACTTCTCTCTGGCTATCGCGACTCAAGCGGGCCCCTCGTAAAACTCTCCCGCCAGCGGCGGCAGCCTGAGGTGTTCCACCGGACAAGACTGGTAACAGCGTGCGCAGGCCAGGCAGGCCGCTGGATCCGCCTCATAATCCGTTCGCTGCCGACGTAGGGACAGGGCAATCAGCTTCCAGCCGATGACCAGCCCCACCCACGCGCCCAGCAGCCAGGCCCCCGTATCGAACTGCTTCCTGATCCCCGCCGCCTGCTGGTAGAGCCACTCGTTCGGCTGGCCAAGATTACGGAACGCCGCGCTGGTTTCGGTCGTGCCGCTCACCCGGCCGCGCTCCTCCAGCCAGACACGCTCGGCCAGGGAGACGGTGGGATTCATCCGCGCGAGCAATGGGCTGCTCCGGTATCCCAGCCAGCCGGTTCCCAGCGCCAGAAGCGGCAACAGAAGTATCAGGACCGCCAGGCGCTTCCTCTCCTCGGATCGCCGGCTCCGGCTCTCCGCAGGCGTGGGGGGATTGATGGCGCCAAACGGACAGGCATCCGCGCACAGATGGCACTGGACGCACTCCGCAGGCGTAATGGTCACCCGCCAGCGAGCGAAGGGCGCCAGCCAGCGCAGCAGGACGCCGTAAGGGCAGAGGAACCGGCAGTAAGGCCGGCCGACAACGATGCCTAGCAGCAGTAGAACCGCGCCGAAGGTCACGATCTCTACCTTGCCGCCCAGCCGGAAGAGCGAGATGAATGGATCGTACTCGCAGATGAGGAAGGCGCTGCCGGTAGCCGCGAACAGGATGGCCGCTCCCAAGTAGAGATAGGGGATCAGCCCCAGGGAGTGCTCCAGCCAGAGGGGCACCCGGCGCGGGCGCTGGGCCACCACGTCTTGGATCGCCCCCAGAGGGCAGGCCGCGGCGCAGAACACCCGGCCAAAGAACAGGGCGAACAGCAGCGGCAGCAGGAAAAAGGCGCCCACTACCAGCGGCAGAGCGTAATTGTGATTCGAGATAGCAAAGGTGACGTTCTGGATGGAACCCACCGCGCACACGCACCCGTAACGGTAAAAGCCGAAGTAGAGCAGGGAGAATACCACCAACACCCGCAGGTCGCTGCGGGATCGCTTCTTAAGAACCAGATAAGAGGCGAGACACAACACCCCGAAGAGGATGGCGATGTCCAGGTAGGAAAAGAGTTCCGCGCGCGGGCCAGGGATGGTAATTGTCGGCGGCTGGTACCCTGCGGAGAACTCCGGCGGGGGCTGCTTTTCCTGCTCCTGCGCCCAGGCCGTTACGGGGGCCGACAGCAGGACCGTCAGTTGGAAGAGCGCGCGTCGCATGACTATTGATCAACCGTGCCCCCGGTGGACGCAGGTTGGCGAAGCGACCGGGCGTTGTTTCCGTGGACGCGGAACGTCACCGCCCAGTCCCCTTCCCGGCGAGAGAAGAGGGTGAACTGGGGTACCGAGCCGGCTACCGTAACCCAAACACTCCCTTTCCCTCGGGAGTGGGGTGCGCGGACGCCAGGATTTGTCCTGCGGTCCTATCAACCCCAACCCACGGCGGGCAAGCATCTTCACGACGGTGCTGTCCATTATCTATCCCACCGTCTTCAGCAGGTACGGCTGGCTGGCCGGAACCCGGACAATAGCCTGCGCCGGGCAGACATTGGCGATGGCGCACTGGTTGCAATTCACGCACCGGTCGTGGCGGATCTGGAGGAAGAGGGAGCCGTTCCCGAACCTTTCGCATCCCTGCACGCACAGGGCACAGCCAATACACAGCGGCTCATCGATGTACATCTCGTAGTACGGATCCTCGACGAAGGTGCGCTTGATGGCGTCCGTGGGACAGCGGTGGTTCTCCGCGGTGGTAGTGTTGCCCGTCCGCTTGTCCTTGAACACCCCGAAGCAGAGCCGGCAGTAGCCGCACATCGCGTAGGCGTGCACGCACTTGACGGCGGACGGGCTGACCACGCACTCGGTAGCGCACTTCTCGCACTGGACGCACTTGTGGGGATCGATCTGCCAGACGGTGCCGCCGGAGTGCGCGCGGGTGGCCAGCGATCCCAGCGCGCCGCTGACCGCCACCAGCCCGCCCGTGCGGATCCCCTCCGCGATGAACTCACGCCTGCTTTTCTTGCCAGACGGCTCGGCCATAGCTATTCCCTCGGCATCGTCTGCTTTGCCGACAGCGCCTGCGGCAGCCCGCAGCCATCGAAGGCGGGGCAACCCCGGCAGACGAACTGGTTGGTGCACTTCTCTCCGCGCCTTGCCGCCAACCCACCCACTCCGGCGATGGCGCCGCCCGCCAGCAGGCCCCGCGCCAGGCCGCGGAGGAAATCCCGTCGCGTTTCGTGCCTTGCTTCGCCCATTGGCTTGGTCCCTCTTTGCACCCTTCCGTAACACCCTCCGGACGTGCTCTCACTGGTGGACGAATACCCGCACGGCCCTGGCCACCGGGTCCAGCACCAGCACGCGCTCCTGCGGATCCACGGCCACGTCCAGCCCCACCGCCTTCTGGCCGAAGGTTTCCGGTCCCGCCACAACCCCCTCGAAGGTCCCCCTGGCGCTGTAGATCTTCACCCGCGGCAGTCCTTTCTCGCTGGTCACGAACCGCCCGTCGGGGAAGAGAGCGAAATCGGTCGGATTGCAGCAGCCACAGAACCTGTCGATATCGCTTCCTTCCCGCCCCCAGGAGAACTTCAGATCGCCGCCGGGCGTATAGGCCTCGATGCGATGGCGCCCCGGGTTCGATACGCGGAGGAGGTCGTCCGGGGCCAGGGCTACATCCAGGTGGAGACTCGGGATGATGAGGCCCGGCACGTGCCGGGCGGCGTCCTTCCTGCCAATCCTGCCGACGACGTTGCCGGAGAAGTCGTAGCGCAGCACGACCCGATCCCCCGCATCCCCGACCCATACATCATTCTCACCCACGGCTACCGCAGTGAACCGGGCCTTTGGCCCCGGGGAGCTCCAGACGGCCCGGGGGGCGCCGCCGCGGTCAAACGTCTCCACGTGATCTGCCATCCCCGCGTAGAGGGTCCCGTCCGCGCCGACGGCAAGGCACCGGGGCGGCGTGGTGAGCGGGATGGCCGACTGCTGCACACCGTCCGCGCCGAACACGGCCACCGCCTGGTCGCCCGCCACATAGAGCCGGCCCTCGGCATCCACCGCGATGCCGCGCGCCTGCTGAAACCCGGTATTGATCCTGCCGACCTCCCGGTACTTGATCAGTTTGGGGTCGGTCTGGCGCAGCTCCTCCAGGTCACTGTTCAACGTGCCTGCCGGGCCATTGCCCTGTCCGCCTACCATCGCTGCCAGGCGCACGATGAGATACGCCCCGAGGAGCACGGCTGCCACCGCGAGGGCGAGCAGTCCCGCTACCGTCGGGATGGCGCGTGGCGGTCTGGTTGTCGGATCGTTGCGGCTGGTCATCTCAGTGCTTCGCGATGTCGATGCAGACCATGCGCGTCAGGTCGCGCGCGATGAGCCGCCCACCGGCAATCGCCAGCGGCCCCCAGGCCTCCCGCCCGGCGAGTATCCTGGCCTGTGCCAGCGGGTGGTAGCCCGCTGGGGTGGCTTCCGCCAGGGTCAGGGTCCCGGTATCGTTCATCAGGTAGATCATCCCGTCGGCGATCAGGTAAGGCCCCGTGCCAAACCGGTGCAGGTTGCCGCTGGACCACACCTGGCGGCCGTTCAGATCCAGGCAGACCAGCTGACCGCCGGGGATCACTCCGTAGATATAACCTTTGTAGAAGATCGGTGTCTGCTGATCCGCACCGAACACGCTGGGCGGCAGCCGGAACAGGGTCTGCACGGCAAACCGCCCCCCTTGCTCCTCGAGCTGGAGCATTATACTCCCCGCGTTATAGCCGCCGCTGAGAAAGATGCGCCCGTCGCCAATGGGAACCGGGGAGGGGATGGTGGCGGTGTTGATCGTCCACTCGGTGGTCTGCCACAGAAGAGCGCCATCCTTCGCGGAGACGCCCACCACGCCGCCGCTGGCGCAGTAGACGTACATCCGCTGGCCCTTAAACGTCATCGGCATGATCGAGGAGTGCGTCATCTCCCAGCCCTGCGGGTTGGGGGTCTGCCACACTACTTTACCGGAGGCCAGGTCCACAGCGATGATCAGCGCCTTGCCGCCGGGCGCCAGGATGGCGCGGTCGCCGTCGATCAGCGGGCACTGCCCCGCGTACCACTCCGGCACGGTTGTATCGAACTCCCTGACCAGGTCGTGCTGCCAGCGCACAGCTCCCGTAATCGGATCGGCGCAGAGGACATGGCACTTGGGCCCCAGCGTGACGATGTAGTTGGGGGTCACCGCGGGAACCGTGCGGGACATCCCGTGGTTCCTCTTGATGGGGACGGGATAGGAGCGCCGCCATACCTCACGGCCATCGGCAAGGGAAAAGCAGCGCAAGGTATCCGCCTGAGCCGCCTGATCGTAGTCCAGCACGTAGACCCGACCCGCCAGCACCGCCGCTGCCGCATAGCCTTCGCCCAGGTTCACGGACCACAGCACCTTTGGCCCCTGGGGGGCCCAGTCTCGGGCGAGCGGTATCTTCTCGCTGCTGATGTTGTTGCTCTTCGCACCGCGGAACCGAGGCCAGTCGCCGGGTAGATCGAGGACAGTGATACCTGACTGGACGAGCGTGCCTGGTGTATTCGACACAGAGGTGGATCCGCCCGACGCCCCGGCCGCCGGTGGACTCGTCGACGGCTGGTTTGCGAGCGCAGCGGAACCCCCTCTCTGGTGAGTGCCCAGCGGACGTTCGGCAGGTGCGGGAGCCCGGAGATAGCCGTTTATCCACCGCCCGATGAGCAGGATTCCCAGAACCGCGAACAGCGCAGGTATGCCTTTTCCGATCAGGACGGACCTCATAGCGCTCATGTGTCACGCCAAGACGCAGAAACGCCAGGGGCGCGAGGAACAGGATTTGTAAGCGCTCACCCCTGTTTGGTCAGTAGTGGGGATAGAGGGGAGTGAGGGGATGGGAGGACGAAGTGGCGATCCGCCGGCGTCCCCGTGTCTGTGTCTCTCCGCATCCCCCTGACCCACGATCTCCCTATCCCCATCCAGATCCCTATCCTCTTTCTTACACGCCCAAGCGCTTACCAGGATTTCACGGTGGCCGCACATAAGCAAGTATAGTGTTGAAATAGTGCCCGGGCGTTCCCTCTGTCACCGGGCTTTCGGGGTGAACCGTGCGAATCGTCCACCTTGCGGCGGGCGCGGGAGTAACGTACTGCGGGGCGTGCGCCAGGGACGCCGCGCTGGTGCGCGGGCTCCTCGCTCTGGGGCACGACGTTCAGGTAATCCCCCTCTACACCCCCCTGAAGGTTGACAGCGGCCAGGCCCTGCCCACGACGCGCATCTTCCTGGGTGGCATCAATGCCTATCTCCAGCAGCTCTTCCCACTTTTTCAGCGCACGCCGGAGTTCATAGACCGGCTTCTCGACCACCCCGCATTGCTCCGCTGGGCGTCCCGGTGCGCCATCAGGACCCGCGGGGAGGATCTCGGGCCGATGACCATCTCGGTTCTCCGGGGCAAAGACGGCCGGCAGAGCAAGGAGCTGCGGAAGCTGCTGCGTTATCTCACGGGCGCACCCCGTCCCGACGTGGTGAGCATCACCAACTCCCTGCTTCTGGGAATCGCGGTGGGGGTGAAGAACACCCTCGGCGTTCCTATCGTGTGCACGGTGCAGGGGGAGGACGCCTTCGTGATGGCGATGCCGGAACCCTACCGCTCGCAGGCGCGGCAGCTGATGCAGGAGCACGCCACCACGGTTGATCTTTTCATCTCTCCCAGTGAGGCCTACGTAGCGATAATGGCCGCGTTCCTGGATGTGCCCCGGAACCGGTTCCGGGTGGTCCACGCGGGCGTGGATGTGGACGCCTATCGACCGGCCGCGCCGCGACACACGGACCCATTCACCATCGGGTACCTGTCGGGCATTAATCCCGCCAAAGGTCTCGATCTGCTGGTCGAGGCGTTCCGGCTGCTGGTCCACGAGCGGCAAAGGGATGTTCGCCTGCGCGTGGCAGGCAAGGCGCTGGACGCGGACTACTGGCGCACGATCAACCGCCGGATCCGGTCGGCAGGGCTGGTGTCGCGGTTCGAGTACTGCGGCGAGGTGGACTTCACGAGAAAGCGGGACTTCCTGCACGCATGCAGCTTGTTTTCCGTGCCCAGCCGCGCGGCGGAGCCGCGCGGCATAGCGGCGCTGGAGGCAATGGCCGCAGGCGTGCCGGCGGTGCTCCCGGACGCAGGGGTTTTTCCGGAGATGGTAGCGCTCACCGGAGGGGGGGTGCTGTTCCCGCTGGGGGATGCCACGGGACTGGCGGCGGCCATCGTGCGGCTGATGGATAACCCAGAAAGTGCAGATTCCCTGGGCCGCGCGGGCGCGGAGGGGGTCGCACGGCACTATGCCACCGCGCGGATGGCGGAGGAGATGCAGCAGACGATCGCCGGGCTTGTTAGTGGGATAACGTGCGTCCCAGCGCCGCCGGAATGAGGGGCGCGTTTCTGGCGAAGAGTGGTACGGGTCCGCGAGCGGGCACCGCGGTAGAGGGGCCGGCGGGCATCCGCCGGCCTCCTCGTTCCTGGAACGCCCGGGCGCTGCCCTACTTCAGATCGAGGCACGCAATGGCGTTCCGATTCCGCACGATCAGCTTGCCGGAGGCGATAATCGGCGCGGTCCAGCTCTGCCCGCCCAGCGGTGTTATGCGGCCTAATTCCTGGTAGCCCGCGGGAGATAACCTCGCCATAACGAGTTCGCCGTTTGCACCGTTGAATCCGATGATCATGCCATCTACGGCGACAATCGGGCCTCGCTCGAAACCAGGTTGCTTCCACATCGCCTTGCCGGTGTTGGCGTCCAGGCATACCAGGTTGCCCGGATCGCTGTTCCCGTAGATGTATCCATCCCAGAAGATGGGTGAGCTGAAGTGCGCCTGGATCTCCTTGTTTCCCCACCGTGCTCTCGCGCTGTCGCCGGAGACATCAACCAGCGCGCAGCCGTGTCCGTAGCCGCTGGTGATGAATACCGAATTGCCAATTACAAGGGGGGTGGCTGCATTGACGTCTACGTTGGTGACCCACGGGCAGCTCCAGAGCAGTTTGCCCGACGCGGCGTCTACTCCGATAACGCTCTTGGCGACGAAGACCACATATTGCTTCGTGCCGCCGATGTTGGCGACGACAGGTGTTGCGTAACCGGGCATCTCGCTGCCGCCACCCTGCCAGATAGTTTCCCCGCTGCTCTTGTCCAGCGCAACCACTGCGGCGTTGGGGCCGCCGGGACAGAGGATGACCTTGTTGCCATCAATCAGCGGCGACATACTGAAGTCCCAGGTCGGCCTCTTCCCCTGGAAGTCGGCAACGATGTCACGCGCCCATAGCAGCTCGCCCGTCTGGGCATCAAGGCAGTGTGCCATTCCCAGGCGGCTCAGGGTATAGACCTTGTGATGGTCAATCACCGGCGTGGCGCGGGCGAAGCCGCCATTGGCGCGGTCGGTATCCTGATAGCCGTACCGCCACTCCTCCTTACCGGTAAGGAGGTCCAGCGCGCGTACAATATCCTGGTTGCCCTGGTGGTCGATAATGTAGACCTTCCCATTGGCGACCGACGGGCCGGCATAGCCGTTATCGGTCAGGGGCACATTCCACAATGTCCTGGGTGTGTTACTTGGCCAGGCCTTGTTGATCCCCGTTTCCGGGGAGATGCCGTTCGCATTGGGCCCGCGGAACTGCGGCCAGTCCCCTACGTCGCCCGCCGCTACTCCATCGGCCACTGCCCCGTTGCCTGCCGCCCCCGTGTCGGCCACAGTGGAAGAATTTCGGCAGGCGACCAGCACAGCGACCGTCAATGCAAACACCGCCAGAGTTATCGCACGACGCATGCTTCACCCTCCGCGAGGTCGGTTCGTAGCCGTTAAGGTGTGTATAAGCCGGGGATTAAGGATGGCTACACAGACGCGGGGACGCGAACATGCGAGAACGGCAATCGCTCGCCGCGTCGTCCTTCGTCCTCCATCTTTCAAACCCCGTCCCCGGTTCTCCTTCCCTCCTTCAATACCTGTTGCCTACACACAGGACGAACGCTTACCAGGCTCAGCAAACGACCGCCGGTGCGGTTCTGCCCACAGGCCTATTCCGTCGCTGGAGCAAGCCTTCCATCCTTCATCTGGAAAACTGTGTCGGCAATCTCTTGCGGAAAGATCCCGTGGGTGGCGACGATCAACGTCGCGCCCGTCTCTTTCACCGGCGCGACCAGACGCGCGATGATCTCCTGCGCTGTCTCCGGGTCAACATCCCCTGTGGGTTCGTCCGCAAGCAGGAGCTTCGGTGCGTGGATCAGCGTTCTCGCGACGGCCACACGCTGCTGTTCGCCCACGCTTAGTTCGGCGGGCAAGTTATCCAGCCGGGCCCCCAGCCCGAGCGCCTCCAGAAGAGCGACCACCTTTTGGCGGCGCGCGCTTTTCGACAGGCCCGTATGCATCAGGGCGGCCTCGACATTCTCGAACGCCGTCCAGGAGGGCAGCAGGTTGAAGCTCTGAAAAACGATGCCGATGTCGCGCCGCCGCAGCCAAGCCAGGGCCTCGTTGGTCATGCTCTCCAGAGGACGGCCCTCGAAGATCGCGCTGCCGGAGGTCGGACGGTCAAGACCTGCCAGTATGCCCAGCAAGGTGGATTTTCCGGCACCGCTTTTGCCCGTCAGCACCACGATCTCGCCCCTGTTCACCGAGAAAGTGATGCTCTCCAGGACGCATATTTCCTGGCGCTTCACGACAAAGGTCTTGCGCAGGTCTCTGCACTCTAGCAAGAGGCAGTTCGTTCCGGCTTCGGAATCGATCCTCATCGTGGCGTTCAGGAGCTCAAACGCGCCGCAGGGAATCGGCGGGCCGCTGGCGGGCGGCGACCAGGGCCGGAACGACCCCGGCGATGACGCCCCCCAGGAGCGCCAGCGCGAAGCCGGACAGGAATACCAGCGCGGACACGGTCACCGGGCCGGGCGAATCGATACCGGCGAGCTGTTTGATGGGGGCAAGCAACAGGATGGCAGCCGCCACCAAGCACCCGAGCGCGCCGCCCGCCAGCGCCTGCAAGATCGACTCGGTTAGGATCAGCGAGACCACGTTCCCATCGGTCCAGCCGATGGCTTTCAGGATGCCAATGTCCCGCCGCCGCTCGATCACCGAGGATAGCTGCGATTTCAGAGCCAGAACCACCGCGCACAGGCCCAGGAGGAGCGTGAGGAGCCACACCGTACCTTCCTGCATCCCCATTACCTGCGCCGCGGGTTTGTAGCAGGCATACGTGGAGGTTACCGTGTCCGGCAGCAGTCGCTTCACGGACTGGATGGCCTGTTCCTGCACTCGGGAGCTCCTGACCTCCACCAGAAGGACGTTCGCAACGTGGCGCACCGGCGGCGACAGCACCCGACGGGTGATCGCCCGCTCCGCATCGCTGAAGCGCATGTAGACATCGGCGCGCGCTGGTCGCACGCCCGGATTGACGATGCCAGCCACAACGAAGGGCAGCCCCGCGATCGTGATCTTGTCGCCCACGTGCAGATCCTGGGACCGGGCGTAGGCTTCGTCCAGCATGGCCGCGCCCTGGTCGTCAGGCTGGAGGAAGCGCCCGGCGACGATGTGCGCTTCGGCACAGCAGGTGGTGGCGACGGCGGCGTTGCCGCCCGGCACAAATCCACCGACGGTGAAGGTGTGTCCATCCCGCGGGTCTTTGAACCGGAACGACAGGTAGGGGGCCGCGTCCTTGACCGTGGAGAGCCGCTTCACCTTCTCCACGGCGCCGGCGGGAATGAGTGCGGTCTCTGAACCGTTGGCGACAAACCCCTCGTTCTGCGCATCCACGGCCTTCACGTCGCAGACGGGCGTGCAGGCAGGCGCAAAGGCAATAAAATGGGTTCCCGTGCTGCCCAGCACTCCGCTCGCCGCGTCCTTGGAGAAGAGAAGCAGGGACAGTAGCCCCACCATCATGGCGGTCGCCAGCAGATATCCGAAGACGTTGGCAAAGGTGCGGCCCGTCCGGCGCAGTAACTCACGCCCTGCGCACGTCCATAAATCGCCCATCACCGTTCCCTCTTGGCTCTATCGCCTTGCCTCTCCCGACGGTGTCGGGACGGCGCTTCATTGCCTTTGCCAGCAAATCTACCGCCTGGAGGCCCGTTTGTCAAATACTCGTCAGGGCACAATCGTCACCGACGCCCGCGCGGTGACCTGCCGGCAGGCGCCGACGGGAGCCGCCAGGGACCTGTGGCGAAGGAGCCTGCGAAACAACCTACCAGGCACGTTCTCAGCCCTGCTCTTTGCCCTTCTCCATCAAGTCCCGGCACCAGGTGTAGACGGCCACTGCCGCCGGGAGCCCCAGGGTTCCGGCCGCCAGAGCCACCGCCTGCTCGATCTCTGCCTCTGAGATCCCCATAGCCAGCGCCTTGCGGACACTGGCGTGCACGGCGCCCTCCCGCATAGCGCCCAGCGCGATTCCCAGCTTGACCAGCCGGGCAGTCCGCTCGTCCAGAGGTCCATTCCTGCCTGCACGGGCAATCAGCTCCCATGCCTGCCCGAGTTCGGGGTAGCGCTTCACGAACTCCTCATGGGTTTGTGGTGGGGTCGGTTCTTTCATCTCCATCCTCGCTCTCCCCCGATGAACTGCCGGGCCAGCCCGGCACAGCTCCCAGCCCTGGGTGGCGCTCATCTCTTCCTGTTCGCCTGCGGCCCGGGCGCCGGGAGTCTTGCCAGAACTTCGCAAATCCTCCGCGTGTTTCCTGCAGAATATCGGCTGCCACTGCGGTCGCGCCCTGGAAGCTGCCATCCGCACCCATCCTCGGGGCCGGTCGGGAATCTGCCTGGGTTATCCCGAGGCGTCGGGACCGACGGCGCTGCCCCTTATCCTCCGACTCGCACGGCCCTGTGCAAACCGCCGAAAATGGGGAACCCTGGGGCTAAGGGTACGGGGCGCCGCTCTTGTCCCGCGCTCGCTCACGCCGCACGGCGGTATGGTATCCGGAAGTAAGCAGAGGGCTACTATGATGATCGAGATCAGGCATCGCCATACCGAAGAGATACTCGATCTTGTCAACGCCGACACGCTGGATGGGGCGGATCTGCGCGATGCGAATTTGAGCAATGCGAACCTGATGTGCGTGAGCTTGCGCGGTGTCGTCCTGATGAGAGCCAGGCTTGCCGGCGCCACGTTAGCGGGCGCGAACCTATCCGGTGCAAATCTGTGCTGGGCGAACCTGCGCGGCGCGGATTTGCGTGGCGCCAAGCTAACGAACGCCAACCTGTACGGGGCGATCCTGGCGGATACGAACCTCTCCGGGGCCGACTTGCGATTCGCCGACCTGCGCGGCGCCGACCTGGCCGGCGCCGATCTGACCGGTGCCCTCTACTACCACGGCACGGCGTGGCCTGATGGCTTCAACCCGCCGGAACGGGGGATGACGTTCTTCGTCCCGCGAGACACCGGCAGCGCCGGGGAGTGACGGGAGCGGCCACCGGCGAGGTGGGCGCCGGGTTTCGAAAGCCGGGTCGGCGGCAGGTGGCTGTGTGCCCTGCCTGCTGGTCTCATTGCCGCACTGCTACCGAGGCCTCCGGTGTTCCTCGAGCGCTTCCGTGAGTCCCGCGCTTAACCTCTCATCGGAGGAGCGGGTTTCCTTTTCTCCCGACTGCGTTGGGGCGGAGTGGTACGGCGTGCGGGGGGCAGTGATCCGCTGTGTGCGCGGGCGGGGATTAGTGGCGCGGCGTCTTCCTCAGCCGCCTGTGCGCCGCCTGGGAAGTCTGCGGGGGTGGGGCCGTCGCGCCGCCGGCGGCGCTTCCGGCAGCGGCTCGCCCCGCGCGAGGGCGATGAGGCCGGACACCTCTGCCGGTCGCAGCTCCCGCCACTCCCCCGGCCGCAAGCGCCCCAGCGTGACGTTGCCTATTCGTGTCCGCCGGAGCTCGATCACGGGATGTCCCACCGCTGCCAGCATCCGCCGGACCTGGCGCTTGCGGCCCTCGTGCAGTTCCACCTCCACGCGCGCGCGCCGGTGATCGCGGTCTACCGCCAGCAAGCGAACGCGCGCGGGCGCCGTCATCCGGCCCTCTAGAGGAATCCCGGCGGCCAGCTGACGGAGCGTTTCCGGGGCAGGGATGCCGCTCACCACCGCCTCGTAAGTCTTGGGCACCTGGTGCCGGGGGTGGGTCAGCAGGTAGGTGAACTCCCCGTCGTTGGTCAGCAGGAGCAGACCCTCGGTGTCCGCGTCGAGCCGCCCAACGGGGTGGATCCCCGCCCCTATCGCGTCGGCGTGAGGGCCCAGGCGGGCAGCAAGGCCGGGGCGGATCAGGTCCAGCACGGTGCGAGGGGCGTGTGGGTCCTCGCGGGTGGTAACCACGCCCGCCGGTTTACCCAGGGCGAGGTAGATGTGGGGGACGTGCGTGGGGATCGGCCGGCCATCCACGGTAATCGTCGCCGTATCTGGGTCTACGCGAGTTCCCAGCTCGCGCACGGGGCGCCCACCCACGGCCACGCGGCCCTGGACGATCAGCTCCTCTGCCCGTCGCCGGGAGGCGACGCCGGCGGCGGCGAGCACCTTTTGCAAGCGCACGAGCATAGCGCGGCACCAGCACCATTCCCAAGAGCACCATTGTCCACGGCCAGAAGGGGAAGCGGCGGGCCACGGCCGCTCCCGCCCCGGCATCCGCTACGGAGAGCATCTGTCCGTTCAGGTAGCCGTAGATCTTGCCTGCCACCTGCCGCTCAGCCAGCGGCGCTGCCAACGAGCGGATGGGGACTACGGAAAGGATCGGCTGCCCCACCGTGCCGCGGGGCAGCACGGCCAGCACGTCCTGCTGCGCCACCAGGGGCACGCTGGCAGCCGTCCCTCCGGAGACCTTCGCCGTTCCCACCGGCTGTCCCCGGCGCGCAAAAAAGACCGGCTCGAAGTTCTGGAAGCCGTAGTCCAGGAGCGTGCTGCACTCGCGGACGGGGTCCGGGCTGTTTAGAACGACGGTCACCAGTCGCCACGGATATTGTCCCTCAACCCGGGTTGCCGAGGCCACCAGGCACCGCCCGGATTGGCGCACGTAACCGGTTTTAATCCCGTCCGCGCCCGAGTAGGCATTCAGGAACTTGTTGCGGTTAGTGATTACGGCGTCCTTTTTATTCAGCGAGCGCCGAATGACGTGTTTCCGGCAGGCGACAATCTCGTTGAACTCCGGCAGCTGGCTGGCGTAACGCGCCATCTGGGCGAGATCCGCGGCGCTCGAATAATGTTGCGGATCGTAGAGGCCGTTGACGGTGACGAAATGAGTGTTCTTCAGCCCCATTTCCAGGACCTTGCGGTTCATAGCATCCGCCATCGCGCGGGGTGAGCCGCACAGGTGCTCTGCCGCCGCCACGCAGGCATCGTTGGAGCTGCGCATCAGGAGGGGGTAGAGCAGATCGGAGAGCGGGATGCGTTCCCCCGGGTGGGCGCTCAGATTGGCGTACTCAGTAGCAATGGCGTTCTTGCTGATCACCACTTGCTCCTGGAGCCGGCCGCTCTCCAGAATGACGATGGCGGTCATGATCTTGGTGGTAGAGGCGTTCGGTCGTCGCTGGTGCGCGCTGCGCTGGTAGAGGACAGTGCCGGTGACCATATCCACGAGGATGGCCGCGGACGCCTTGATGGGCGGTGGCGGGGGAACTGTCGGCGGTATCGCCGGCGAGGGTTCCTGCCCCCAGCCCGCGCGGGCAGGGATGAGCAGCAGGGCCAGCAGCGCCAGGGGCCGCACGGCGCCCTCACCCCGAAAGCTTTCCAGGCGTTGCCTCCACCTCGTCATCCGCAGTCTCCTTAAACGGCGGCAGTTCAGAGAGATCTGCCAGGCCAAGGTACTTGAGAAATCCGTCCGTAGTCCGATAGAGGATCGCCCTGCCCGGCCCCGCTCGCCGGCCGGCCTCGCAAATCAGGCCGCGCTCCAGAAGGGTGTTGACCACGCCGCTGCTGTCCACCCCCCGGAGGGCGTCGATCTCCGGTAGGGTGACCGGCTGCTTGTAAGCAATGATCGCCAGTGTTTCCATTGCCTGCCGCGAAATCTTCTGGGCGGCCGGCTGAAGGAACTGGGCGACGATGGGCGCGAATTCCGGTCGTGTGCTGAGTTGGTACCCACCGGCTACGCAGGTGACCTCCAGGCCGGAAAAGCCATAGTGGTAGCGCATCTCCTCCAGCGCTGCGGCGACTTCCTCCTCTTCCAGAGACAGGGCGCGCGCCACGCGCGCCGCCGGCACCGGCTCCCCCGCCACAAACAGAATGCACTCCAGAATGGACCGCAGGCGCGCGTGGTCGGTGGCGAGAGCAGCTTCCATGGGGGACTCGGGTCGGGTCGCCTCCGCCGCGGGCGGCGGGAGGGGCGTCCGTAAGCTATGGTCGGTTTCGTGCTTCCGTCGCTGACAGCCGTTTTGAGCCCGGCCGAGCCAGGCAGTCACCCCGAGCCAGGTGAGGAGGCCCGCCGCGATCGCCGTGGCGGCCCTTGCCAAGGCAAGCATCCATTCTGACCGGTCACCGTTCTCGCGCATTGCTACCTATGGGTTGCTGACCAGATGGTCTGGTCCCTCCCCATTGGGGGCTAACCCCATATACCGTTCCGATAAGGACCACCGCCTTCCGAGAGGAGCGGGTGGGCTGTGGCCACGTGTAGTGTTCCGTTCGTTTCAGCGGGAAGTTGGTCATCTTGCGTTTCACCACTCGCGGGTTGCTGCGCAGCCGCCGCTCGGGTGGGCGACCACGGATGATGTCCCATAGCAACCGGGCGGATAGTCTCGGGATCAACGCCGGTGCGGCCCTCTGGAAGTCCCGCTGGGCATCCTGGATCACTCGCAGAGCGGGGGTGAAGCTGGATCTGGCGGCTGAACTTGCGTCCGGACCGATAGGGCGTGCTCTAAACAGTGGAGGTGGTTCCCTTCGTGCTTTCGAGTTTGCTCACACGAAAGATACGTCGGAGCTATCTTCGGTCCTGTTTGAACGATAGTGCGCCTAACCAACGGTGCGGGAGGGAACCCACTGCCCCGACGCAAAGAGTAGGAAGGCGGCGGCATCACGGCTGGTCGCGCCCTTGCTGGCGGGAGGCCTGGTGACGCGCCCGCCGCGCGGGGTGCAGCCTCGCCTCCCGGGGGCCCGCCAGTAGATCCTCTCCGCCGCGTCCATTCCACTGCCCGTGAGTAGCCGCAGGCGAGGGAGACATATGAGGCGATGATCCATGGATAGCCAACTGGCCAGCGGCTCCTGCCCAGCAGCGCCGACCGGGCGCGACGGACCCGCGGGGCGGAGATTCCCGTCCAGGAAGAGGTGGTTAGGGGCCGTCCTGTTGGGGTTGGCAGCGCTGGCGGCCGCTGTTCCCCTGGTGGCGCAGCCGCCGCTTCGCCCCCGCTACGCCGTTCGCAGACCTCAAACGGTCGCCACCGCGCGGCCCCTGGTCCCCACGTGGGTCTCGGGGTGGCGCGGTCGTTCTGCGGGAGAAGTCGATGTGAGTCGGCTCCCCGGGCCGCAAAGCGAGGCGACGGTGGCCGTTAACCCGCTCAATGCTAACAACGTTATCGCGGGCTGCAATGACCTTGCCTCGCCAGCGTGCCTGGCATTCGCCTCCCCGGATGGCGGGAAGACGTGGGTGAGCAACGCCCTGCCTTTGCCCGCCGTTAGCAGTGAGGCGACGGATCCTAGCATCGTCTTCGATCGGAACGGCGTAGCCTATTTCTGCTACATTGAAGTGCACCAGAGTGGGGCTCGCAGCCGTATCCTGGTGGCGCGCTCGGGGGACGGTGGCGCAACCTGGGAGGCCGATCCTATTCGGGTGACGGAGTTCGGCGCCTATTTCGAGGATAAGACGTTCATCGGTATCGGACCCGACCGCCTGAATCCAGCCCGTGACGCACTCTTCGTCGCCTGGACGCGGCTGAACTTGGACGGCTCCCAGCAGCTTCTGGTGACCCGATCTGCGGACGGAGGGGAAACATGGACGGATCCGGCGCGCATAGACGACGCTACCGCCCCCGGAAACGGCGTCATTTACGCCCAGCCTGCGGTGGCCGTCGATGGCACAGTTTACGTGGTCTGGAACGAGTACGGCTCGCCCAACTTCATCCGTGTGGCGCGGTCGGATGACGGCGGGGCTACCTGGCAGCCCAGCCGCGTGGTGGGCGAGGTGCAGCTCAACCTGTTCGAGGGTGATTCCGGGAGTTACCTCATCCCGGCGCAGCCGCAGCGGGGGATCGCCGCCTCCCCCTCTATTGGCGTGGATCGGAGCGTGGGCCCACGGCGCGGCAGTGTCTACGTCTCCTGGAGCGATACGGCTTCCAGCCACGACGATACGGACGTCTTCATCCGGGGATCGGGCGACGGCGGCCAGACCTGGGGCCCCATTTTGCGCGTCAACGATGATCGCACCATGCGCAGCCAGTTCTTCCCCTGGATGGCCGTGGATCCGGTCAACGGAGCGGTCAACCTCTGCTGGTACGACTGCCGACGCGACCGGCGCAACCGTGCGGCCCACGTTTTCCTGGCGCGCTATGCGGACGGGCTGGTGGCCAGGGTGCGGAACATGCAGGTGACCTCGCAGCCCTCGAACGAAGCGAAGCGTAATGCCGATGTCAACAACTACGGTGATTACCTGGGCATTGCCGCCCAAGGAGGGATCGTTTACCCCTGCTGGACGGACTCCCGCACGCTGAAAAAGCTGGGGGAGGAGATCTGGGTGCGGCGGATGGTGTTTCCGTAACCGTTGGACCTCTTATCCCGTAAGCGGGGTACGCGTCACGTGTTTGCGCGTGCCTAAGCTCCGCCCCGAAGGGGCGCCGGAGAGTAGCCTGCAGCAAGCGAAGCGCCGCTGCAGGACAACGCGTGATCAGGCGGATTCCGCCCTGGAGGGGCGGCGGAAGATCCGTC
>JACQGL010000063.1 GCA_016199525.1 Armatimonadota bacterium
GAGCGCGGGCGGAGGAGCAGCACGGCTGGTCCTCCTCGAGACGCGACCTGATGCCCTGCCGGCGGAGGCACAGGCGCGCGATTACTCGGCGGAAATCAGCCGGCGAGCGCCGGACCTCATCACCCTTGACCTCCGCCCGTTCGCCGAGATCGATCCGCGCGCCGGTCTGGCCGCGCTTGCCAAGCGATTTGAGAGCTGGAACTGGGAACGCGGGCTGGCGACTCTGCTTGTGCTGGCCCTCATCGGCGGCACGCTCTGGCTCCTCCGCCGGTGGGTGTTTCGCAAACCGGCGGCACGGCTGCCCCAGATGCGCTAACTGGGCATCGCCTTGTCCTTCTAAGCAGTGCGGGCCTGACCCCCTGCGGGGTCAGGCCCTGATCTGACAATTCTGTGATGCCGCTCCTCAGCGCTCCTGGGCGGCACGCGCTTTGGCCTCTCGCTCCTGCCGGATGCGCCTGCCAGCCTCAATCTGCGCTCGACGTGCCGCACGCGCCTGCTGGATGCGCGCCTCTTTTTCCGCCTGCGTCAGCCGATCCCACGCCTCCTGCCGTGCGCGGAAATAGGCTTCCTCCTCGGGCGTAGTCTCCTCCAGGATGAACTCGCCATCATGGGAGATGAACCGGTCTGCTCGTTCCCTGCGGAAACGGTCCTTCTCCTCCGGCGTGGCTGTTTGCCAGTCAAACCGTTCTAGCTCTTCCCGGGTCATTGGCATGGAGCATCCCTCTTATCTTAACGTTCGACGAAGTAGAGTGGTTCTTCCTCCGTCTCCAGATCCACCTCCAGAACCAGATACCGCTGACCTCGTACTATCCTGGTCTCTATCACCTTAAACCGGGTCTCCCTGGGAAGCAGGATTTGGTATTCTTCCGGCCCAGGGTCAAGTTCTTACGGGTAGGCTGCGTGCGTCCCACCGGGTATCCGGATCTCAGCAATGACCTGTGCCGGCAGCCCCGGCTTCCCCTCCGGGCCATATGGTCAGCCTGTCCCGAAAGCTTTCGGGGCGCTACCCACTGAACACGAACGCATCCCCGCCAGCGTGTCAACCTGCCAGTTTCCCAACCTCAAGCATCCGCCGGACGCGATCCAGGTCCGCGGGAGTGTCCACGCCGATTGAATCCTGCTCCGTGCGCACCACGGCGATGCGGTAGCCGTGCTCCAGAGCGCGGAGCTGCTCCAGCTGCTCTGCCTGTTCCAGGGGCGTGGGTGGCAGCGAGGCGAAGCGCAGCAGGAACTCCCGCCGGTAGGCATACAGACCGATGTGCTTGAGGTACTCGCCCGGCTGGCCGTCCCGGTAGTAGGGGATCGGCAGGCGCGAGAAGTAGAGCGCGTATCCTGCCTGATCCACCACCACCTTGACCACGCTGGGGTCGTGGATATCGCCTGGCACCTGGATAGGGGTGGCAAGCGTGGCCATCATCAGGTCGGGGCGCGTGTCGAAAGGAGCGATGAGATTTTCCACCTCTTCGGGGTCGAGGAGGGGCTCGTCTCCCTGGATATTCACTACCAGATCTGCGTCCAGATCCCGGGCCACCTCGGCGAGGCGATCGGTGCCGGTGCGGTGCCCGGCAGAGGTGAGCCGAGCCACTCCTCCGAAGGCAGCCACCGCCTCGCAGACGGCGGCGCTATCGGTAGCCACGATGACCGCCGCCAACCCGCGCACGCGGCGGGCGCGCTCCCAGACGTGCTGCACCATTGGCTTGCCCGCAATCTTTGCCAATAGCTTGCCCGGTAGTCGGCTGGAAGCAAAACGCGCGGGGATAATGCCCACCCGCTTCATTCCGCTACCCCCTCTCGTAGCCGCGCCACAATCTGCGTGGTGGAATGACCGGCCACAAACGGCAGGATCACCACCTGCCCGCCGTAAGCGCGCACCACGGGCGCTTCCGGCAGTTCATCTTCCCGGTAATCACCACCCTTAACGTGGATCTGCGGCTGGATGGCCGCCAGGAGCTCCGCGGGGGTCGGTTCGTCGAAGAAGGTCACGTAATCCACGCACGCCAGCGCCGCGAGGATCTCGGCGCGCTCCTCCAGGGGGAGGATCGGCCGGCCAGGCCCCTTCAGTCGGCGCACGGAGGCGTCGGTGTTGACGCCCACGATGAGCACACCACCCAGCGCACGGGCCGCCTGAAGGTAGCGGACGTGCCCCACGTGGAGCAGATCGAAGCAACCGTTAGTGAACACCAGCGTGCGCCCCGCGCGGCGCAGGTTGGCAGCGATGGTTGCCAGACCGGCGCGGTCCCGCACGACTTTTGCGGCAGTGTCGAATGCAGTTGAAGGGCGAGACACGAAAGCTAAAGGGCGGGAAGCGAAGAACGAAGCGGGGCGCCCAGGTAGCCCGGAAACCGGGCGCCGGGCGTGGGGAAGCCCTGCTCAACGCCCAACGCCCCAGGCCCAATGTCTGTGGCGCAGCCCTGGCGGCCTGCGGCCAGTGTAACATTCGCCTCCCGCACTGTCAACGCACCCAGAGGCAAGGAATCAAGGGGGTGAGCGAACCACGAGCTACGATGGCCGCTGATTGCAATCCGCTGGGGCCGCTTCAGATGGTCTATCCGCGACAGCGCCTCCCCCAGCCAGCGGCGGGCTTCGGTGAAGTCCCCCCGGTCTCGCGCCCGGTTGGCGACGACAAATGCGGATCGCACCTCGTTATCCGCCTCCGCGCCGGGTGCAGGCCGCTGGCGCAGCGCCCACATCTCGTAGTTGCGAATGGCCCCGTAGGTTTGCTGCACCAGGACAAGGCGCTCCGCCAGCCGAGGGTCGGGGACAGGTTCGCGGCGCAGCCAGGTATCCCAGCGGGCAAGCAGCACCTCCGCCTCCACGCCCAGCGTTTCCCGAAAGGCCTGGCGCACCTGCGCCGGGTCGGGGGGTGATACGTGTTTCATTGCCGGTCGCGTCGGCTGCGCCAGCGGATCGTCTTCCTGCAGAGCGACCGTGACCGGCGCGGCACCCCTCAGCTCCGCGTTACTGACCAGCTTCTTCCGTGCCGGGGCATAGCGCGCCACGAACTGCGCGAACCGCTCACGGCCGCAGGTATCGATCAGGTACTGGACCAGCAGGGCCGCTTCCGAGTAGCGCGCGGTACGCGTCCGTGCGTCCAGCTCGCCTGAAAAGGGGTAGTCGCCAGTGATGAACAGACCCTCGGGATCCACCCACAGGCCATTTGCACGCAGCACCGGACCCCACCAGGGCCGCAGCGGCACGCCCGCGAAGCTACCCGCGGCCCAGTCGGCAATACCCTCGCCCAGCGGACTCCCCGCCAGCGCCCCCGAGAAGAGGTGCGCCACCTCGTGGGTGAGCACGTAATCGCCGGAGAGGCCCACGTATTCCAGATCGGTCCAGCGCACTCCCACAACGGGCAGCGCTCCCCGTTCATTACTGCGCGCCGGAAAGGCGAAACCGGTGGCGCCACGGAAATCGGGGGTCAGGAGCAGTCGTGCGCAAGGAGCGGGATCGTCACCCAGGCGCTCCCGGCAGAGCTGCCAGGCGCGTTCCGCCAACACGCTTGCCTCCCCGGCCTCGGCCGACGAAACGCGGCGCGCGTCATACTCGATGAGGAAGTGAGGCGACTCCAGCCGCGCTGCCCGCCCCGGGCTGGCGGCCAGCGCCAGCAGCGCCAGGGCGAGGCGCCAGACGGCGAGATGCGGGCGCAGGGGATGCACACCCACGATGAACGGCCCCTCCCGAGCCACATCAATGATGGCAGGAGGGGCCGCAATTGTCACGCCGCACGGTCCAGTCTTCGGAATCAGGCCGCTACTTGCTCTTCACCCGGTCCCCCACCTTCGGCACGCCTGTCCCCTTGTAGGTACCGACGGCGGACTGCTCGTCCACCTGGGTGATGGTCACGGTCCCGATCACCTCCGTTACCTCTCGCAGGACCTTGCCGGTGTCGGGGTCCTTCACCTCGCGCACGACGCGCTCCACGTCGAGCACGTCGCCCACCTTGACGCCCTGGCTCTTCCCCACGTTGAGGATCAGGGTGTCCTTATCCACGTCCGCGACACGTCCCGCGACCTGCACTTTGGGCGCCGCCGGGAGCCTGGCCTCCTGCTTCACGAGTTCCGCGCACAGGCTCTCCACGCACTTGCGGGTCGCCTCGCCGATGATCGTGTTCTGGAAGTTACTGCTGCTCATATCGATGCCCGCGGCGCCAAACGCCCCGCCCGCGCCGCCGGCGCCGAAGCCGCCGAAGCTATCCCGCCGCGACTCCCCCGTGGCGGAAGCGACGGCGAGGATCTCCGCCGTCGTCGTATCGATGATGCGCGCGTCCACCGCCACGATCGCTTTGGACTTCTTCTTCGTGAGGCCACCCAGGCCGAATCCCCCGAGGACGCCTCCCGCCGCGCCGATCCTCAGCTTCTTGTCATCGAAGCCAAACTGAGTAATACTTCCAACAATAATGGCGTTCACGCCCAGGATCTTGCCCACCTTCGCCGCCGTGCCGGCGTCCACACGGTTGCTGTTGCCCAGATCCTGCTCCTTCAGCACCTCGTCGAGCATCTTGCGCTCGATCACCGAGTAGGTGCCATCTTTCACCAGGCCGGTGACCAGGACATCCGAGATGCCCTTGCCGACATCCCAGTCTCCGCTCCACCACCGGGAGACAGTGCCGAAATCGAAGCTCAGCACGGCGACCCGCTTCTTGGGGGCCGGCGCTGCCTGTTGAGCCGCCGCCGGCCAGGCGCTGCCGAGCACGACGAACGGTAGAGCCCAGAGCAAGATGACCGATCTCTTCATCGCTGTCCTCCTCGATGGCGAGCTGCCGGTGACGCAGGGAAGGATGAAAACGAGATCCGGAGCTGCCTCACAAGAGTCCGTGTTGGCCCGCGACCTGTCGGATTCCTGCCGCCTGTCGGCTCACGGGCCGGAACCCGGCCTCGGCCCCGGGGCAGGGCCTCGGCCTCGACCTATACGAACGGCCGCCGGTCGTTGCCGTGGTCCAGGGGCCTGGGCAAATCGGTGTCGCCCATCAGGTACTGATCCACCCCGGCGGCGGCCTGGCGCCCCTCGGCGATCGCCCACACCACCAGGCTCTGGCCGCGGGTCATATCACCCGCCGTAAACACGCCAGGTACGCTGGTCATCTTGTTCTCATCCGCCTTCACGTTGCCCTGCGGGGTGAACTCTACCCCCAGCTGCTCCAGCATCCCGCCCTTCTCCGGGCCGAGGAAGCCCATCGCCAGCAGAACCAGGTCTGCATCCCAGATCTGTTCCGTACCGGGGACATCTATAAAGACCATGCGCCCGTTCTGGAACTCCATATTCACCCGTGTGGTCCGCAGCGCGCACACGTTGCCATCCTCATCACCCAGGAACTCCCTGGTATTGATCTGGTACTCCCGCAAGCCGCCCTCCTCGTGGGCGCCGGAAACGCGGAAGATATTACTCCACTGCGGCCACGGGTTGTCGGGGGCGCGCCGATCCGGAGGACGAGGCACGATCTCGAATTGGACCACGCTGGCGCAGCCCTGGCGATGCACCGTCCCCAGGCAGTCGGCGCCCGTATCGCCGCCGCCGATGATGATCACCTTCTTGCCCCAGGTGGTGATATAGGGCACGACTTCATTGAGAGAACTGTACGGAGGTGTGGGCCGGACGAGAGCGTCGCCGTTCTGGTGGATCACATCGCCGATGGCATAGCGATTGGCCATCGGAAGGAAGTGCATCGCCTGGTAGATGCCCTTCAGGTGGCGGCCGGGGATGGGCAGATCGCGAGCCTGGGTGGCGCCGCCCGCCAACACAAGGGCGTCGAACTGGCGGCGCAGCTCGTGGGCGTCGATATCCACGCCCACGTTCACCCCCGGGCGAAAGACCACGCCCTCGGCTTCCATCTGCGCCAGACGACGGTCCAGGAAGCCTTTTTCCAGCTTGAAATGCGGGATGCCGTAGCGCAGCAGCCCGCCGATGCGATCCGCCCGCTCGAACACGGTGACCTCGTGCCCCGCACGGCAGAGCTGCTGGGCAGAGGCCAGGCCCGCCGGCCCCGAGCCGATGATAGCCACCTTCTTGCCGGTGAGCTTGACGGGCGGCTCGGGCTTGACCCAGCCCTCCTCCCAGGCGCGTTCGATGATGGTGAACTCGATCAGCTTGATGGTTACCGGATCGGCGTTGATGCCCAGCACGCAGGAGGCCTCGCACGGTGCCGGGCACAGCCGCCCGGTGAACTCGGGGAAGTTGTTGGTGGCGTGCAGCCGGTCGATGGCCTCCCGCCACCGGCCCCGGTAGGCCATGTCGTTCCAGTCAGGGATCATGTTCTCCAGGGGGCAGCCCTGGTGGCAGAACGGGATGCCGCAATCCATGCAGCGCGCGCCTTGTTGCTCCACCAGCGGGAGAGGGAACGGCTCGTAGACCTCAGTCCAATCGTGCACCCGCTCCGGCACCGGGCGATGCTTCGGCGTTTTGCGCTGGTATTCGAGGAATCCGGTTGATTTGCCCATAGACCTCACTCCCCTCCCGCGGGCACTGCGTCCCCGTTTCCGGTCCCGGCGGCCACCTGCTGCCGCTTCTGCTCCCGGAGCACCCGTTTGTAGTCCACCGGCATCACCTTGCGGAACTTCTCCTTCATCACGTCCCAGTTCTCCAGGATACGCGCCGCCACTGGGCTGCCGGTGTAGAACCAGTGCTGTTGGATAAGGTCACGCACCAGGTTCTGGTCTTCCGGATCGGTAAACGGCTCCAGCTCCACCATCTCCGTGTTCAGGCGGATGGGGAAGTCGCCCTCTTCATCCAGCGCGAAGGCCATCCCGCCGCTCATCCCCGCGGCGAAGTTGCGGCCCGTCCTGCCGATGACCACCACGATGCCACCCGTCATATACTCGCAGCAGTGATCCCCGGTGCCTTCCACCACCGCGTGGGCGCCGGAGTTCCGCACGCAGAACCGCTCGCCCGCTTTCCCGCGCACGAACATCTTGCCGCTCGTGGCCCCGTAGAGCGCCACGTTGCCAATGACGATGTTCTCCTCCGGCACAAAGATGGACTCCCGCGGCGGGAAGACGATGATCTTGCCGCCCGAGAGGCCCTTGCCGCAGTAGTCCTGGGCATCGCCTTCCAGCGTGAGCGTCATCCCTCGGGGGACGAACGCCCCGAAGCTCTGCCCTGCAGAGCCGTTGAACTTTAGCCGGATCGTGTCTTCGGGCAGTCCGTCCCCGCCAAACTTCCGCGTCACCTCGCTGCCCAGGATGGCGCCTACCGTGCGGTGCACGTTCCGGATCGGCATCTCCAGCTCGACGGTCGGTAGGTCCACCTCCGAAACGTCGGAGATCGGCCGCTCGCCGTTCCACGCCTGCACTGCCGGGCACCACGACATCTGCACAGGCAGATCCAGCAGCGCGCGGATCTGGGGGCGCTTCAGCAACTCGTGGTCCAGCGCCTTCTGCAGCCCGTGGTCCTGCTCGATGACTCGCCGGACAGCCACCTCCGGCCCCATCTCCGGCCGGTAGAAGATCTTACTGTAGTCCAGGCCGCGGGCCTTGTAATGGGCGATAACCTTCTTGATATCCAGCAGATCGCTGCGGCCGATCATCTCATCCATCGTGCGGAACCCGAGCTGCGCCATGATCTCCCGCGCTTCCTGGGCGATGAACCGGAAGAAGTTCACCACGTGCTCCGGCTTGCCGGTGAACCGCTTGCGCAGCTCCGGGTTCTGGGTCGCCACGCCCACCGGGCAGGTATCCTGGTGGCAGACGCGCATCATCACGCAGCCCATCACCACCAGCGCGGCGGTGGCGAAGCCGAATTCCTCCGCGCCCAGCAGCGCGGCGATGGTCACGTCGCGGCCCGTTTTCAGCTGCCCGTCTGTCTGCACGATGATCCGGTCCCGCAGCTTGTTCAGCACCAAGGTCTGCTGCGTTTCCGCCAGACCCAACTCCCAGGGGATGCCCGCGTACTTGATGGAAGTGATGGGACTGGCGCCGGTACCACCGTCATGGCCGCTGATGAGCACCACATCGCTGTGGGCCTTGGCCACGCCCGCGGCTACCGTGCCCACACCCACCTCCGCCACTAGCTTCACGCTGATGCGCGCGCGCGGGTTGGAGTTCTTCAGGTCGTAGATCAGCTGCGCCAGGTCTTCGATTGAGTAGATGTCGTGGTGCGGCGGCGGGCTGATCAGCTGCACGCCCGGGGTGGTGTGCCGCGTCTTGGCGATCCACGGATAAACCTTGTGCCCGGGCAGCTCTCCCCCTTCGCCGGGCTTGGCTCCCTGCGCCATCTTGATCTGCAGCTCGTCCGCGCTCACCAGGTACTGGCTGGTTACGCCGAAGCGGCCGGACGCCACCTGCTTGATACGGCTGCGGCGACTGTCCCCGTCTGGCCCGGGGAGGTAGCGCTCCGGGTCCTCTCCGCCTTCGCCGGTGTTGCTCCAACCACCCAGGCGGTTCATAGCGATGGCCAGACACTGGTGCGCTTCCGCGCTGATGGAGCCGTAGGACATCGCGCCAGTGCAGAACCGCTTCACGATGTTCTCCACCGGCTCCACCTCCTCCATCGGGATGGGGGTGCACTGGTCGAACTTGAACTCCATCAGCCCGCGCAGGGTGCAGAGGCGCTCGCTCTGATCGTCCACCAGCCGTGAGTACCGCTTGAAGAGGTCGTACCGGCCAGTGCTGGTGGCGTGCTGGAGGCGGTAAACCGTCTCCGGATTGAAGAGGTGATGCTCTCCGTCTCGCCGCCACTGGAACTGCCCGCCCCACGCCAGGTGCTTGGGACCCACAGGGCGGTGCGGGTAAGCGCGGCGATGGTGCGCCAGCACCTCTCGCGTGATCTCCTCCAGACCGATACCGCTGACCCGCGACGCCGTCTTCGTAAAATACTTCTCGATGAACACCTCGTTCAGCCCGATTGCCTCGAAGATCTGCGCGCC
>JACQGL010000068.1 GCA_016199525.1 Armatimonadota bacterium
GGCGGGGAGACGTTCGACAAGAGCGGCAAGCTCAACGTCAACACCCCCAACGTCCTGGAAGCCCTGCTGTTCATCGACCGCCTGACACCGTCGATGCAACCGGGTGCCGATAAGGCCAACTATGGCGGCAACAACGTGCCGTTCACGCAAGGCAAGTTCGCCCACCACATCTCCTCCACCTCCTTCGCCCATGCGCTGGCCAACAGTGCGCCGGACCTGGCGCCCCAGATCGGCGCCGTACCCATTCCCCAGGGGCCACGCGGGAAGGGCAATCGGGGAGGCTATAACGGTATCTCCTACGTCTCGTTCACCAAGCTCTCCAAGTACAAGGACCGCTGCGAAGAGTTCCTGAAGTGGTTCTTTGGCAAGGAGATCCACCTCCGCCTGTTCGCCGGCATCGACCGGGGCCTGCTGCCCATGCGCAACAGCGTGGGGAAGAGCGCCGACTACCAGAACTACCCGCACCTGCAGGGCATCAAGATGGTCATCACCGCCGGCGTGCAGGCCCAGCCCATCGCCACCCTGGTCGGAGAGGACCATGGCCCCAACCCCATCTCGGCCCAGCTCATCGACGCCGAGTGCCACGCCAACATGATGCGCAGCATCTACCTCCGCCAGGCCGGCGCTCGCCAGGCCCTCGACGCCGGCGAGGCCTGCATGCGCGGCGTCCTCCAGACCTACCGCTAGACCAGATGCAGAGGGGGACAGCCCGGACGAGTCGTGCACGCAGCAGGGGCCCGTTGATGCGCGACAGCGCTTCGCGCAGGGAGCAAGGCCATGGTCATGCAGGTAACGGTACCGCAGAAGGTGGGCGAGTGCCCTGGCGGGAAACGGCGTACGGAACAGGCGACCACGCGGCGGGCCGTCATCGTGCCGGCGATGATGGGTGCCGCGGCCTCGACGGCGCTCGCCGCCTGCGTGCCCGCGGCTCCGCAGGGCCCGGCCGGTGCGGATCGCAAGACCCGCCCGTTCGTCGCGCTGGAGTACTGGACCTTCATGCCCACCGAGACCCGCGTGCCGGCGCGTAAGGAGCTCTTTCCCGAGTTTGAGGCGCAGTTCAACACGCGGATCGAGACCAACGATGCGCTGGGCGGTTGGGAGGAGAAGATCCAGGCCAGTTGGGCGGCGGGCGTGCTGCCGGACCTGATCGATCCCAATCGCCCCTCCAGCCTCAACGACTGGGCGCAGCGCGGTATGTTCGAGCCGGTCGATCGCGTCCTGGCCGCGCTCGGCCGCGACGACTTCTATGAGCCCGCCCGTGTGGCCGTCACCTCCGGCGGCAAGCTGTACGGCGTGCCCTACATCGGGTTTCCCCAGATCCTCTACTACCGCAAGGACTGGTACCAGCGCCGCGGGCTCAAAGACCCGCCCAAGACCTGGGACGACTTGCTGCAGAATGCCCAGGCCCTGCACGGTGTGTCGCCCGACGGCCAGGAGGTGGCCGGCTTCGCCGGCTTCTTCGACAAGAGCCAGGGCTGGCTGCTCTGGCAGGACTTCGTCGGCCCCAACGGCGGCGAGACGTTCGACCGGCAGGGCAAGCTGCACGTCAACACCCCGAACGTGCTGGAGGCGCTGGTCTTGATCGATCGTCTGGTGCCGCTGATGCAGGCGGGGGCGGCCACGGCGGGCTATGGCGCGAACAACGGGCCGTTCACCCAGGGTAAGCTGGCGCACCACATCTCCTCCAGCTCCTTGGCCCATGCGCTGGCCAACAGTGCGCCGGAGTTGGCGCCCCACATCGGGGCCATTCCCATCCCCCAGGGGCCACGGGGGAAAGGCGACCGTGGGGGCTATAACGGCATCGCCTACCTCTGCTACACCACCCTCTCCAAGTACAAGGACCGCTGTGAGGAGTTCCTCAAGTGGTTCTTCAGCAAGGAGATCCATCTCCGTCTCTTCGCCGGCATCGACCGCGGCCTGCTGCCGATGCGCAACAGCGTCGGTAAGAGCGCCGAGTACCTGAACTATCCCCACCTGCAGGCAGTGAAGACGATCGTCGCCGCCGGTGTGCAGGCGCAGCCCATCGCCACGTTGATTGCCGAGGACCACGGCCCTAACCCTCTGGCCTTCAACCTGTGGGCGGCCGACTGCCACGTGAACATGACCAAGAGTCTCTACCTCCGCCAGGCGGCGCCTCGCCAGGCGTTGGATACGGGTGAGGCCTGCATGCGGGGGGCCATCCAGACGCGGAGCTAACCGGCAGCCAACAGGGAGAGAAAGACAGGTTATGGCAACGGCCGAAGGTACGAAGACCGCACCGGCGGGCATTACCCCGGCGGGCGCGATGGGCACGATGACCAACCGCCAGCGGGTGCTGGCCATCATGGACCGGAAGAGCCCCGACTGGGTTCCCTGGATCCCCCGGCTGGAGATCTGGTACACCGCCCGCGTCAAGACCGGCACCATGCCGCCGGAGTACCAGGGGTACTCGCTGCGCCAGCTCGAGCAGGCCATGGGCATCGGCAACCCCGCCCGCCGCGGGCGCATCTACAAGGTCGAGCGGCCGGGCGTGGAGACCATCGTCCACCGTAACGGGCGCGAGAGCGTCCTGGAGCACCGCACGCCCCTGGGCAGCGTCTACCA
>JACQGL010000065.1 GCA_016199525.1 Armatimonadota bacterium
GACAGGCGAACGCGACAAAATGCAGACCCACCAGCGTTTCGGGCAGGCCCCGAAAGCTATCGGGGCAGGCGCTCGTAATCCTTCACGAGCCGTCGGAAGCGAGAAGCCCAGGCAAAACTCCGCTCCACCACCCAGCGGCGCGGCAGGAGCACGAAGCCGCGCTTCGCTTCTGGATGCTTCACGACTTCCAGTTGGATCCCGTGCGCCTCGGCCGCTTGAGCAGGCTGTTCTCCCGTGTAGCCCTGATCTACAAAGGCCACCTCCACGCTTTCGCCGGTGATCTCCTGCACTGCTTGGGCCAGTTCCTCCACTTGCGCGCGGTCCTGCTCATCAGCCGGGGTCGCATGCAGGGTCAACAGGTGTCCCAGCGTATCCACCGCCATGGGGAGTTTCGAGCCTTTCTTCCGCTTATGGCCATCGTAGCCCGCCCGGTGTCCCGAAAGCTTTCGGGACTGCAGGGTGCGGCTGTCCCATACCACCGCCGTCGGCTCTGGAGCACGGCCTTCGGCCAGACGCAGCAGCACTCGCAGGTCATGCACGATCGCCTCGAACACGCCTGCCCGCAGCCAGCGCTGGGTCTGCTGATAAACTGCCTCCCAGGGCGGGCCCGAAAGCTTTCGGGATGCGGCATCATCCTCCAGGAGGCGCCACTGCGCACGAGCCAGCGCAGCGCGTTGAAGACCTCACGCAGGTCGTGCGCGCGCTGGGGCGCTTCCTCGCGGACGAGGGCCAGATACGGGGCCACAAAAGCCCACTCTTCGTCACTTACATCACTCGGGTAGGGTTTACGGGTCAGTTTCGGCATGCCCACATGCTACCATCCCGAACCCAGAGTTCATAACACCCTCTAGAATGGCAGGAAATGGCAATCTTCGAACATAAGCTATCGTACAAGCAGGAGGGCCTACTGGTAGAGCCGACCATCGCGGAGGCGGCGGTGAAGGCCGGCTGCGGGGAGCGGACGGCACACCGGTGGCTCAGGCAGCCTGCGTTCCAGGAGGCGTTCCGGGAGGCACGGCGGGAGGTCGTGATACGCGCGACGGCACGTCTGCAGCAGGCGACACACGCCGCAGTGGACACGCTGCACGCCATTGCGAGTGATCCGGTAGCGCCGGCGTCGGCACGAGTCTCCGCCGCGAAGGCGATCCTGGAAGTGGCCTTCAATGCGACCGAACTGGAGGACCTGGCCGCGCTGGTGGAAATGGTGGGGCGCTGTATGGTGGACTTGCAAGCGCACGGCCACCAGTGGGATGATGCAACCTGGGAACGCCGGCGGGATAGGCTCCTCGCCAACAGCAGACGCCTGTATGACATCCTGGCCGCCCGTGGGCTCGCGGGAGAGGCCGCCCGTGCGGAAATCGCCCGGCAGGGATGGACCTACACCGATATCGGCCTGTGGCACCGCACGGGCGAGGAAACCCCCGCCCCGCCCGCCGATCCGGTGGCCGCCGTGGAGATCGCCCTGGCCGCCGCCGAGGGCCTGGCCGATACGGAAGTCGCCGCCGTGGCGCTGGTGGCCACCTTCGAGGAGATCGCCGCAGCCTACCGCGCGCAGGAGGATGCCTGTCCGGCCTGCGGCGCGGTGGACTGGCGACCGAAGCCCTGGGGCCGCGTGTGCGGGAGCTGCCACCCATCCCCTGGGAGGCGCCGTACCGGCGTGCGGGAGGCAGAGGCGCCAGGTAGGGGGTAGACCTGCGGGCCGCCAGGCGGTAGGATAGCTGCGGAGGTGGCACGGATGAGCGCAGGTGAACGCAGGTGAGCGGCCACGGGGCGAAACTTCCCCGCAAGCGGGAGCAGGCGATAGCGGCCCTGCTCGCGGAGCCGACCGTCGGAGCGGCCGCCGGGGCTGCCGGCGTGGGCTACGCGACCCTCCGGCGCTGGCTGGCCCTGCCGGAATTCGATGCGGAGTACCGCGCCGCCCGCCTGGAGGCAGTGGAACGGATGCTTGCGGAGACGCCGGCGCCCGCGAAGAACGGGAGGGCGGGCTGGTGAACCTGTGCAAGCGGATTGAGCGGGTAGAGGGAGCCGCCGCCTGCAGGCTTGCGGCCTGGGTGGCCGCGCGGTCAGATGAGGAACTGATCCGTCTGTGGAAGGAGGGGCAGGCACCCGCCCCTATCCAGGCGATCTTTGACGAGCTAGCCGCGATGAGCGACGAAGAGCTGCTGGCGAGCCTGGCGGGCCTGGGGGCGGTAGGGTGAACCAATCCCTGGCGCGGAGAATGGCTCGCGTGGAGGCGGCCGCCTGGAAGCGGTTCTTGGCGGGGCTGTCGGACGACGCGCTGCGCTTGTTGGTAGAGGGAATGGCGTGGGGGGAGGAAAACCCAACCAGAGACCTGCGGGCCTATCTGCGCGAACACGCCCCGACGCCGGCAGCCCTGGAGGCGGCGCTGCACTTCCTCGCGGCCCTGGAGACGATCCGGTGAACCTGGCGCGGCGGATAGCGCAGGCGGAAATGGAGACTGCCTGGCGCGCTTTCGAGGCAATCGTATTGGGGGCGATCCCCGCGCCGTGGCGCTCCCGAGCGCGAGAGGCGGCCCGGCGCACCCGGTCCGGCCTGCCCTCGCCGGCGGCGCTGCTAGCTGCCGTGCAAGCCTGCCCCGAGGAGTACCAACGCGCCGTGCTGGCGGTGGTGGAGGAGTTACAAAGGGGCCCGCCCCCGCCCCCTGCATCACCGGCGGAGAACCTGGCGCGCATAGGGGATTGGCTCCGGCGCGCTGCGGAGCCGGTGGGAGCCCTGCCGTAAGCCCGCACGAAATTCGCGCCTGTGGCCGGCCGTTTTTGCCGAAATCAGCAGGCAAGTTGCATAATCCAGGCACGCATTCCGGTTGACGCCTGGGCCTGGGAGTAAACACCCAGTGGGCGGCTACGGAAGCGGGAAGTGGTACCGTTGGGGAACGAAGGCCACCGCGGAGAGTAGCAGGCCGCTGGGTATCTTCGGCCTACACCGCAAGGGGCTGCTGGCTGCGGGCATGACGTTCACCACCCGATGGACGCGCGCCGAACGGGAGACGGGCTCCATACGGGGCGTATCCTTCAAGTGTATTGCCCTGAGGTACAACCGCTCCGCCGTGTCCCGGTAGTACCCGTGCATCCCCACGTATCGATGCGGATTAGCCGTGCTACCACTTGCGGAGAGCTCTTCCCCAAACGCCCTGTA
>JACQGL010000069.1 GCA_016199525.1 Armatimonadota bacterium
ACTCTCCGGCGCCCCTTCGGGGCGGAGCCTGGGCAAACCGCAAAAACGTGACGCACACCCGCGGGAATGCTTCAGGTTGCCCGGTCCCGCCTCATCTGCTTATAATATGGAACCGGCACCCAGGACCGAACGGGGTTTGTTTAACCAGGTTAGGGTTATGTCGCAAAAGTTCTACATCCAGACCTTCGGCTGCCAGATGAACGTGGCGGACACGGAGCGAATAAGCGCCCTGCTGGAGCGCGCGGGCGCCGAGCCGGCGGACCGGCCGGATCAGGCGGACGTCATCCTGCTCAACACCTGCTCCGTGCGCGAGAAGCCGGAGGTAAAAGTCTACTCCCGCCTGGGGCAGCTAAAGCGGCTTAAAGAGCGCAACCCCGATTTAATTCTGGGCGTATGCGGCTGCCAGGCGCAACGAGAGGGGGAAGCGATCCTCCGGAACGCCCCGTTCGTGGATCTGGTGGTGGGTACGAACAACGTGGACCGCGTGCCGCAACTTGTGGAGCAGGTGCGGCGCACCGGGAAGCCGATCCTGGCTCTGGAGATGCCGGAACGCGGCACGCCCGCCTGGATGTCGCCCGAGCCGCACATGACGGAAGACCTGCAGGAGCTGGTACCGCCCTCCCGCCCCGCGCGGGGAAAGCTGAAGGCGTTCGTGCCCGTGATCCTCGGCTGCGACTTCGCCTGCACGTTCTGCATCGTGCCGCAGACCCGCGGCCCCGAGCGCAGCCGTCCGGTGGCAGACGTGCTGCGCGAGGTCCGCGCGCTGGCCCAAATGGGCACGCGGGAGATCGTGCTCCTGGGCCAGACGGTGGATGCCTACAAGGCGCGCTACCACGCGGATGACCCCCCGGGGAGCAGAGCCTACACGCTGGCGGACCTGCTGTGGTTCATCAACGACGTGGACGGTATCGAGCGGGTCCGATTCACCAGCCCGCACCCGTACCACATGAGCCAGACGCTGATCGAGGCGATTGCCCAGTGCCCCAAGGCGTGCGAGTGGATTCATCTGCCGGTGCAGTCGGGCGATAACACCGTTCTCAAGCGGATGGCCCGCCGCTACACCCGCGAGCGCTACCTGGACCTGGTGGCCCGCATCCGGGAGGTGATTCCGGGCGGGGCCCTGACCACGGATATCATCGTCGGGTTCCCGGGGGAGACGTGGGAGCAGTTCGAGAACACGCTCTCCCTGGTGGAGGAGGTCCGCTTCGACGGCGCGTTCATGTTTGCCTACAGCCCGCGGCCGGGCACGCCCGCGCACGGCTGGGATGGCGAGGTGCCCCACGACGAGAAGATCGCCCGCCTGAATGAGCTGATCGCCCTCCAGAACCGCATCAGCCGGGAGAAGAATGAGGCGCTACTGGGCCAGACATTTGAGGTGCTGGTGGAGGGCCCCAGCGGCGAGCAGCCCGGCCAGTACACCGGCCTCACACGCACGCACAAGACGGTGAACTTCCCCGGGCACGAAGGGATGGTGGGGAAGCTCGTTCAGGTGCGCGCCGCGGAGGCGTTCCAGTGGGGCTTCCTGGGGGAGGTCGTCTCCGCGCCGGGCGCAGAACTGCCGCTGCTGGCAGGGATTGTGTCGACCCCGGAGGTCTGTTGATGGCCGCACCGGATACACAGGCCGCTGAACTGGCTGCGGGAACCATAGCACTTGACGGACGCCTCCGTACCGCGGTGGAGCGGCTGGTCGCCGAGTTCCAGCCGCTGCGGGTGATCCTCTTCGGCTCCCAGGCGCGCGGCACGGCGGACGAGCGCCGCGACGTAGGCCTCCTTATTAATCGTGCCCGTAGACGGCGACCGCCACGCCCTGATGGTGGCGATGGATCGCGCGCTGTGCGGCCTGGGGTTCGCCAAGGACGTGGTTGTGCTCACGCCCGACGAGTACGAGGAGCACCACCGCATTCCCGGCACGATTGCGCGCGAGGCATGGCGGGAGGGGAGGGTGCTATATCTGTGGGCGTGATGCAGGTGCCCGCCACGAGCGGCGTACTCTCTCACCCCACCGGCACCGCACTCACGGATGATGGCGAAGCTCTCCTCACGCTCGCGCGGACACACTGATCGCCAGGCGAAGAGGCGGTGAGCAGGCGAGACCCCCTCTGAATGGCGAAGAGAATGGCGAGTCCGGTGGTTCTCCGGCAACTCTTACATGGGCTCCCGCCGGGTAGCACTGCGGTCGGACGAGAAAACACGTGCCGGAACGAAGTGGAGCCGGCCGCTATCTCGGGAACCGGCAGGTGAAGCATGGCTCTGCAGGCAGAACTGTTCTCGCAGGCGCAACCGCCACCGAAGACCGGGAAGGCGGATCTGTCCTCATTTGTCCCGACTGGCGTGGGCCCTTTGGAGAACCCGCAGATTGATATCCCGAGGATCGCGCGGGACCCCAGGCTCAGTGCTTACATCGAGGACGCCGTTCAGCGCATCCCTACTCACCACACCCTGTACCTGCGGGACGCGCGGGCACTACACGACCTTGATACGGCAAGTGTTCACCTGGTGGTCACCTCCCCCCCATACTGGACCCTCAAGGCATACCGCCAGACCGAGGGACAGATGGGGCATATCGAGGAGTACGAATCCTTCCTGGATGAGCTGGATCGGGTGTGGCGGCACTGCTTCCGGGCCCTCATCCCTGGCGGGCGCCTGGTGTGTGTGGTTGGTGACGTCTGCCTCTCACGACGGCAAAACAGCGGAAGGCACACGGTTGTCCCTCTCCACGCGTCGATCCAGGAACGCTGTCGTGGGATCGGCTTCGACAATCTGGCTCCGATCATCTGGCATAAGATCGCTAACGCAGCGTATGAGGTGGAAGGCGCAGGCGGATTCCTCGGTAAGCCTTATGAGCCCAACGCTGTCATTAAGAACGACATCGAGTACATCCTGATGCAGAGGAAACCAGGCGGCTACCGCACCCCGACTCTGGCGGAGCGGATCCTGAGCATCATCTCGGCAGACAACCACCGGAAGTGGTTCCAGCAGATCTGGACCGGGCTGACAGGCGCCTCAACCAGAGACCATCCGGCACCCTACCCATTGGAGCTTGCAGAGAGGCTGGTCCGGATGTTTAGCTTTGTGGGAGACATGGTCCTCGACCCTTTCACGGGCACCGGCACCACCAATGTCGCTGCGGCCAGGTGGGGGCGCAACAGCATCGGGATTGAGGTGGACCCCGAGTACTTCCAGCAGGCACGGAGACGGCTCACCACCATGACGGGACACCTCTTCCGCACAGCCACCGTGACGACGGTGCCGTAAGGCCCATCTGATGGTCGATCTCGAGGCCCGGTTCCAGGACGCCATCCAGCACTTCTGGACTGCCCGCGAGCGCCAGCAACAGAAGCAGGTCGAAGGCGGGAGGATCGACGCGGGCACGCGGGGTGCGGTCACCGGCGGCACGCAGATGGGCGCTCTTGAGGTGCTGGTTGCGGATGTGCTGGTGGAAGCGGGCCTCGACCCCAGGGAGATCAAGACCCGAACTGCTCTCGAACTCCCTGGCTACTACCGTCCCGAGAAGAAGTGGGACCTGATCGTTGTCTCCCACGATCAGCTTGTGATAGCGGTCGAGTTCAAGTCTCAGGTTGGGCCGTCGTTCGGCAACAACTTCAACAACCGCGTGGAGGAGGCGATTAGCAACGCCACCGATCTCTGGGTCGCCTTCAGAGAGGGACGCTTGGGGAAGAGCCCCTCGCCCTTCCTCGGCTACTTTTTCCTGCTCGAAGACTGCCCCAGGGTGCACACTCCCTGCAGAAACCAGGAGCCTTACTTCACAGTAGACCCGGTGTTCATGCGAGCCTCCTATAGCCGGCGCTACGAGATCCTCTGCAGGCGGCTCGTTCGAGAGCGGCTCTACAGTGGAGTGTGCCTTGCTCTGGCCACGAACGAGATCCCCACCCGGATCTCCCAGCCGGCCCAGGACCTAACGTTCCGCAGCTTCATCGCTGCCATCCAGGGCCATGTCGTGGGCTTCGTCGGCGGCCAGCCAGATCGTTAGAAACACCTCCCACAGGGCTTGCTGGCGACGGCTCCACCAACCGATGGGCCAGCGCTTGGGCGCGCTGCCTCCTACCCCACCTCCCCCAGCGCCTCCTCCGCCGCCACCACCGTCCGGTCGATGTCCGCTTCCGTATGGGCGGCAGAGACGAACGCTGCCTCGAACTGGGAGGGGGCCAGGTAGATCCCCCGCTCCAGCATGGCGCGGAAGAAGCGCCCGTAGCGCTCCGTGTCCGACCGCTTTGCGCTGGCGTAGTCCGTCACCGGCCCTTCCGTGAAGAAGGCGGTCAGCATAGAGCCGACGCGATTCACGCTGGCCGGCACCCCAGCGGCCGCCGCCGCGCGGCGCAGGCCCTCCTCCAGGCGCGCGGACAGGGCTTCCAGGCGCGCGTAGACGCCCGCGTCCCGCAGCTGCTCCAGCGTGGCCAGCCCCGCGGTCACCGCCACCGGGTTACCGGACAGCGTCCCCGCCTGGTAGACCGGCCCCACGGGCGCCACCTGCTCCATCACGTCCCGGCGGCCGCCGTAGGCGGCCAGGGGGAAGCCGCCCCCCAGGATCTTGCCCAGCACGGTCATATCGGGCTGAACGCCGTAGCGCTGCTGCGCGCCGCCGGGGGCCACGCGGAAGCCGGTGATCACCTCGTCGAATACCAGCAGCGCGCTGTGTTCCCGCGTGAGTTCACGCAGCCCCGAGAGGAACCCCGGCGCGGGCGGCACCACGCCCATATTCCCCGCCACCGGCTCGACGATCACCGCCGCCACTTCGCCGGCATTGGCCTCGAGGACGTCCCGGACAGCGGTCAGGTCGTTGTAGGGGGCGTGCAGGGTGAGTGCGGCGAATCCGGCGGGCACCCCGGGGCTGTCCGGCAGGCCCAGGGTGGCGACCCCCGATCCGGCGCGGGAGAGGAGGCCGTCCGCGTGTCCGTGGTAGCAGCCCTCGAACTTCAGCACCTTCTCCCGTCCCGTGAATCCGCGCGCCACGCGCAGGGCGGACATCACCGCCTCCGTGCCCGAGTTCACCAGCCGAACCATCTCCACTGCCGGCATGCGGGCGACGATCTCCTCCGCCAGCCGGACCTCCAGCTCCGTAGGCGCCCCGTAGCTGGTACCCCGCGCGGCGGCGGCGCACACCGCTTCGATGACCGCGGGATGCGCGTGCCCGAGGATCATCGGCCCCCACGACCCGACATAATCCACGAACTCGTTCCCATCCGCATCCACCACGCGTGATCCGCGGGCGTCACGAATGAACAGCGGGCAGCCGCCCACGGCCTTGAAGGCGCGCACGGGGCTGTTCACGCCGCCGGGAATCACGCGCCGGGCGCGCTCGTAGAGACGGTCAGATTGCTCTCGTCGCATTGGGCTTCACCACGGAGGCACCGAGGGACGGAGAAGGGGTAATGCGGGAGCGGCAAACCCGATTGGCTTTCTGGTTGCCTTCCCGCTCCTTCGCCCATACGCAGTGCGCGTTATGTTTTACGCGTCACTCCCCGCGAGGTCCGGAAACCAGAGCGCGATCTCACTGGCCGCGGTTTCGGGGCCGTCGGAGCCGTGGACCAGGTTCTCCTGCACTTCCAGGGCGAAGTCGCCGCGGACCGTCCCCGGGGCGGCTTCCAGCGGCCGTGTGGCCCCCATAATCTGCCGCGTGGCAGCAATGGCGCTCGGCCCCTCCCACACCATCGCGACTACGGGCCCAGAGGTGATGAACTGAACCACGCCCTCGAAGAACGGCTTCCCGCGGTGCACGGCGTAATGCGCCTCTGCCAGCCCCTGGGAGGGGTGCACCACGCGCGCGGCCACTAGATCGAGACCCCGCCGCTCCAGGCGCTGGATGATCTCGCCAATCAACCGGCGGCGGACGCCATCCGGCTTCACCATCACGAAGGTTCGCTCCATAAGCGTATGGGACGCAATAGGCTGTCAGGTACGGCCGTCCTATGGTATCTCAGCGCCCCCTGCCGGCGAGGGGCTGCGGCGCGAGTCGCGGGTGGCTTAGGGGCCAGTATCTTCTTGAGCTGTCCCGCCGCCACCAGTGAGGTGGTGGTGATGTAGAACAGCGCGCACAGCACCAGCATCGCCTCTCGCCAGAGCGGCGCCCACAGCCGCCGGGGCAGGAACCGGCGGTTCACGTACACGGTGTGTACGGCGCACACCGACATCGCAAACCCTCCGGTAATCGATGCGATCAACACCATCGTCATTGGCTGCTGGAGCAGGAGCGTCACGCACCCCCAGGCCGTGTAAAGGACGAGAATGCCGTAGTAGATGTACTTGACCTGGTGGCCCTTCAGCTGGTGCGCGCGGGCGCTGCCAGTCCACAGGATGTCCGTCCAGCGCCGGCTCACGTGGTCCACGGTCTGCAACTGGGTGGAGAACAGGATCCAGAAGCCGCAGATAAGGGTAAGGACCCAGAACGCCAGCCGTGCGTGCGGAAAAGCATCCGCAATCCCTTTCGCCTGGATGGCGGCCACCTGCATCTGCTGGCTGGTAAAGTCCGTTCCCCGGGGGACGAATTGCACGGTGAGCAACGCGGGCAGCAGCATCCCCAGGAAGCAGCCGCACGCCCAGACAACGCACTGATCCACGAACACGATCTTCCACCAGCCCTGCCAGCGGGCCAGGTTCTCCCGCGTGGGCCGGAAGATGGCGCCGATATGGTAGAGCGTGATCTTCTGGCTGCCCACCGCAGAGGGGATAGCCCCCACCAGCTTCCCCATCCCCCACCCCTTATCGCGCAGGTAGTTGCCGACGGTGGCGTTGCTGAGCCCTCCCGCGCCCGCAAAGGCGGCAAACCCGGCGATCAGCGCCCAGTTCAGGTTCTCCTCACGGGGCAACCAGCCGACGGCAGAGAAGCCGGTAATCACCTGAATCCAGGTATCTGGCTTCACGAGGAATACATCGACGTAGATCAGGTAGCCCAGAATCCAGACGACCATGAAGTACATGGCTATCTGGAGCGCGTTGTAGATCTTGCCACCGAAGCTGACGATCAGCACGCAAAGGAACATCATCCCATAGGCGAACGCCAGGTAGACGGGCTTATCCTGCGGGCCGGGCATATAGCCCACCTGTCCCTTCACCACGCTAAGGAACGCGGCGGCCAGGAGGGTGGCCACCGAGGCGGCGAACGCCGGCCACAGCATTCCGACATCCAGCAGCAGGTAGATGAACCCCCAGAAGCGCGGCCCAGGCCGGCAGCGCATATAGGCGGTGAACACCGGTTCGCCCGTAGCCAGGGCATAGCGCGCGCACTCCCAGTTAAGGAACAGCTGGAGGAGAATCGCCACGGTGGCCAGCCAGAGGAGGCCGCCGCCGTAGCGCGCCGTCACCGCAGGGCCAAGGAGCCATTCCCCTGTACCGATCGAGCCACCGAGGATGATGACCCCGGGACCAATCGCACGGATGACCCCACGTAAGTTGAACCGGGGAGGCACGGGGAGATCCGCCACTCCCCACGCGGGCAGACAACCGGAATCGGGCGGGTTCAGGGCCTCCTCGTCGGCGGAAAGATCGATCTGGGCCAAGGGGCATCCTTCCGGACCGGTGCACGCGGGCCCGGGTCCGGGCCTTCGTTCCCCGCTCTGCGGGGAGATTCCTGTGGGAGCAGAGCGCCTACGCCGCCTCCTCGATCTCCACCCGCTCGATATGCACCTCCTCCTGCGGGACGGACTGCTCCCCCGTGCGGCTGACGCCGACGGGAACGGAGGCGATGGCGTCCAGCACGTCCAGACCCTCGGTAACCTGCCCGAAAATCGTATATCGGGGCGGCAGGCGGACTGCCTGGTGGCAGATGAAGAACTGGCTGCCGTTGGTATCCGGCCCGGCGTTCGCCATAGCCACCGTGCCGCGCTGGTACTCGCGGCACACTGGTTCGTCTGCAAAGTGGTAGCCGGGGCCGCCCGCGCCGGTGCCGGTGGGATCGCCGGTCTGCACCATGAAGCCGCGAATCACGCGGTGGAAGGGCACGTCGTTGTAGAACCCCTGACGCGCCAGGAAGACGAAGTTGTTCACCGTGTGCGGCGCTTCGTCGGCGAACAACTGCACCTTCAGAACCCCTTTGTTGGTGTGCAGCGTGGCGGAGTAGCGGCAATCCGCCTGAATCGTCATCGGAGGCGGCGTGCGCCACTGCGGGTGGGCGGCACCGCGGCGGAACCAGGGAAGCATCATCTCATCCTTTCGTATCACAGGAGGGAGGGACCACGCCTCCGCTCTACCAATCTTACCGCGAACCACGATACGAAGAACGAGGTAACGATGAGACAAGGTAACGAGTAAATGAAGGGACGAGGCAACGAGCCCCCGGGTTATCGCCTACTGTTCTTCCATCTCACCGCGTGATCGTTCCACCGGTCTCTTGTTTCTCGTTTGATCGTCTCCTCGTTCTCCCGCTTCCTTGTCGCACCATTTTCTTGCAGGCACACGATGAGCGCACGTACTGTCCACCTCGATATCGGGATCAACGGGGCCTTCCTGACGCGCCGCTGGGAGGAGCCGGAGAACTGGATGCGGCTCAGCGCCGAACTGGGCTATCCCCTCCACTCGTTCTGCGCGGATGTCCTGGATCCGTTCTTCAGTGGGGATCGCGCCTACCAGATGGAGGCCGCGCGCACCACGCGCGCCGCCGCGGCACGCTACGGCGTGCGGCTGTTCGACGTGTACACCGGCGTGGCGACCCATCGCTTCCACGGCCTGTCCCATCGCGACGAGCGGGTGCGCGCCCGCATGCGGCAGTGGATTCTGGATGCCCTCGATCTCTGCGCCGCGATGGGCATCCCGCGCCTGGGCGGGCACTGGGACGCCTTCTCCGTGGAGGTGCTGGAAAACCCTCGCGAGACGGAGGCGGCCTGGCGGCGCCTTATCGAGCAGTTCCGCTGCCTGGCGGAAGCGGCCCGCGCCCGCGGGGTGACCGCGCTCTACAACGAGCAGATGTACATCCCCAGCGAGGTCCCCTGGACACTTGACCAGGCAGAGCGCTTCCTCTGGGACGCAAACGAAGGTCGCACGGGAGTGCCGGTGCGCCTCGCCCTGGATGTGGGTCACCAGGCGGGCATGCACTACGGCCTCTCGGGGCCAGACCTGGACTACCGCGAATGGCTGCGCCGCTTCGGGGCGTTCACCGAGGTCATCCATCTCCAGCAGACCACGCCGGATGCCAGCCACCACTGGCCGTTTACCCCACCCTACAACGAGCGGGGGCACATCCGCATCGAAGAGGTGCTGGACGCGCTGCGCTGGTCCCACGCACACGCGGCGGAATCGCCCCTCGCCCGCGCGCTGGACCCGGTCGTAGAGACGGGGTTGATTGCGGAGATCATCCCCGGCTCCACGAAGACGGAGGCGACCCTCCTGGCCGAGCTGCGGGACACGGCGTCCTATCTGCGGCAGTTTATCCCTCCGGGCGGGCTGCGGATGGAGGTATGATCCGCTGATTGCCCGCCGGCCGACGAGGCTGCTTGACGCCGTACCCGGGGACGCGTACAATGAGGTTAGTCGCCCTGGCCGAAGACTGCTCGTCAGGATACGTTTCCGCGCCCAGCGCGGGCGGCAAGGGACGGCGCGCAGATTTTTGCATCCGCCGCGCGTGGCGGGTGAAAATGGCAGCAAACGAACCAAACCCATGAACCAGTTCAAGACCGCTGTTCTGCTCGCGGCGCTGATGGGCCTGTTCATCGTCATCGGCCACCTGATCGGGGGCACGAACGGGGCGATGGTCGCCTTTGGAATCGCCCTGGTTATGAACTTCGCCGCCTACTGGTGGTCGGATAAGATCGTGCTGGCGATGTATCGCGCGCGCGAGGTGGATCCATCCGACGGCCGGCAGCTCTATCAGATGGTGGAGCGCTGCGCCCGCAATGCCGGTCTGCCCACGCCGCGGGTGTATATCGTGCCCACGGACATGCCGAACGCCTTCGCTACGGGGCGAGATCCACACCACGCCGCGGTGGCGGTGACGGAAGGCCTACTGCGCACCCTGGCGCCGGACGAAGCGGAGGGCGTGATCGCGCACGAGGTCAGCCACATCAAGAACCGCGACACGCTGATCTCCACCGTAGCGGCCACCATTGCGGGCGCAATCTCCATGCTCGCCTATATGGCGCGGTTCGCGGCGTTTTTCGGCGGCTCCCGCGGCGATGACGACGAGGGCAGCAACCCGATGGCGCTGTTACTCATCGCCATCGTGGCTCCCATCGCGGCGCTTATCATCCAGATGGCCGTATCGCGCAGCCGGGAGTACCTGGCGGACGCGACGGGCGCACAGATCTGCGGGCGACCGATGAGCCTGGCGAACGCGCTGCGGAAACTGGACGCGGGTGTGCAGCACTCCCGCGCCGAGGCGCAGCCGGCCACCGCGCACCTGTTCATTGTGAACCCGCTGCGGGGCGGTGGACTGATGACCCTGTTCAGCACCCACCCGCCGATGGAAGAGCGCATCGCGCGGCTGGAGGCGATGGCAGGGACGGGCGTCTAGCGCTGATCCCGCCCTGCGCCGTGCATTCCTCCACCACGGAGCGTCCTTCCCGGGCGCTCCGTGGGTGTGTACGGCAGATGAGGAGAGGGGAAGTTAGCGGGCGGGAACACTGACAGGTAGGCAGGTTGAAGCGGTTGAACGTGCCCACGTGTAAACCCGGACGAGACGATGGCCCTGCCCTCCATTCTAGAAACGATCATCGCGCACAAGCGACGGGAGGTAGCCGCGCGACGGGAAGCCGTCCCCGCCTTCCCCCTGGCTGCGGCGCCCCCACCGCGCGACTTCGCGGCCGCGTTGCAGGGGGAACAGGTGCGCCTGATCGCGGAAGCGAAGGCGGCCTCCCCCTCCCGGGGCACGCTGCGCACGGATTTCGATCCCGTGTCCCTGGCGGAGACTTACGCTGCCCACGGCGCCGCGGCCATCTCGATGCTCACCGACACCCCCTTCTTCCGCGGCCACAACGATTATCTCTCCGCCGCACGCGCGCGGGTGCCGGTGCCGATTCTGCGCAAAGACTTCATCCTGGACCCCTGGCAGATCGAAGAGAGCCGCGCCATCGGTGCGGATGCCATCCTGCTCATTGCCGCCGTGCTCGCTATCCCCCAGCTGCGGGAGTTCGCGCAGCGGGCGGCAGCCCTGGGGATGGCCTGCCTGGTCGAAGCCCACACGGAAGTGGAGGTGGAGGCGGCGCTGCAGAGCGGCGCGCGGGTCATCGGCATCAACAACCGGAACCTGCACACCTTCGAAACCACCCTGGAGACCACTGAGCGGCTTGCGGGAGTTATCAAGTCGGCGGGGGATCGCATCCTGGTGAGTGAAAGCGGTATCTTCACCGCCGCGGACGTGGCCCGCGTGGCCGCCGCGGGCGCGGACGCCGTGCTTGTGGGTGAAGCGCTGGTGCGGGAGGCGGATGTGGGCGCGAAGGTGCGGGAGCTGGCGTCCGTAACGCGTAATGCGTGACTGGTGGGCCGCGCCCAAGTATCAGACCACGGGTCTGCCGCGTAGTGAAGTTCACTCCCGGATAGCCGCGAGGACGCACCATTACACGGGCAAGATACCGACGCTACTTGAGCCGGTTGCCGCCGCCTACTCCCCGCCCGTCGCCAGGTGCATCACCCGCTCCTGGGTCGCCTCCTCGCGGGAGAGTGCCCCGGCGAGCCGCCCCTCGTGCATCACCAGGACGCGGTCGCTCATCGCCAGCAGCTCCGGCAGCTCGGAGGAGATCATAATCGTCGCCACGCCGCGGGCGGCCAGGTCGTTGATCAATCCATAGATCTCCATCTTCGCGCCCACGTCGATGCCCCGTGTCGGCTCGTCAAAGATCATCACCCGCGAATCGGTGAACAGCCACCGGGCGAGCACGACCTTCTGCTGGTTGCCGCCAGAGAGGTTGCGGACCTCCTGCTCCACCGTAGGGGTGCGGATGCGCAGGCTGCGGACGTACTGCTCCGTCGCTTCCCGCTCCCGGCGCCGGTTCACGAACCCCAGCAGCGACAGCAGGTCCAGGTTGGCGAGGGTGACATTCTCCCGCACCACCATATTGAGGATGAGACCCAGCGTCTTGCGGTCCTCCGGCACCAGGCCGATGCCCAGGCGGATGGCATCACGCGGGGAACGGATGCGCACCCGCTTGCCGCGCAGCCGGATCTCCCCCGCGTCCAGAGGGTCGGCGCCGAACAGGGCGCGCGCGACCTCGGTCCTCCCCGCGCCGACCAGCCCGCCGATGCCCAGCACTTCGCCTGCGTGCACGGTGAAGGAAACGTCCCGGAACACCCCGTGCCGTGCGAGTCCGCGTGCCTCCAGCACCGCGTCGCCACACACGGTGGCGCGCTTGGGGGCGCTGTGCGCCAGCTCGCGGCCGACCATCATCTGGATTACGGTGTCGCGGTCCATTGCCTCCACCGGGTGCGTGCCGATTCGGTGGCCGTCCCGCAGGACGGTCACGCGGTCGGCGATGGTGAAGATCTCCTCTAGCCGATGGCTGATATAAATGATCCCCACGCCTCGCTCGCGCAGGGAGCGGATGAGTTGAAACAGGTTCTGCAGCTCGTGCTCGGTGAGGGTCGCGGAGGGCTCGTCCATAGCGATGATCACCGAGTTGCGCGACGTGGCCTTGGCGATCTCCACCATCTGCTGGTGCGCCACCGAGAGCTGGCCCGCCTCGGTGCGGACGTCCACGCTCACACCGAGGGAATCCATCACCTGCTGAGCCTCGCGGTAGAGGCGGCGGAAGTCGATGAAGCCGGGGATGCTTGCCGCGGGCTCGCGGCCCAGGAAGATGTTCTCGGCGGCAGAGAGGTGCGGTACCAGGTTGAACTCCTGGTAGATGATGTTGATGCCGAGATCCATCGCGCGCTGGGGCGAGTCGATGTGCACCGGCTGGCCGCGCAGCAGGATCTGGCCTGCATCCCGCGTCTCCGCCCCGGCGAGGATCTTCATCAGGGTGGACTTGCCCGCGCCGTTCTCCCCAACAAGCGCGTGCACCTCGCCCGCGCGCACGTCAAAGTCAACGTTGTCCAGCGCCACCACGCCCGGATAGCGCTTCGAGATCCCGCGCATCTCCAGGAGGGGAGACGGCTGCGGCGCGTAGTAGACAGAAGTCATCGGTCGGGAGGTCCGTTCAGAAGCGCGCCCTACAGAGGAAGATAGGAAGTGCGGCGCAAGAGGGCACGAGAGATCCGGCGTTCCGCCAAGCACCTACCCGTACCTACACCCATCCGCACCTCCCGCCCCAGTGCGCAGGTTTTACCTGCCGATTTCATTCCACGGTGGCCGGAGTTCTCCTCCCGGCCGCAAGAAAAAAGCCCGGCGGACCGCGCCGCCGGGCTTCGTGGGGTCGGAAGGGATCTAGCGCCTGACCAGGTGAATCGTGCCGCTCTTCACGTCGTACTCCGCCTTCACGTCGAGCGCCTGCTCGATGAAGCGGATGGGCACTATCGTGCGGCCCCGGTCGATGAACGCAGGCTGATCGAGCAGGATTGTCTCGCCGTTTATCAGCGCCTGGTCGCTGCCGATCTTCAGCCGGACTTCTGTATCCGGCTTGCTGCCGTGCACCTCGCGGGTCTCCTTGATCCACATCACCTTGCCGCCTGCGTGCTCGAAGATCTGGCGGAAGGGCGCCAGCGGGATACCGCCGTCCACGCGCGGCGGCACGTCGAACCGCACCGGCTGATCCTCGATAGCGACGCGGAACGTCCCCGGCACGCGCAGCTTCATCCCCGGTCGCAGCCGCAGTTTCTCGGGCAGGCCGCTGGCAACTCGGACGCTGCGCGGCGTAACGCCAAAGCGATGGGAGATCTCCCACAAGGTATCGCCGTGCTGGACAGTGTACGTGCGGTCCCGCTGCACGGGCTCGCCGCCCGTGCCTACCGCCACGGAGACGAGCTCGATGCGTCCATACTCATTTGGGCGCGCGTTGGGGAGCATCACGAGCATATAGTAACGGCCCCGATCCGCCCGCACCGGCTTGATATCCGTAGCCCGTGCCGGCTTCCCGGCAGGCTCAGGAGCTACCGATCCGCCCAGGGGGACCTCAATCTGCCCCGGCTCGATGCGGATTCCGGCGGGAACCCCACCTGTCTCCATCGATGCAGCGGGCAGACCGTCACCCCTCACCTCAGGGAGTTGCGGCGGCGCCACGCGAGCCATCTGCACCGGGCTCTCTCCCGGCGTGACAGGCGACCCTTCTGCTAACGCTGCAGGGCTCGCATCGGCACCAAGCGGCTGTGGCTCCTGGGGCCGCGTCGTCTCGGGCGCGCCGCCTCGCGTACCGCCCACAATCTCGGGAGCGGCATCCACGCTCTCAACGCGTGGCCCCGGCGCATTTGCCTGGGGAGCAGGCGCGGGCCGGCCGGCGGGATTGCGGCGTATCCGCTCCGGCGTTCCACCTCGCATGCCGCGCGCAAACTCGGGAACGGCATCCACGCCCACGATGCGCGGCTCCGCCGGACGCGCCTGCCGGCCTGGCGCAGGGCTACTGGCGGGGCCGCCGGGCGCCGCCCCGGCCAGTCCGCCCGGCCGATCCACACGTTCGGGCACCACCGGATCCCGATTCGGCTGCGGTGCCGCCGGATCGGCTTGCTTTCGGGTGGCGTTCTGCTTCTGATCAATGTTGAGGGTCAGGAGCCGCGACTTGCCCAGGTTCTCCGAGCGGTCGAACGCCCAGGCCTCCACTTTCAGGACCCCACGACCCGCACTATCCGAGTACCTGGGATCCGCCGTGTCCAGCGTGATGGAGTAGGGCGGCCGGTTGGAGAGCAGTTCCAGCGCACGGTTGACGTAGATCGCGACCAGGCTCACCTGGTCGTTATCGGTCACGTGCGCTTCCAGGTTGATGCGACCCCACACCGTATCCCCTTCCAGAAAATTACGAATGGAAACCAGGGGTGGAATGGTGTCTATTCCGCCGTTATTAACCAGAATCCGAATCGTGTCGCTGGCGACCACTTCGTTCCGTGGCCCCGCGTGCACGGTAATCTTGACCGCGTGCTGGCCGTTAGATAGGCGCCGCGTATCCAGGTCCAGAAAGTCCGTGCCGCGGCGGCCATCTCCGACGAGGACGCGGCTCATCGCCATCCGGCCATCCACCCACAGACTGACGGCGGTGAACTTGCCGATGTCGGGCCCCGCGTCAAACGCGATCGAGACTTGGATCCGACCGGCGACCGACTGCCCGGATTCTGGGCTGGCAATGGACAGTCGGGCGGCCGTACCCCCCGCCGATGGGTCTGGTGCCGCCATCGCGGGTTGGGAAGCCGAAAGGACGAGGAGCGCCAGAAACGCGGCGCCGGCCGTCCGTTCGAGGAGTGAACGGCGCATCGAAGTCCTCCTCCACGGGGGAATCAGTGGGACACTGTGCAGTGGTGCCAGGTTAACACACTGCTGCTTGTCTGGTCAAGCCATTCTTATCAGCCAGACGAGCGCCAGGAAAGACAGGACCCGTTTGACGCCGCGAGCCCCTTCTGCTAAGATGAGCCACAGAGTGGAGAGGGTCACGACGCGAGGTCTTCTGCAGCAGTGCCACCTATCTCTGGCACTCGGTTCGACTTGAGAACGAGAGGCTCCTTCGCTGATTTTCCAAACGGCAGATAGAATGCCAATCGAGCGGCGACGCGCTACCCGTTCCTGGTTCTGGTCAGTGCCCGGGCAGAGACGCGCTCCCTACTCGTGAGCCAGCGAATCTAGTGATCACCGTGCGGCGCCCCCGTTTCAGCCCTACCCGCCTGGAGATGTACCTGACCTGCCCGCGGGCCTACCACTGTTACTATGACCGCGGCCTGCGGTGGGGAAGGCTGACCCCCGCGCACGCGTTGGGCGGCTCCCTCCACCGCGCCCTACAGCATTTCCACAACGCGGGCGGCCCCAGGAATCAGGATGTGAACGCTCTCCTGGCGGCCTACCGCGCCTCCTGGGTGGGCGCCAGTTACGCCACGGCGGCAGATGCCGCCGCCCACTTCGCCGCCGGTGAGGCCGCCCTGCGCGCTTACTACGAAGCGGCGCGCCTCAAGGAGCGGGAGACGCTTTGGACAGAACGCACCCTGCAGTATCGCTACCCCGAGTTTGTCCTGTTCGGCAAGATTGACCGGCTGGATCGACTCCCTACCGGCGAACTCGAGGTAGTGGACTACAAGTCCGGCCGGCTGGCGGTCAGCGAGGAGGAGGTCCGCACCAGCCTGCCGCTGGCCGTCTACCAGCTGCTGGCGGCACGCACTTATCCCAGTTGCCCCGTGCGGGTAGCGATCTACTGCCTGCGCACCGGGGAGAGCGCCTCGGTGCTGCGCAGCCCGCAGGAGCTGGAAGCGGTGGAAGCAGGGGTGTGCCGCACAGCGCTCACGGTGCTGGAGGATGACGAGAAGGAGCCTACTCCGGGACCCGCCTGCGCGGCATGCCCGTTTACGCGTCTCTGCCCGGAAGGCAGGCGCTACCTGGCCGATCACACCTCCGCCCCGGCGCCCTCGGCCGCCGGATGGGATCCCAGGCCGCGAGGGGCGGCGAACAACGGAGGCGGGTTGCGGGCCGCCGATGGCTGAGCGCGGGCGCCTCGTTCGATGCCGATGATTGCCTTCGCCTTGCCAGACCAGCTCGCGAGTATCTCGTGGGATCAGGGGCTCGTCGCCGTAGGAGAGGCGACGGCCAAGATCCTGCTGATCATCGTCGTTTACGTCCTGGTGCGCTGGGGGTTTACGCGCGGCCTGGACGCAGTAACCACAAAAATGGCGGCGCGCGTTAGCGCGGGGAGCAATTACACCGCCCGTCTTCGCACCCTGCAGGCGCTGCTCCGCAGCCTCGTTTCTTATGGCCTGGGATTTGTTGCCTTCGTGATGGTGCTAAACACGCTGGGGCTGAACGTGGCGGCAATACTGGCGGGTGCGGGGGTGGTGGGCCTGGCGGTCGGATTCGGCGCTCAGCGCCTCGTGCGCGATGTAATCACCGGCATGTTCATCCTCGTCGAAGACCAGTTCGCGGTGGGCGATTACGTGACCATTGGCAACCACTCGGGAACCGTCTCCGAGATGGGGATGCGGATCACCCGCCTGCGGGACGACCAGGGGAAGGAAGTGATCCTGGCGAACGGGGACATCTCCACCGTGGTCAACCACTCGCGCGGGCCGATGGCAGCGGCGATTGACGTGGCGGTGGGTGCCCAAACGTCGCTGCATCAGCTGCAGGAGGTGGTCGGTGCCCTGGGCCCGGCGCTGTCAGAGGAACTGTTCGTCCCGACGCAGTCAGGACCGCGTATTCAGGGCATCACGTCAATGGATGCCTCCCGAGTGGTCGTTCGGATCGTGGCTGCGGCGCGGCCGGGAGAGGTGCGGCGCGCCGAGATGGCCCTGCGGGCGGCGGTGCGAGAAGCATTCGCGCGCGAGGGGATCCCGCTGGCGTAGGATGGCTTCCGGTTAGTGGCTTCTGGTAGACGGTTGATAGTGGGATCGGCGGCCTGACGGGATCTCGGCCGTCTGGATCGGTAGTCCCGCACCCTCCGGCAGGGAATGCTCGCCGTAGCCCGTACGAGGAGCGGCGCTCGTTCCCCACCTCGATGCGGGTGGTTACCTCCTGGAACGTGCAGGCTGGAAGCCTGCACTCCATCTCTATCGCTCCATAAATCCTGATCCGCCCGATGAATCGGCCCTGGGGTAGTATAAGCTGTGGAGGCCTGCTCCACGGCTTTCCGTAGCCTCGCGGCGACACAGGCGGCGCAGAAGGGAGGGCCAGCCATGTCATCTGCGGCAGCAGGAGCGCCGCGCTCGGAACGCGCGGTGATCGTCCCCGTCGGGGCAGTCCGTTTGGAAGGCATCCTGGCGCTGCCCTCGGGGGCGGCGGGGGTGGTCCTGTTCGCCCACGGAAGCGGCAGCGGACGGTTCAGCCCCCGCAACAACTTTGTGGCCCGTGTCCTCCAGGAAGGCGGCCTGGGGACGCTGCTCATCGACTTGCTGGAGGAACGCGAGGCGCAGGACCGGCGTAACGTGTTCGACATCGACCTCCTCGCGGACCGTGTGCTGAGCGCCACCGACTGGCTGCTGCGGGAGCCGGAAACCAGTGCGCTGCGCATCGGCCACTTCGGGGCCAGCACCGGCGCCGCGGCGGCGCTGCAGGCGGCGGCGCGACAGCTCGAGGCGGTAGGCGCCATCGTCTCCCGTGGGGGCCGGCCAGACCTAGCCACTGCCTACCTGGCGCAGGTGCAGGCGCCCACGCTCCTCATCGTGGGCGGCCTGGATTTCACTGTCCTGGAGCTGAACCAGGATGCCTACGCCCTCCTGTCCTGCGAGAAGGATCTTGTCATCATCCCCGGGGCTACCCATCTCTTTGAAGAACCAGGGACGCTGGAGGAGGTGGCGCGGCTCGCGCGCGACTGGTTCCTGCGCTACCTGCCCGCGGGCGCCTCATCAGGTGGAACCTCGCCGCCTACCCCGAACGTCGAATAGCCAGGAGCGCATTCGCCTGTTTTCCCTGAAGACGCCCGGTCTCCCGGCTGGACTCACGCGGAGCGCCGGCCCGCACCTTTGACACAGGAGCCTCCTGCCCCGCCGCGAATCTAACCGTGGAGGTCAGGACCGGGTGTGCGCGCCGCGCACACAGACCCTCCGGTCCTTCCAGCAACCTATGCAACCGGAAGCAACCCCGTCGGTGGCCTGGGGCATCCTTAGCAGCGCGGCCATCGGCCTTCATCGGATAATCCCGGCCATCGCCGCCAGCCGTAACGGCACGCTACAGGCGATTGGCACGCCTCGCCCGGAGCGCGTGCGCGAGGTGGCAGAACGCTACCGCATCGCGCACGTCTACCAGAGCTACGAAGAGGTCCTCGCGGACCCGGTGGTGGAGGCAGTCTACAACCCCCTGCCCAACGCGCTCCACCACGAATGGACCCGGCGGGCGCTGAACGCGGGCAAGCACGTCCTGTGCGAGAAGCCGTTCACCCTTACACCTGCCGAAGCGGCGGAACTGGTGGATCTGGCTCACCAGCAGGGACGGCAGCTGATGGAAGCGTTTATGTACCGCTTCCACCCGCAGCAAGAGCGAGTGCGCCAGCTGCTCGACGACGACGCCATTGGCCCCGTACGCCTGGTGCGCGCCAGCTTCACCTTTGTCCTGCCGCCCAACCCGCAGAATATCCGCTACTCGCGGGGGCTCGGGGGTGGCGCGCTCATGGACGTGGGCTGCTACTGCCTGAACGCCATCCGCGCCTACGCGGGCGAGCCCGAAGCCGTCCAGGCGACCATGGTGCTCGATCCGGAGACAGAGGTGGACGTCACCACCATGGGCCAGCTGGAATGCGGGGAAGCGCTCGCGCTGTTCGATTGCAGCTACGCCATGGCGGGGCACATCCAGCTGGAGATCATGGGGACGTGCGGGCGGATCGAGGTGCCCCGCTGCTGGCTGCCAGGGGAGGGGCCAGCAACGCTATGGCTGACCACGGGATCGGATACGAAAGAGATCCAGATTCCCGGGGTGGATCAGTACCAGCTGCAAGTCGAGCACTTTGCGGACGCAATCCGCGGGCGGGAGCCGCTCCGGCTGCCGCCGGAGGACGCGCTGCAGAACACGCGCGTGATCGAGGCGGTACGCCGCGCTGCGACGCACGGCTGCCGCGTGGCGCTGTCGGAAATCGAGCCGTAGCGTGGCTTACCGCGCGGAGACGGCGAGAGTGCGTACGTGTGTGGGGGTACGGGTGAAAGGGGGAGCGGGTGATAGGATGGGCGGGCAAAACTGCCCCCCTCCCGCTCTTCCTCTCCTCATTCCCTCACACCCACACTCCCTCTGCCATAGATGACGCTCGCCGCTTCTCCCCTGAAGGAGGTACACCGTGAGACGAGCTGCTATCTGGTGCGCGCTGGCGCTGGCCGCTGCCACGCTGACACCCCCCGCACGCGCACAAGACTTCGGTGACTTGATCCCCGAGCCGCTGCCGGTTCGGCCCTGCGGAAACCCCTTCCTGGATGCCATCCAGCGGCGCAACGGCGCCCTCCGCCTGCGTCAGGGGCCTCCCCGCCCCGTACGAACGCGTATTCGCCCCGCTGCGGTGGGAGATACGGCCTCATTCTGGGTGTACGATTTCACCAATTATGACGGTCGTCCGGAAACCGCGGTGCCCTACCAGGTCACCGCGCGTCTGGCCCGCATTACGCGCAGCGCCTATGTCTATGTGGAGCAGGGAGTATCCGTCAGCTCGCGGCGGCTCTACGCGATTACGAACTTCTGGGAGACGAGCATCTACGCCAACGTGCGCCGCATATTTGGAGAAGAACCGAGCCCCGGGATCGACGGGGACGCGCGCATCTACCTGCTGTTCACCAACATCCCCGCGCCGCAGACGGGAGACCTGCTCGGCCCCACCATTGGGGGCTACTTCAACAGCGACGACCAGTTTCCGCGGGACGCGCAGCATCCTTACAGCAATGAAAAGGACATGATTGTCCTCAACGCCGAGTTTTTGGACCCGGTGTTCGGCAGCGAGACCCTGCTGCTGGACGTCCTGGCGCACGAGTTCCAGCACCTCTGCCAGTGGAACCAGGACCCCGACGAGGATCTATGGATCAACGAGGGGATGTCGATGCTGGCTCCCATATTCTGCGGGAGCCCGTTCACCGCCGACTCTACCCTCGGGCAGGCGGTGATGGCCTACGGGGCAGATCCCTCCAACTCGCTCACCGTCTGGGGCGATCACGAAGAAGCCAATATCCTGGAGGACTACGGCGCCGCGGGCCTGCTCCTCTACTACCTGTACGAGAAGCACGGGGAAGAGCTGATCCAACGGCTGGCGCGGAATCCGGCGAACACCGTAGCAGGCGTGGAAACCGCCCTACAGAGCGCGGGCTGCCTGGAGGACTTCGGTGAGGTCTTTACCCGCTTCGCTTTGGCGAACGCCATTGACGACCCCACCATCGGCGACTACCCATGGTACTTCTCCTACTCCACGTCCGCCTTGCGCGACCTGAAGCAGCAGATCGATCTGATCAACTTCATCCTCGTGGATTTCCTCGGCCTGGAACCCATTCCCCAGCTGTTCACTGCGGGGCCGTCTCCGCCGGATGGCGCGGACAATCTGGGGCCATATAGCGTCCGCTACTATAACTTCCCGGGTTACACGGGGCAGCTCGATCTGTTCGTGACGCCAGAGCAAGGCGCTCCCTTTGGTGCACTCGCTGCCGGCCAGCGGGGCGATGATTCCTTCCTGCTGTATCCCTTCGCGAGCGACAATGGCACGCTGATCGGCCGCGCCCACGCCCTGGGCACGGAGGTCACGGGCGACATGCTGCTGGTGGTTGCCAATCTGGATGACACCGTGGCCAGTCGCAGCTACACCTACCAGGCCGTACCCGGTGCTGATGAGGGGCCGCTCGCCGATGTCACCCCACCCTGCGCCAGCGCCCTGGCGCTCGGTCCGCTGAACGACACGGGCCAGTACACCGGTCCCGTCACGGTCGTTATGAACGCGGCGGACTGGCAGTCGGGCGTCCAGACCATCCGCTATGGGATCAATACCGGCGCTGGCCAGCTGCCCGACGTCTACACCGGGCCACTGCGGTTCGACCAGCCCGGGACCTACACGATCCGCTTCACCTCTGTGGATGGGGCGAACAACGTGGGGGCCGAGTACCAGCTGGTGATTACCCTGGTGGGCAGCGGCGGCGGGGGCCAGGCGCCCAGCAGCCAGGCTAGCCTGGCCGGTAGCACGCTGGGTCTGGGATGGTATAAGAACGCCACGCTCACTCTGACGGGGACCAACAACGGCGGCGGGCTCACCGGGCTCCGCTACTCGGTGAACGGCGGCGCCACCCAAACGTATACCGCGCCCGTCCCTTTCACCGTCGAGGGCTTCTACAACATCCGCTACTGGGCGGTAGGAAACGGTGGGCTGGAGGAGCCGTCCAATTCGATCGCGTTCGCCATCGACGGCGCCGCACCGATGGATGCTCGCGTGCTCATCAACAACGGCGCCCGCCGGACGCGCTCCCCGGACGTCCGCCTGCAGCTGTTCGCCGCAGATACGTTTTCGGGCGTTTACCAGTACCGCGTCCGCAATGCGGGTGAGGCGTGGTCGGACTGGCGCGCCTACGCCGCCGAGGTGAACCACACACTACCGCGGGTCTCGGGCATCCAAACGGTTGAAGTCCAGTACCGCGACCGGGCGGGTAACGAAAGCACGGTGGTCACCGATTCCATCCAGCTTCGCCTGCCGCGGCGAACGCGCCGGCGGTAGAGCGACGGGAACGGAACCTCACCGCCAGCCGTGAAGCGCCTGGCCCTTCGGGTGGAGGGTCCTACCCCAACGGTTTTGGGGCACTCTCGGGAGGGCGGGGGAGGTGCTGGGCGTGCGGCATTAGCGTCGGGCGCTAGCCCCTGGGCGTTCGGATGACCTCCCCAGTGCCTAACGCCGAATGCTGGACGCCCACTCTGCTACTCCCCCGAAAGCGGGCCTCATTAGGTGATCCCCACCAACGCCAGTAAGCGGTCCATCTCCACGTGGGCCTCCAGCCAGTCCGCCAGCCGGTCGAACACGTTCGCGGGCGCCGCGCCCCCCGCTCCGACCCAGCCGAGCCGCCGCAGGAACGGCTGGCGGAACCCCGGCGCATCGAAGATCCCGTGTAGATAGGTACCGAAGACCGCGCCGCCCGCGGCCACGGCGCCCTCCGTTTCGTCCACGGCCACGCCCCACCGCTCTGTCAGCCGGATGGCAGGCCGCGCCCCCGGCCCCAGCGTCGTCACGCCGTGGTGGATCTCGTATCCCCACACCGGCAGCCCTTCCAGCCCGGGCGTCAGCGAGATGCCTCGCACCTGGCAGAGCTGCTTCTCCTCGGCGAAGGTGGTCGCCACGTCCAGCAGACCGAGGCCTCCCGACTGCGTCGGGACGCGGGCGCTCTCCACGTGGTGCGGGTCGCGGATCTCCCGCCCGAGCATCTGGTAGCCGCCGCACAAGCCGACCACCCATCCGCCGCCCGCGGCGTGCTCCAGCACCCGCCGCGCCAGCCCGCATTCTCGCAGCCAGGCCAGATCGGCAACGGTGTTCCGCGTCCCCGGCAGGATGACGAGCGCCGGAGAGCCCCACTCCGCCAGGCTGGTTATGTAGCGCACGGAAACACCCGGCTCTGCCGCCAGGGGCATCAGGTCCGTGAAGTTGGCGATGCCCGGGAGGCGGGGAACAGCGATGTCGATCCCCGTGGCGCGGCTGGACGTTACCGTATCCAATGCTACGGCGTCCTCCTCCGCCACGCGCAGGTCGGGCAGGTAGGGGAGCACGCCGAGCGTGGGGGTGGCGTAACGGCGCGCCAGCGCCGCAATTCCGGGAGCGAGTACCGCCGGGTCACCGTGGTACTTATTGATGAGGAAGCCTGCCACCCGCCGCCGGTCCTCCGGGTCGAGAAGCGCCATCGTTCCCGCCAGCGCCGCGAACACCCCGCCGCGCTCGATGTCGCCCACCAGCAACACCGGCGCTCCGGTAAGCGCCGCGGTGCGCATATTGGCCAGATCGCGCCCCCGCAGGTTGATCTCCGCGGGGCTGCCCATACCCTCCAGCAGCACGATGTCGAAGCGGGAGCGGAGCTCCGCCAGGCATTCGGCAATCACGGCGAGCGCCAGGGACGCGCGCCGCGCATCGCCATAGCCCTCTACCGTGGCGTACGGTTGCCCTCTGACCACGACCTGGCACCTTCCCCCCGCCATAGGCTTGAGGAGGATCGGATTCATCGCCACCTCGGGGAGGATGCCGCAGGCCTCGGCCTGGAAGGCCTGGGAGCGCCCGATTTCACCCCCGTCGGGGGTGACCGCCGAGTTAAGCGACATGTTCTGTGCCTTGAACGGCGCCACGCGCAGACCGCGGCGGGCGAGCGCGCGGCACAACGCCGCCACGATCACACTCTTGCCCACGTGGGACGCCGTCCCCTGAACCATCAGTGTCTGCGCGCGCATTGTGTTACAAACTGCTCCGCCAGGCGAGGGTTGGAGCCAAAGTGAAGATGGATGTAAGAAGCGAGGAGCGTCTCTGTGGCGTATCCCAGCCGGCGCTCCCCCACCGCAAAGGCGGCCCGCTCCACCGGGGCACTGCCCTCGTAACGAGAGTGGTGGAACTCGTGCCCGCGCGCCACGGTCCCCCGTGGCCCCAGCACGGTATCGCGCCACAGAGTCACTTCCCGGTAGCCGATCGCCTGAAGGCGGCTTTCCATCACCGTCCGGCCAGGGACGATGCCCACCATCGGGTAGTCTGTGCCGTCGGTGCTTAGCACTTCGCACAGGTACATCAAGCCGCCGCACTCCGCGTAGATGGGCCTGCCCTGCGCGGCACAGGCGCAGATCGCCCGCTGCATACTCTGGTTCGCGGCCAGCCGAGCGGCGTGGAGTTCCGGGTAACCGCCGCCCAGGTAGATTCCCTGGGTGTCGGAAGGAAGCTCGCGGTCACGCAGCGGGCTGAAAGGAACGATTTCTGCACCCGCCGCCTCCAGAAGGGCGAGATTGTCCCGGTAGTAGAAGCAAAATGCCTCGTCACGGGCCAGCGCGATCCGCGCCCGCAATCTTGCCCGCTCGAGCGCAGCAGGCGCAGAGCCGGAAATGGGAGGCGCCGCGGCGGCCAGCTCCAGCAGACGCGGCACCTCCAGGTGGCGCTCCACGGCATCCGCCAAGCGGCCTATGAGCGCTGCTACTCCCTCCCGCTCGCCCGCGGTAACCAGGCCCAGGTGACGTTCAGGGATTGCCGCATCGGCGATCTCCGGCAGCCAGCCGAGAAAGGCGAGGCCCGCGCCCCGCTCAATCCCGGGCCGGAGATAGGCGGCATGCTCCTCCCCGGCAAGCCGGTTGGCCACCACACCGACCACCGGCACCTGCGGATCGAACACCCGGTAGCCGAGGGCGAGGGCCCCCGCACTACGAGCCAGCGCGCTGCCGTCCAGCACCAGGATCACGGGCGCCTGCAGCAGCCTGGCGATCTGCGCCGTGCTGCCCGCGTCCGTTTCCGGGTCGGCCCCGTCATAGAGGCCCATCATGCCCTCGATCACGGCCATATCCACATCCGCCGCTCCCGCGGCAAAACTGCGCCGCACCCCTTCCTCTCCCAACATCCACGCGTCCAGCACCACGGCGGGCGCCGGCGCGCCACGGGTGGGGCCGTCGCCGCAGGCGGCGGCGTGGTAGCCGGGATCCAGGAAATCCGGCCCCACCTTGAACGGCGCCACCCGCAAGCCCCGGCGCCGCAACGCCGCCATTATGCCGCAGGCAACCGTGGTCTTGCCCACGCCGCTGTGCGTGGCGGCGATGAGAAGGCGAGGCACGTTCACCGCTCACCTCCCCGCTGGGGCTCCCGGGCTTCCTGGCAATCAGGGAAAACCCCGGGATGCACCAGCCTCACCAGGCGCTCCAGACCGTCCACCAATCGCGGCGAGGGCCGACAGAAGAGGCCCTCTTCCAGCACGTGGATCCGGCCCTCGCACACAGCGCGGATGCGGTCCCACCCCACCCGTCGCCGCACCACCTCCGGCCGGACCTTGCCCGTCGCGACCCCGGTCCAGACCAGCAAAATGAACTCCGGATCCGCCGCGATGATCTCTTCGTGCGTGGGACGGGCGGCATCCGCGTCAATGCCCCCCGTGACGTTCACACCCCCCACGAGTTCGGAGAGCGGAGTGAGCCAGTTCCGCCCGCCCGGCGCGAACAGCGGCCGGGGCCACCACTCCCAGTACAGTCGCGGCCGGTGAGCCAGGCCGGCTACCTTCCGGCGCACCTGCTGGATGCGGGCGTGAAGGTCGGCGATGAGCCGTTCGGCGAGCGCCGCGGTTCTCGTGGCCCGGCCCACCATGCGGATGCTCTCCCAGATTCCTCCGATGCTGTGCGGATCGAGGACGATATACGGCACCCCGCGCTCCTGCAGGCGGCGGACGTTCTTCTCCATCCCCGGCACGGAGAGCGAGGCGACCACCAGGTCCGGATGGAGCGCCTCCACGCGATCCATATCGATATCCAGTTCCGGACCCAGGCGCGGTAGATCCCCAATCTCCGGCGGCCAGTCGCTCCAGTCGTCCACTCCCACCACCCGCGGCAGCAGGCCCAGCGCGTGCAGAATCTCCGTGTTGCTGGGGCAGAGAGAGACGATACGCGCCGGCCCATCTCTGTTCGGGAGGGGCTCGCCAGCCCCGTATGGGTCAGAACAGCCGGATGGGGGTTCCCCAAAGTCATAGGGGCAGTTGCAGCAGCTGTTCTCGCAGCAATAGCCGCGGTGCAGGAGATATTCTCGGGAGAGCGCACCCTGTTCATCGAACAGAGGCACACTCGGCGGTAATGGGATGCTCATTGGCCCGACTTCCTTGGCGCCTACGTTTTGCATCAGGCGCCGCGGCGGTGGACTGTCGCCCCTTCTGGATCGGCAGGTTGCCGAGACCTTTTCCTGGCGCCCTGGGCTATCGACAGACACCCCTCACGGGTGCACCGTGCCGTGACTCATCACGGTTCAGCGCCTGGCTACCGTCTCGTCAGGACGCCGGGTAACTTCCTCGCCGCTGGCGACGGGCTTCTGGAGCGCGACGATGGACACGCCTTCCGTCGGATGCTGCAGCACGCTGACCCGGCTCCGGAAGACGCTCTCCAGCAGTTCGGGTCGGAGCACCTCTGCGGACGGGCCATCCGCGACGAGGTGGCGATCGTGGAGCAGCAGCAGGCGGTCGAACCAGAGGGCGGCCAGGTTCAGATCGTGGATGGCGGCGAGCACCGTCAGGCCCTCCTCCCGGTTGAGGTGCCGGACCAGGGCCAGCAGCGCCATCTGGTGGTGAACGTCCAGGTGGGCGGTGGCCTCATCCAGCAGGAGGAGGGCAGGTTGCTGGGCTAGGGCGAGGGCTAGTGCGGCACGCTGCCGCTCGCCACCGGAGATCTCTCCCACCAGGCGCTCTGCCAGGTCCTCCACCTGCGCCTGCTGCATCGCCCGCGCCACCGCCTCTTTGTCCTCCGCCCTCTCCCCACCCAGCGGGGAGAGGTACGGCGTGCGACCCAGCGAGACCCACTCCCGCACTGTAAACGCGAAGGGAACAGAGAGCATCTGCGGCACCATCGCGATGCGCCGCGCCCGGACCCGCGGCGGGATGGCCGCCAGATCAACGCTATCGATCCGGACACGCCCGGCACGGGGCCGCAGCACCCCGGTCACCAGGTTAAGCAGCGTACTCTTGCCCGAACCATTGGGGCCCAGCAAGGCGACCATCCCACCCGCCGGCACGTGCAGATCCAGCCCCTCCAGAACGGGCTTCGCACCGTAGGAGAAGCGAACGGTTTCCAGGGTCAGGCTCGCGCCACGCATGTTCACCGGTACTCCCGTCGGCTGTGGCGCAACAGCCACAGGAAGAAGGGGCCGCCCAGGAAGGCGGTCACGATCCCCACGGGCAGCTCCGTCGGTGGCAGCAACGCCCGGGCCAGGAGATCCGCCAGCACTAAGAAGCTGGCGCCCGCCAGCGCCGTGGCAGGCAGGAGCAGCCGATGGTCGGGTCCGCACAGCAGGCGCGTGACGTGCGGGACGATGAGCCCCACGAAGCCAATCAGGCCGCTTATCGATACCGCGGCGGCAGTAAGCAGCGAGCCCGCCACCAGAATGAGCCGCTTATCTCGTTCCACCGCGATCCCCAGGCGTGCCGCCCCGTCCTCGCCCAGGCTAAGGGCGTTCAACGAGCGAGCGAGCCCCAGCGTTGCCAGGATCGTTAGCACCGCCAGGGGCCCTACTACCGCCAGCTCCGACCAGCCGGTGACCGCGATCCCCCCCAGCAGCCACCCGTAGACGCGCGGCATCTGGAGCTGCAGACGATCGTTCAGGACCAGCAGCAGCGAGACCGTGTAGCCGAGCAGGCTACTCACCGCGAAGCCCGCGAGCAATACAGTCACCGCCGGCAGGCGCCCCCCGACACCCGCCAATCCCACCACCAGCGCCATCGCGGCCAGCGCCCCTACAAACGCCGCCAAGGGGACGATACCAAATCCCAGCACAGTTACCTGGGCGCCCACCATCATTCCCAGGACCGCGCCGAGAGCCGCTCCGCCAGAGGTGCCCACCACGTAGGGGTCCGCCAGTGGATTCCGGAGCAGTCCTTGGAAGAGCGCGCCCGCAGTGGCCAGCGCCGCTCCCACGAGCGCCGCTCCCGCCACGCGGGGCAGGCGCAGCGTCAGCAGAATCGCCTCCTCCCGTGGGTCCCACGTCGCCGGGAATCGGGCCAGCCCCAGGCCGTTGAGGATGATCCGAATTGCTGTGGCCGGGAGGATGGAGACCGAACCGTGCGCGCTCGCCACCGCCAGGGCGAGGATCAACACGAGGAGCAGGAGTGGCAGCACCAGCAGCGCCGGCGGCCGGCGGATGCGCTCCGTGAGGTCTTTTCGGACTGGAACTCTGGTGTGGATCATCCGCTACCGTGCGAGCCGCGCGGAAATCGCTCCGGGTGCAGGCAGCGCGCGATCTCCTCCAGCCCCTCGATCAGACGGGGGCCCGGATGGACGATGCGCTCACCATTGACGGCAAAGACCTTCCCCGCGCGAACGGCGGTAATCCCCGCCCAGCCGGGCCGGGCGCGCAGCATCGTCGGCCGCTGGGGGTAGGAAGGCATCTGCACATCGCCGAGCAGAATTACCTCGGGATCCCGGGCCACGACCTGCTCCCCGCTGACCTGCGTCGCCGGGCTGCTCAAATCCGCAAAGATGTTCTCCCCTCCCGCGAGCCTGAGCAGGTCGCCGTACAGGCCGCCGCCCCCCGCCACATACGGCCGCGACGCGTCGGACGCATCTATTTCATAGAGAACTCGCTTCCGCCGCGCGCGTTGCAGCCGTTCCTGAACCGCGCGGGCGCGGGCCCGCATGGCCTCGACCAATCGGCGCGCGGCGGCTTCTGACTCGGTAACGCGCCCCAGGAGAAGAATCCCTTCCAGGGCCTGCTCATAGGTCTTTGGAAACAGCTCCAGCACGGTAACCTGCACCGCTTCCATCTGTCGAATAAACTCGTCGTTCGGCGTGAGTACCACCAGCAGGTCTGGCTTCAGCGCGGCGATCTGTTCCGCGGGCGGCCGGGGCCAGCAATTCAGGATCGCCTTCGCGCGCGCCCCGGGAGGGTAGTCCGAATAAGTATCCGCCGCGATCAGCCGATCGCCCACCCCCAGCGCGTAGAGTGTCTCCGTATGCGCGGGGGAAAGCGAGATGATCCGGCGGGCGGGCGCCGGGAGGGTGACCCGGCGCCTGCTGTCGTCCGTCACCGTCAGCGGGAAACCGGCGAGTGGAGAGGCCGCCCGCGGTGCCGCGGCCACTCGTTGCGGGCCGGCGGGCGCGCAGCCGCTCGCAAGCACGGCCAGAAGAGCGAGAAGTAGTTGAACGAATAGCCGTCTGTTCATCCGTCAGCCTCAACCGGTAGAAGTCTTATCAGGGCGAGGGGCATCCCAACCAGCCATCTCACCCATCCTGATCTCTACCCTGTTGGTGTCTTGGCGTGAGATCCCTGACCATTAGGGCGGAGGCTGGCAGCCTACCGGCCCGTAAAGAACTCATCGTCCGTGCGATCCAAGTGGTGCAGATGTGCTCTCACCAGCGGCGGATCGGTGCTAAGCACGCGCGGCGGTAGCGATTTCACGTGCCCATCCGCAAAGATCACGTTCGTCTGGCCGTTATGCCGGAACTGGGAGGTGGGGCTGTTCCACTGCAGGGTTACGGAGGGCGGGAAGAGTCCGAAGGCCTCGTGCACTGCGGGCGGCGAGATCCAGAATTTATAGAGGGCGGCATCCCCAAAGACGATGCAATTCGCCGCCCGGGTGATCTGCGCCTCACTCACGCCGGGTGTGCCCCAGTTCTGGGTGAGGTAGCCATAGTTGTAGCCATATCCGGCAGTGGCGCCATCGTACTCAAACCCCCCTGTGAAGCTGGGGCACTTCTGCACCTCACCGTTCTTCAGGTAGGGGTAAAGCAGCCCCTGGCTGCGATCCACCGTGCTGCCATTCACGCGGCCGAACCAGTACTGTGGGTTTTGCCAGTCGTGCTGGAAATAGTGGCCGTCGTAGTCCTGGACGTATAGCTGCGTGGCCATGCCCAATTGCCGCAGGTTGGAGGCGCAGCTGGTCCTGCGTGCGGATTCACGGGCCGTGGCGAACACGGGGAAGACGATCGCCGCGAGGATAGCGATGACCGCTATTACTACAAGCACTTCGATGAGCGTAAAAGCGCGTCTCATGAGATGGCCTCTCTGGTCGTGTACAGGATCGCCGGCGTGCGGTCGATGCGTGGACGCTCCGAGGCATCTGGCCGCTCGCTCCGGCGATAGCCCGTACGCACACCGGCCCCTCCACCCGGTGGGTGGAGGGGCCGGCAGGCCATCCCGTTAGGACGCAGGGCTACCCGAGTAATGGGCACTCCCCGCGCCAGCGTACCCGTCCGGCCCCTTTAGTCCCGAAGGGGGATCGGCCGAGCCCCGCGTGCAGGTCTCCTGACTCCCGGATCCTCATCTTCCGCACCTTCCCATCCCCAAAATGCGCGGGACAGTGGCTCGTTGCGGTCAACTCCCCGGTTACAGTGGCGGCACCGTGCCGGTCTTTCACCGGCTTCCCTATTCTTCCCGATGGCTATCGGGACACACGTGGGGCCACGCCAACGATACAGTTGTCAAGCTTCAGAGAGAGTATAGCGCGGCCGGGCGCCCGGCCGCCAGATGTTTTTGCGTGGGTGCGACTACCAGGCGCTAGATTGGCAAGTTGACACGTCCCAATGGTTCAACTCCGGAACCAGCCCTGGGGCCTGACCCTCTGGCCCTTAGCCCGCACGTCTGAGCGCCCCGTACCTACCCCTTCAGGAACAGCTCGATTACCGGCACGGCCACGTCTGGCTTCTGGATTGGCAGTGTAAGGGTCAGAGTATTTTGTCCGGGAGCGGTGGAACCGTGATGCTCCGACGCGACCTGCATCTTGACCTCGGCACCATCGTTCAGCGTTTGGGCGTACTCTACGCGCCCCGCCAGGCCGTCCAGATGCAGGTGGCGCATAGGCCAGGTGAAGACGTGCAGGTAGAGCCGATTGTCGTTCTGCGTATAGTGGCAGTCCGGTGGCGGGGTGAAGTCGCTCGCCGTGCAGCCGTAAATGGAGCGGTTATGCAGCCGCATCCACTCCCCGATGCCTCGCAGGGCCGCCTGGGCACGCGGATCAAACTCTCCTCGCGCCGTGGGGCCCACGTTCAGCAGCATGTTCCCGCCTTTGGACACGGAATCGATGAGCATGCGGATCAGCATATCCACCGGCTTCCAATCCAGATTGTCCCGGTCGTAGCCCCAGCTGCCGTTGAGCGTCTGGCAGGCCTCCCAGACCACCGGCTTGCCGTCCACCGTCACCCAGCTGCGCGGCTGGTATTGCTCTGGCGTCTTAATATCTCCGCCGATCTCCAGTCGGTCGTTCAGGATAACGTTAGGCCAGTGCTCGCGCACCATGGCTATCAGCCGTTCGGAGTCCCAGTCCGCCTTGCCCTTGCCTTTCGACCACTCCCAGTCCATCTGGGAGTAAGAATAGTCGAACCACATAATATCGAGCCTGCCGTAGCGGGAGAGCAGTTCGCGGGTCTGGCCGTGCAGGTACTCGCGGTACTTACGGATATCGCGGTGCTTCTCCCGCTCGCGGAATTCCAGGTTATCCCGCATCGAGTGGTAGCCGTCCACCGGGAAACCGGGATGGTGCCAGTCAAGGAGTGAATGGTAGAAGCCAGCTCTGAGCCCCTCAACGCGGAATGCCTCTACCATAGGCGCGATGAGGTCCCGTCGGGCGGGGGTATTGGTCGACTTGTAGTCCGTAAGGTCTGAATCCCAGAGGCAGAATCCGTCGTGGTGCTTGGTGGTGACCACGAAGTAGCGCATCCCCGCCTGTTTCGCCAGGCGCGCCCACTCCCGCGGGTCGTACAGGTCAGGATCGAAGTGATCGAAATACTCCTGATACTTCTCATCCGGAATCCGCTCATTGCTCTTTGCCCACTCGTTACGCCCGGCTACAGCGTAGATTCCCCAGTGGATAAAGAGGCCGAAGCGGTCGTGCACGAACCAACTGGTGTCGCCGACGGTGGGCTCGGGTTGCGGTGGCATGATTACCTCCTGCGCGCGTGAACGGATGATGGTGGGCACACACACCCTCTTCCACTTCGCGCACAGCGAGGCGGTTCCCTGCCAGGCGTCTACTAATCAGGGTACGTTTCTTGATCAGGACAAGCAGGTGAGGAGCGTGCGTCGCAACTCTTTCTCCAAGGGGCGAGAGGAGCCTCTGACTGCGGCAAGCGGCACTGGTATGCGGTGTCCTCCCCTGTCTCAAAGTGCGCATCAGTGTTTGGCGCGCTCCGCGACCCGCCCCGGAGGGGCAAGGGAGATTAGCCTGCGGCAAGCAGCACCCCGCGCAGAAACTGGAGCCCGCCCTGGAGGGGCAGCGGGAGGGGCCCTCAGCCAGCCCTGGCGCAAAAACGTGACGCACACCCTCCAAACGTGGCGTGCGGAGCGCGGAATCCTCCGCTCCCTGCGCCGCGTCGCGCGTAAGGGCTCGGTGTTCCCGTTCCGCGCTCAAGCGAGGCGTTCGCGCACCAGGTAGGCGAGCAGGGACGCGGGCACGTCTGCCCGTTCCGCCACACGCTCCAGCACGCGCGAGTAGAAACGCAGGTCGCTCTCCGTGGGGTCGCCCGTGGCAGGCATGAGCTGCCGGCAAGCCTCCGCCAGCGTCTCCACACAGCTCGCCACATAGGTCGCCTGGACCGCGGGGAGGGTGCGGTGGGCCATGCTGGCGTAGCGCCGCGCCAGCTGCTCCCCGATCCGATCCCAGCTCGTGCTCGCTGTCTCGGTGCGTTCCTGCCGCGCCTGTGCTTCACGGCGCAGGGTGGCAGCGGCGCGCTCCATCTCCTTAACCGTCTCCCAGTCCTTGATCTCGGTCCCTTCGATCACCCGCAGCTCGACGGGAGCACCCACCAGGCTTCCGAGCGTCTTCTCGATGATGCCCCGATGGTAGCTCTCCAGCAGCAGCCCGCGCTGGTACGCCTCTGGGGGACGATAGCCGATCACGAAATACCCACCTTCGAGGGCAATGGGCTGCGCGGCCTCCAGAGCCCGCCACAGTGAAGGCATATTTAGGATCGCCTTCACGTGCTCGGTGAGCTGGTGCCAGAGCTGGCCGAGGCGCTCTCCGGTGACAGGGGCGGATGGTTCAGACATTGGACCCTCCTCGTGCGCGAGCGGGTGGCAGCCGCGGCTAAATGCGCATCAAGAGGGAGGCATGGGATGGGACCGCCATGCCTTGGAGGAAACATCTCCACGAACGCTCGCGCCGCTCTGCCGATTCTCGTCCCACATCCCGGATTACTGTTCTTCACACCCCTCCACGTTCACCTGGCGCGACTTCCAGTGCTACATCCCCACCTGGATCCGTCCACCCAGAAACGGGTTGCCGTTGTGGAGTTCGCCCTTCAAGGTGAGGCCGCGGATCGGCGTCCACCATAGCCCGGCGTTGAACCGCTGGCTATCCCACTCCCCGATCAGGGAGAGGCGCGCGGGGAGGCTCGCGCGCACCCCCAGGAATGGGCCTCCCAGACGTCCCGTGCCGATGCCCAGGGTTGTCTGGATCTCACGGAGCGGCGCGGGGACGAAATCATCACGGGTGAAGTTCTTGGTAATTACCAGGAAGGCGCGCCGGCCGGGGGGGCCGTCGTTGGTGATATCCCAAATGCCCACGGCCAGCGAAGGGGTCCCGTAGCCCTGGGGAAGCAGTTGGAACGTGCCGCCCGCCTCTACGTTATGACTCCGATCGAGATTGCGGTTGTAGCGAATAAGGGCTTCCACCAGGGGACCGGTGGGGAAGGTAACCGTGGCAATCCCCTCGTCGGCGCCGCGCGTCCGCTGCAGATATTCGGCGGAGTAACCCCCCAGGTCCGCCGTGGGAATGAGGATGAGCTTATCCGCCCGGGCCCGGGCCGCCATTAGCGCCAGCGAGGTCAGGGCGAACGCCCAGAGAAGAACGGATCGCACCACTCCGCCCACCTTTCCGTTGTGCAAACCACCGATGACCAGCAGTGAGTTCAAGGGTAGGAACCGCTTCGCGCTCCCGTCCGGCCGCTGGCACGCCTACTGGCTGGTGGCGGTCACCGCCGTCCGTGCCGGCGAGGCAGCGTGTCTCCGCACGAACCGCTCCATCCGCGCCACCGCCTCCAACAGGTCCGCCAGAGAGGCAGCGTAGGAGCAACGCACGTATCCTTCTCCTACCGCCCCGAACGCGTTCCCTGGCACGACGGCCACGCGCTCTTCGCGCAGGAGCTGCTCTGCGAACGCCTCCGAAGAGAGGCCGGTGCTCCCGATGCTGGGGAACGCGTAAAACGCTCCGTCGGGCTCGTGGCAGGGGAGGCCGATCTCATTGAGGTAGCGTACAAACAGCCGGCGGCGTTCGCTGTACTGGGCGACCATCTCATCACGATCCCCCTGCCCGTTGCGCAGGGCCTCCAGTGCCGCCTGCTGCGAGGGCATCGAGGCGCAGAGCATCGTGTACTGATGGATCTTGGTCATCGCCCCGATGAGATCGGCAGGGCCGCAGGCATACCCCACTCGCCAGCCGGTCATCGCGTACGCCTTGGAGAAGCCGTTCAGCAGCAGGGTGCGATCCCGCATTCCTGGCAGGGATGCGAGGCAGATATGCGGCGCAGCGTAGGAAAGATCGGCGTAAATCTCGTCACTCAATACGATCAGATCGTGCTGCTCCGCCAGATCCGCAATCGCCTGGAGGTTGGCACGGCGCAGGCTGGCGCCGGTAGGATTGTTTGGATAGTTCAGCATCAGCGCCCGCGTGCGGGGGGTGATCGCCGCCGCCAGCCGCTCGGCACGCACGCGAAAGCTCTCTTCGGCGAGGGTCGGCACCCCCACGGGGATGCCACCTGCCAGGGTGGTGCAGGGCCGGTAGGAGACGTAACAGGGCTCGGGAATGAGGACTTCGTCTCCGGGGTTGAGGATGGCGCGCAGGGCCAGGTCCAGCGCTTCGCTCACGCCCACGGTCACCAGCACCTCACTCTCGGGATGGTACTCGACGCCGTAGGTCTGCGCCAGCATTCGTGCAATGGCAGTCCGCAGCGCTGGGAGCCCGGCGTTGGAGGTATACTGGGTAAAGCCGTGTTCCAGGGAATAGATCGCCGCCTCACGGATGCGCCACGGGGTAACGAAGTCGGGCTCACCCACTCCGAGGGAGATGACGTCGTCCAGCGTAGCCACCAGATCGAAAAAGCGCCGGATCCCGGAGGACGGCAACGACTGGACGCCGTGCGCGATGCGGGGTTTCATGGTGTCACCGCCAGCCGGCGGTCCTCCTCGGGCTCCGCCAGCACCTCGCCATCTTCTTTGTACTTTTTCAGGATGAAGTAGGTTGCGGTGGCCTGCACGCGGTCCACGGTTGCCAGCTTTTCCGCCACGAAGAACGCCACCTCCTTCATCGAGCTGCCTTCCACCACTACCCGCAGGTCGTGGGCGCCCGAGACCAGGTAGACGGAGCGCACCTCGGGGTAGCGGAAGATCCGCGCCGCCACGTCGTCGAAGCCCACCTCGCGCGCGGGCTGGACCTTCACGTCGATGAAGGCGTAGACCCGCTCGTCTCCCGCCTTCTCCCAATCGATCACCGTCTTGTGGCGCCGGATGATCCGGCGCTGCTCGCACTCCTGAATCACGCGACGCACATCCTCTTCGGGCATGCCGAGCATCTGGGCGATGGCAGTCGGCGAGGTACGTGCGTCACGCTCCAGGATACGTAGTATACGCTGCACGCTTGCCTCCTCAGATCTATCTCGCAGGCCTGCCCACGGGACGGCAAGTGAAGATTACCCACCGTCGGCGCCGGCAGGAAGCGCGTCGGAGCGGCGCTCATCCGCCAGGGCCCGCGGCGGTAGGCACTCCGCCGTTTCCAGCACGACGTCCCGATGGCATCGGAATCGTCGCCAGAGGCAGAAGCCCGCCAGCGCGGCCCATCCGCCTAACAGCAGCAGCTTGCGCGGCCAGGGCATGACATCCCAGAGCGCTTCTCGTTGCCCCGCTAGCAGACTTCGCCACTGCACCAGCGAGGGCCATTGCACACCCCAGCGCCCCCCCTCACGCGCCAGCCAGCTCTCGGCCGGGCGCTCGCCCGCGACCGGCTTCTTCCCCGGGTATTGCACCCACAGATGGTCGAATGAAGCCCGCAGATGAAACGGAATCCCCCGCGCGGCCAGGACACTGGCCAGAACCATCGCCCGCGCTTCACAGTCTCCACGCCGCTGCCGAACCGCCGCTGCCGGCGTGGGAACGTACCAGGGCACGCCGTAGAGATGCCAATCGTACTCGTACGGAAGCTGCCGAAGGATTCTCTCTTCCAGCACCGCCGGGTCGCGCGTGTGCGGCAGAACCAGCGCCGACACGACCGTAGGATCGATCGGAAACCGCCAGTAGCGAGCCAGGTTCTGGAAGAAAACCGCCGGATTAGGGTAGCACACCCAGAAAGCCCACAGGATGGCAGCCACCGGAATGGTGAGTCGGCGTGTCAGGCGTGGGCAGCGTCCGGCCTGGCGCAGTCCGGCATCCGACGCCGCGTGGTTCGGATGAAACATCGTCCCAGTATAGCAGAGGGGGCGAGGAGGGAGCAACCATCCTGCTGCACGCGCTCCGCAGGTTGGCACGTTCCCACGTGCTGACCTCTGAAACGAGTATGTGCTACTCACCAGAGCCTGGATGCCGGCAGTGGCGCTGCCAGAAACGCCCCGAACCCGATGGTAGTGGATGGCGAAGGTAAGAGCCAGGGTCTTCGCGTTGGGTGACGTGTCTATTACACCGATCTTACGGTAGCGAGGAACCGTTCCACGCCCTGTCTTCTGCACATCGCTGCTGGCCACGCCCCACGCCTGAACGCCCGTGTCTCAATTCCTCTTGCCGCATTCGTCATACGGCTGGGTGGTGGGATAACATAAACGCGCGACCTGGCGTCGCGGAGCAGCAACGGTAGCGGTACCGCGACTGTGAGGGAGCGGGTGTGACCCGGTTTCCACTCCTACACGGTCGCAATACTGATGTAATATTCGTGGAAGGGAAACGGGGGAATGCCTGGAAAAGCGCTGCTGATGATCCCCGGACCGACGCCGGTTCCGGAGGCGGTACTGCGTGCCCTCTCCCAACCGATGATTAACCACCGCGGGCCAGAGTATGCGACCCTGCAGCGGGACGTGCTGGCAGGCGTGCGCGAGGTCTACCACACCCACGGTGACGTGCTCATTTTTACCGCCTCCGGAACCGGTGGCCTGGAGGCCTCGGTCGTCAACACCCTGTCCCCCGGGGATCCCGTCCTCGCAGTAACGATCGGCGCCTTTGGCGAGCGGTACGCGCAGATTGCCGCCGCTTACGGGGCCAACGTTCGCCGGCTGGACGTTCCCTGGGGGCGCGCCGCGGCTCCCGAGGCGGTGAGCGAAGCGCTGCGGCGAAACCCGGAGGTGTGCGCTGTCCTACTCACTCACAACGAAACGTCCACGGGCGTCCTGAACGATCTGCCCGCGCTGGCGCGGGTGATCCGCGAGCGCGCCCCCGAGGCGCTGATTCTGGTGGACTCGATCAGTGGCGTCCTGGCCGCGCCCCTGGAAACGGATGCCTGGGATCTGGACGTCGTGGTGGCCGGCTCCCAGAAGGCCTGGATGACACCGCCGGGCCTGACCTTCCTCTCCGTCAGCGAGCGGGCCTGGCAGGCGAACCGCACGGCGAAGATGCCGCGGTTCTACTTCGATTTCGCCCGCACACGGCAGTGGCTAAAGAAGGACCAAACGCCCTTCACGCCCGCGGTTTCGTTGCTGTTCGGTTTGCGCGAGGCGCTCCGGCTGATCCTGGCGGAGGGGGTGGACGCCACCATCCGCCGCCATATTCGCCTGGCCCGGGCGGTGCGGGCGGGAGTGGCGGCGCTGGGCCTGGCGCTGTTCGCGGAAACGGGGCGGGAGAGCAACGCCGTTACCGCCGTGCGCGCACCTGCGGGGATCGCCCCGCGCGCCCTGCGCCGCGTCCTTCGAGAGCGGCACCACGTGATCACTGCGGGGGGGCCGGGCTCCCTGGAGAGCGAAATCTTCCGCATCGGCCACCTGGGCTACGTGAGTGAGGGCGATGTGCTGGCCACTCTGGCGGCGCTGGAGATGACGCTGGCGGCGCTGGGCCGCACGGCGCCGGCGGGGGCAGGCGTGGCTGCCGCAGAAGGCGTGTTTGCGGAACCGTCGGAGGCAGAGGCGTAGCGCAGGCATCCCATTTTGAGCCGTATGGCTTGCCTGCATACGCGTGGCATCCAGCTCGGAGACCTTGGCCTGGAGCCTGGGGCGTTGGCACCCTGGGGGGCCGGCCGAAGGGGTAAGGCTGGGCGCGGAACACCGGGCAACTGAACCGGTGAGGCCCTGAAACGCCTATATCGATTTCTAAAAAGAACGGGAAAGAGCGTGGACACGATCACTCAAGATATAGCGGCACCAGGGACGCATCCCGAAGGTTTTCGGGACGGCGCCCCACGCGTGGTGGTGGCGGACCCGATCCATCCCGCAGGGATCGAGCGCCTGCGCGCGGGCGCCGTGGTGGACGTGGCCACCGGCCTGACCGCGGAAGCCCTACGGGCGCGTCTCTCCGAAGCGAACGCCCTGGTCATCCGCAGCGAGACGCGCGTCACCGCGGAGCTGCTGGCCGCCGCGCCGCGGCTCCAAGTAATTGCCCGCGCAGGGGTGGGAGTGGACAACGTGGATGTCCCCGCCGCTACCCAGCGCGGGATCATCGTCGTCAATTCGCCCGAGGGGAACACCATCGCCGCCGCGGAGCACACGGTAGCCATGATGCTGGCCCTTAGCCGCAAGATCCCCGCCGCTGCCTGGTCCCTGCGGGCGGGCGAGTGGCGGCGCTCCGCATTCGTAGGCGTGGAGGTCTACAACAAGACCCTGGGGATCATCGGCTTCGGCAAGGTGGGCCGCGAGGTGGCCCGCCGCGCGCAAGGTCTGGGGATGCGCGTCATTGCCCACGACCTCTACGTCAGCGTTGAGCAGGCCCAGCGGGAGAACGTGGAGCTGGTCGAATTGGACGAGCTGCTGGCCAGCGCGGATTATATCTCCCTGCACGCGCCGCTTACCCGGGATACGATCAACCTGCTGGACCGTGACAAGTTCGCGCGGATGAAGGACGGGGTCCGGATCATCAACTGCGCCCGCGGCAAGGTAATCAACGAGACCGCCCTCTTGGAGGCGCTGGAAAGCGGCAAGGTAGCGGGGGCGGCGCTGGATGTGTTCGCCAAAGAGCCTCCCGGGCCGGACAACCCGCTGCTGAAACAGGAGCGAGTGATTGGCACGCCTCACCTGGGCGCCAGCACCGAGGAAGCGCAGATCAACGTCGCCCTGGACATTGCCGAGCAGGTGCTGGCGGTGCTGGATGGCCGCCCGCCGCGCAGCGCGGTGAACATGCCCGGCGTCAGCCCCGAGGTCTATGCGCGCATCGAGCCCTACCTGCGACTGGCAACACAGATCGGCCGGCTGCACGCCCAGCTCTCCGACGGCGCGGTGCGATCCGTGCAGGTTACCTACTCGGGGGATGTGCTGAACCTGGACACGCAGCCCATCACGCGAGCAGTGCTCATTGGCCTGCTCCAGCCGGTGCTGGCGCAGCCCGTCAACTTCGTCAACGCGCCGTTCATCGCCGAAAGCCGCGGCATCCGCGTTACGGAAAGCAAGGCGGCGGGGGAGGAGGAGTACCCGAACCGCATCGTGGTGGAGGTGGAGGACGCGCGGCGCCGGCGTAAGATCGCAGGCACCGTCCTGAGCAAGCGCGACATTCGCATCCGCGAGATCGATTCCTTCCGCATCGATCTGGAACCCAGCGGCTACATGCTCATCGCGCGGCACACCGACCGCCCGGGCATCATCGGGCGCGTAGGCACGCTGCTGGGGAAGAACAACATCAACATCGGCGGGATGCTCGTGGGGCGCGAGGCGGTGGGCCAGCGCGCCATGATGGTGCTCACCGTGGACGACCCGATCCCCGAGCCCCTCCTCGCCGAACTGGCGCGCGAAATCGCGACTGATTACGTGCGCTTCGTCGAGCTGTAACCCGGCCATATCCCGTAGATCAGGCGTTCAGGCCTTCCGGTGTTGGGTTCCGGGTATTGGCTCCCGGAAGGGCCATCCTAACCCCCAATCACGTAATGCCGGCCGCCGGAACGCCCGGCCCCACCCTGCTGCCCGCACCGGACACGGAGTGAAATAGTGGATATGAACCCGGGAACCGGGAACGAGCGCAAACAGCGCCGGGGGGCGCGGCTGGCTGCCCTGTACCGGCCGATCGTGGCGGCCACCCATCTGCCCCGCCGCGCCCGGAAGCAGGCGCAAACTGCCGTCCACCGCCATGTGCCCCCTCGCGCCCGTGACGCATTCGTGACCGACGCCACCGCCATGCTCCTGGCGGGTCTCTACGCCGGTTCGATTTACCCCTTCGTGAGCATCATTGCCCGCGGCGAGCTGGGCGCCGACGCCACTGTGCTGGGCTTTATGTCTGCGGCTCCGTACCTGGGATACCTGTGCTCGCTCTTCTGGGCGCGGGCGATGGAGGGCCGCCGGAAGGTCCCGTTCGTGAAGTGGTCGCACCTGGCGGCGCGCACGACGGTCGTGCTGATGCTCTTCGCCACGAGCGCCTGGCCGTTCGCGCTCATCATCTCCGCCGTGCAGATCATCGGCGCCATCGCCACGCCCGCCTACGCGGCGATCATCAAGGAGGTCTATCCGGACGATACACGCGGGCGCATCATGAGCCTCACTCGCGCCGCGCTGCTCGTCGCCCAGATCGTCGCCACGTACATCGTCGGGTGGCTGCTAACAACCGTCTCCTACCGCTTTGTCTTCCCCGTTGCCGCGCTGGTGGGCATTGTCGCCGCCCTGGTGTTCAGCCGCATCAACCCCAACGAACAGGCACAGCCTGCCGTAGGTGATCCTGGCGCCGCGCGGCTACCCCTTCGCGCGCGCACAATGGACACCGCCCGCTACCTCTGGGACACCCTGGGCATTCTGAAAGTGGACCACGCCTACCGGTGGTTCGCCTTCTCCGTGTTCACCTACGGGTTCGGCAACCTGCTCATCACGCCGATCATCCCGCTAGTGCAGGTGGACCGTCTCCACATGCGCACCAACGATCTTTCCCTGCTCGCCAACCTGTCCCAGGTGGTGGCCGTGTTCGCCTACTTCTACTGGGGCCGCTATGTAGACCGGCGCAGCCCCCAGCGCGCAGTAACACTGAACATCCTCGTCAACGCTCTGGTGCCCATCTTCTACATCCTTGCCATCGGGGTAGGCCAGGCGTGGGTGCTGATTCCCGCCTTTCTCGTTTCGGGGGCGATTATGGCGGGGATCGACCTCTCCTACTTCAACGCGCTCCTTAGCTTCTCACAGGAGCACAATGTGGCCCGTTATCAGGCGCTGCAATCGTTCCTGCTGGGGGTGCGAGGCACGGTGGCCCCGTTCATTGGCAGTATGCTGGTAAGCTACCTGGACGCCCATTCCCTGGACCGCCGCTACGCCTTTGTCGTGGCGCTGGTGTTCATTCTGACGGGCTGCTGGATGCAGATGATGGCCACGCGGCGGCAGGAAGCAGAGCGGAAGACCGTGTTGCAGCAGGGGTAGTCCGGAGTGTGGACGTGGCGAGGTAGCAGGCCACCAGCAAATCCGGAGAGCCCCGCGGCGGTGGGGATTGAATCGCGCGCTTTGGTGGAAAAACAAAAGTGAAGGGCCCGGGCGTCCCGGGTTGGTTCCGGCCGACGGTTCCTGCCCGCCAGACGCGGCCCTCCTTTGTAAGCCTCCCGCCAGCCTGTTCGCTCGTGGGTGCGACTCGCTCGAACTCCAAACCCTCCTTTTTGAGCGTACGCCGCCTGTGATCTGGCGCTCCCCATTGGAAGCCTCGTGACGGTTTCTGCTGCGGTAGCCGAGCCCGAGAGGGGTCGGCAGGCCAGCCGATGCATACCCGGTGCCCGTTGTCGCCATGTGAAAAAGGAGGTCCATCATGGTTATTCGGGACCTGATGAATCGGAACGTGATCTGCGTGGATCAGAACGCCAGCATCCTGGAGGCCGCCAAGCTGATGCTGCGAGAGAACATCGGCTCCGTGTGCGTCGTGGGCGGTAGCCTGGTGGGGATGCTTACGGATCGCGATATCACGATCAAAGCAACGTCCGAAGGCTGGAACCCGGCTGAGCACCGCGTCCAGGAGATCATGACCCGGAACCCGGTGTTCATCTCTCCAAATGCAGACGTATTGGAAGCGACCGAACTGATGGCCAAGCACCACGTTCGCCGACTGCCCGTCTGCCAGGACGATCAGATAATGGGTGTAGTTTCGCTAGCCGATGTTGCCGATTACACGCGCCGCTGCCTCGATAACATATTCACAGAGGAAACCAAGGCGGAGAAGTAGTCTGGAGTTGCGAGGTCAATGGCGGGAGCAAGTGATCGCCCGGTGACCCAATGGTTGCCGGGCGATTACCTTATGCATCCAGGATCACCCCCACCGCCTCCCGGAGCGAAGGAACAACCGCCGTGGCCGCCGTCCGGCCCGGCGGAGGGTCCGCCAGCAGGATACCGCGCACCCCCGCTCGTTGCGCCGCCTCTATGTCCCGTTCCTGATCGCCCACCAGCCAGGAGGCGGAAAGATCCAGGTTCAGATCGGCGGCGGCGGCGAGCAGCATACCTGGCGCGGGCTTTCGGCAGGGGCAGTCCCGCCGGTAGTCTTCCCGCGCGGCCTCCGGGTGGTGCGGGCAGTAGTAGATTGCATCTACGCGCGCGCCTGATGCCGACAGCCGCTCCTGAAGGCGGGCGTGGATGGCCGCCAGCCCCTCCTCAGTCAGCATCCCGCGCGCGACGGCGGATTGGTTGGTGACCACCACCAGGGCCCAGCCGGCAGCCCGCAGGCAGTGAAGCGCCTCCGCTGCCCCCTCCAGAAGACGCAGGTCCGCCGCGTCGGAGAGGTAACCTCGATCCTCCGTGAGCACGCCGTCCCGGTCGAGGAAGACCGCGCGGCGCGAACCGGATGACGGGGCCGGCAGGAGATGGCGGCGGGGGCAGGGAACCGGGAGATCGAATAGCATGGGAGTTGGAAATCGGCGCGTGGCGGGGCGCCGCATATTGATTGCAAGAGAACGGTTGCTCGCTCCACGACTAAGCTGGAACGCGCCCGCCATCGTCAATAGTCGGTGACAATAAGATTCCGGCACGTGCGCGCAGGAGGAACGTGATGCGCGTCTATCTTTTAGCAGGAATCGCCTCCATGGTGGCCGCGGCGGTAGTCGCTCTGGTGTGGACGGTGGTAACCGCTTCACACGGCGCTCGGACGGTGCAGACGCCCGCCGCTCCGGTCGCCCCTGCGCCTGCGCAGGATGTTCTGCTCCCGGTGCCGGGCGTGCGATCCGAGGAAGAGGCAGCGCGCCTCCGCAAGGCTCTGCAGGCTGTTCCCGGCGTGGCGGAGGTGGAGGTCCGCCCCGGCCCCGCGGGCGATACGGCGCGCGTCCGGCCGGCGCCGGGGGCCGCGCTCGACCCGCAGCGCCTTCAGGCCGCCGTGCAGCAGGCCGGGCCTGCTGCGGAGGCCGTACCGGACGCCCCCCCTGTACCACGTCGGGCGAGTGAACCAGGCGATGGGGATCGATGGGCCGCGGTTCGTATCCACGGTATCCTCGACGCGGATAGTCAGAAACGTCTCCACAAGGCTCTGGGAGAGGTGCCCGGCGTCACCGGTGTGCGCATCCGGCCCCAGAAGGAGCGAGGTACCACCCTCGCGCTGGTCAAAGGCGGGGACCGGCCCCCCGATCTCGAGGCCCTGGCGCGCGCCGCCCGTGGGGCAGGCTTCCACGGCGAAGTTCAGTCGGCACCGGTGCTCATCCCGCGCGACCGGCTCCCCGCCAGCGCGCTGCTGGAGCGCCTGTGTGCTCTGAAGGTGACAGCAAAGCCCTATCCCGCCACGGTGGAGCGCCTACGAGGCCTTCTGCAGGCGGTTCCCGGGGTCCGAAGAGCGTTCGTGAGTCCCCGAGGCCTTGAGGGCCCGCTCTACGCGGCGGCCATCTTTGGCCCCGACGCACAGCCAAACCGGGAGGCGGTACTGAAGGCAGTGCGGGGCGCGGGTTACGTGGCGGAACTGATAGACCGGCAGGCGGTCCGGGAATTCGTGGCCTCGCACCAGCAGGCAACGCTAGCGGTGGAGGGTGTGGCGAATGAGGCCGACCTGCGGCGCGTCCAGGCCACCCTGCGAGAGGTCCCTGGCGTGGCGGAGGCGCAGGTGGAACGGGGGCGACACGCGGGGATCGCGATTGCCACGGTGCGCTTCCGGGAAGGGCGGGCAGCCAGACCTCGCGCGCTGGTGGAGGCGCTCGTGAAGGCGGGCTTCCACGCGCGGCTTGGGCTGCTCCCGGGGCTGCATCCCGACGCGGACGGGCACGAGCCACCCGGCGAGCATCACAGCTTCGGCGGCCTCGCCCCTCCTGCGGGCCACTGAGGGAGGCAAGAACCTACCGCTGGGGTAGCTTCTCCGCCCGCTACGTCATTGACCTCACTCCAGGGCTCGCCCTCGTATGGCCAAGCGGGTGAGGAGACTGAGGAGCGCGATCAGGCCGACCAGCACCAGCGCTCCGGCCCAGGCCAGGCGATGCCAGTCGTCGTAAGGGGAGATGGCGTAGGTGTAAATCTGCACCGGTAAGGATGCCGTTGGCTGGTCGGGCCTGAAGTTAAGGTACTGGTTGTTGAGCGCGGTGAACAGCAGGGGGGCTGTTTCGCCGGCGACGCGAGCCACCGCCAGCAGCGCTCCGGTGACGATTCCCGCACGGGCCACGGGAAGCACGGCGCTGATCGCAGTACGCCAGCGAGGCGCTCCCAGCGCCAGCGAGGCCTCCCGGAGCGAGCCGGGCACCAGGCGGATCATCTCTTCCGTGGTGCGGAGCACAATGGGGGTCATAATGAACGCCAGCGCCACGCCCCCTGCCAGCGCGCTGAACCGGCGCATTGGTACCACCAGCAGCGCATAGGCGACCACGCCCAACACGATCGAGGGAACGCTACTGAGGACGTCTGCGGTGAACTGAATCCCCTGTACCATTCGATGGTTGGGGTACTCGGCCAGATAGATGCCACCCAGGATCCCCACCAGTAGCCCCAGGACAGAGGCGATACCAACGATCTCCAGACTGCCCAGAATTGCCGGCTTCATCCCGCCCCCGGGTTCCCCCACCGGGCGCGGCAGCTGGGTGAAGAAATCCAGGTTCAGGGCGCGGAGGCCAGTGGTAGCCACGTAATACAGTACCAGTACCAATGGCAGTACTGCCAGGCCTGCGCCAAGCCAGCAGAGTCCCAGCATCGCCAGGTTCGTCAGCCGGCGGCGCAAACTCGTGCGGGATCCGGCCAGGCCGCTCATCGGCTCCCTCCGGCACGGTGAGCGACGCGCCAGACCAGCCAGCGCGCAAGCCCGTTGACAATGAAGGTGATCACGAAGAGCGTCAAGGCAACTCCGGACAGGGCGGCCACGTGCAGTCGCCCTGTGGCTTCCGCGTACTCGTTGGCCAGCACACTGGCCATCGTGTAGGCGGGATTCAGCAGCGAGATGCTGGCCTCTGGCCGGTTGCCGATTACCATGGTCACTGCCATCGTCTCCCCCAGGGCGCGCCCCAGGGCGAGAATCACGGCTCCCAGAACTCCAACGCGACCGAAGGGCAGCACGGCGCGCCAGATCGTCTCCCAGCGTGTGGATCCCAACGCCAGTGCCGCCTCCCGCTGCTCCCTGGGCACCGCACGGAGCACGTCGCGCGCCACAGCAGTGATGATCGGGAGAATCATAATGGCCAGAACCAGGGCGGCGGCCATCATGCTCACGCCGTACGGGGCCCCGGAGAAGAGCGGCCAGTTTCCCAGGGCGCCATTCAATGGGGCCTGCACGCGGTCCCGAAGCCAGGGCACCATTACCAGCAGGCCCCAGAGACCGTAAACCACGCTGGGAATCGCCGCCAGCAGCTCCACCAGGAAGGAAACGGGCCCGCTGAGCCAGCGGGGACTCAGTTCGGACAGAAAGATGGCCCCGGCCACTCCTACCGGCACGGCCAGCAGAAGGGCCAGGAAGGAAGAGTAGAGCGTGCCCCAGACGAACGGCCACGCGCCGAACTTATCTGCTACCGGGTCCCAGGTGCTGCCCGTGAGGAACCCCAGCCCAAAGGCGCGCACAGCAGGCCAGGCGCTCCGAGCGGTTACCCCAAGCGCCAGCAAGACCACGGCCACCATCGCCAGCGCGAACGCCTGGGTGACGCGCAGGAAGAGCGCGTCACCCACATCGTGCCGCCTGCGGGAGCGCAGGCGAGGGGAACCGACCGCCGTGGTCTGTTTCATCCCGTGATCTTACGGCGCGGTGGCGAGCAGCGGCTGTCCCTGGTAATTCAATTGGCGCAGCGCGGCCTCATTGATCTTCACCACCGCCGCCGGCAGCGGTGCGTAGTGCAGATCGGGGGCGAACTTCTGCCCGTCGCGGATGGCCCAGTCCAGCAGGTCGGCCAGGGCCTTGCCCCGTTCCAGATCTGGTTGGTCCCGGTAGACCAGGATGTAGGTGAAGCCGGAGATCGGGTAAGCCTCCGCGCCGGCGGCGTTCGCGATCGAGGCGCGCACGTCGCGCTTCAGGGCCGCCGCCGACCCCGCTGCCGCGGCGGTGGTGCTGACCACGGAGGGCTCCACGAACTGTCCCGCCGCGTTCCTCACCTGGGCATAGTTAAGGTTGTTCTGGATGGCGTAGGCCAGCTCCACGTAGCCGATGCCCCCGGGCGTCTGCTTCACCACGCCGGTGACGCCCTCGTTGCCCTTGCCGCCCAGCCCTACCGGCCAGCTCACGCTCTTGCCCGCTCCCACCTTCGTCTGCCAATCGGGGCTCACGGCACTCAGATAGTGGGTGAAGATGTACGTCGTGCCGCTGCCGTCCGACCGGTGCGCCACCACGACGGCGGTATCCGGCAGCGACACATCCGGGTTCAACGCGGTGATCTGGGGATCGTTCCACTTCTTGATCTGGCCCAGGAAGATCCCCGCGACCACCTCCGGGCTCATTCGTAGGCCCTTGGGCGCGTCAGGAACGTTGTAGGCCAGAACCACCGCTCCCGCCACGGTGGGGATGTGGATTACCGGCGCGGGCATCTCCTTCTGCTCCTCATCGGACAGCGGGGCATCCGAAGCGCCGAAGTCCACTGTGCGGTTCTTCAGCTGCTGGATGCCGCCCCCACTGCCGATGGACTGGTAGTTGACCTGGATACCGTGCTCGCGCGAGTAGGTATCGAACCAGCGGGAGTAGAGCGGGTACGGGAACGTAGCCCCTGCCCCGTTCAGTCGCAGGGCCCCCGCAGACGGGGCGGGCCTTGGGCCGGATGGGGGAGCGCCCTCCCCGCCGGGGCCGCCCGCGCACCCGGCTGCCGCTACGGCAGCCAACAGGATTCCTAGCCCGAACCATCGCCGCATATGAGTCCCTCCTGGCCCGCAGCACAGGCTTCCTGGTCGCGGTGTCGATTTGAGGACGGGCCGCAGCGCGTAATCAGCCAGCGAAAGGCTATGGCTAGATCCGGCGCGCCGCGGGTTCAGGGAAGCTCGCCGGTCTCACTCGTATGATAACGAACCAACCTTAAGCGGCGCTTAACGGGGATCTAAGGCCTCCTCGTCGCGGGCTCGCCGGGCAGGGGTGCGTTCGAGATGAGTAGGAAGGCGTTCGTGCCCGAGGCGTAGCATCCGTACGGGTATGCCCCCTATGAGTCATCCCGAATTCTGGTCTGCCCTGGAGGGGCAGAGGAATGTAGCCAGGGGTAGGCGCAACGCCACCCCTGGACTCAGCCGCCCAGTCTCCCCTCGCCCTGGAAGGGCGGAGGAGGAACACCCTACCTGCGCGAGGCCCGCCATGAACCTCCGCCACCCCTCCGGGGTGGAAAGGATGCTGGCCTGCCCATCCGGTGGCGGCGCAGGCTTGCCACCGGCTAATCTCCGCCACCCCTTCGGGGCGGGCAGGCACGGTCCGACAGGTCGGATCCGTGTGCACCAGGCTGTTGCTCCCGCCGGTCCGTGCCCGAGATTCAGGATGACTCATGAGGCCCCGAACGCCCCGACCCTGACCCCGATCCCGAAAGCTTTCGGGACGGGCGGCCCGAGGGCAGGCTTTCGGGGCAGGCTGGAAGCCTGCGCTACCATTAGGGTGGTGACCGGTTGATGGAGACCGGCGAAGTGGTCGGTACGAAGGGGCGGTGAGCGCCTGGCTTGCGGCGGTCCTATCGCCCCGTGGGAGAGATGACAGGAAGAAGTAGCTGGGGGTATCACGCGCTATCCGGCTTATGGCTGGTGGCTAGCTGTTTGAAGTCGCCTGTCTCCATGAAGTAGACACGCTCCGCCACGTTCACGATGTGGTCTGCAATCCGCTCCAGGAAGCGCGCCACGTGCAAGAGCCAGGTCCCCTGGCGGATGAGGGAGGGGTCGCGTTCCATATAGGCCAGCAGATCGGTGAACAGCCGGTCGTAGAGTTCGTCCACCTCATCGTCGCGGGCCACCACCTGGTTGACCAGATCCAGATCACGGCGGACGTAGGCGTTGAGCGCTTCACGGATCATCCAGATGCAGACTTCACCCATGCGGGGGATATCCACCAGCGGCTTGAGGTAGACTTCGCCCGCCAGCCGGCGAGCAGTCTTGGCGATATCCACCGCGTAATCGCCGATGCGTTCCAGGTCCGTGATGATCTTGAGGGCAGTGCTGATCAAGCGCAGATCTCGCGACATCGGCTGCTGAAGCGCCAGGAGGCGCAAGCATTTCTGCTCAATCTGCAGGTCCATCGCATCCGCCTGGTCGTCCATCCGCACGACCTCGTTTGCGAGGGCCACGTCCTGGCGCACCAGCGCCTGCAACGCGCGATTCACCATGTCCGTGACGTAGCTGCCCATGCGCAGCAGGTCGTGCTGGAGGCTCTGGAGTTCCTGTTCGAAGCGGACGCGCAGACCTGGCATTAGCGACCCTCTTGGACCCTCTTGATTGCCGGGTGCGGACTGCGGAACAGAGCCGGGCAGTCCGAACACCAAACGCCCTCCTGACCAGGGGCTGCGGATTTGGGACTGCGGGGTAGCCACCCGCCGGCGTGCAAACCCGCAATAGAGAGGAGATTCACGTTTCTACCTCTGTTCGGGGCAAGGGGCCCGTCCTCCTCGTTGCCCACCGGCCCCATTCCTACCCGAAGCGGCCGCGGATGTAATCGTCCGTCCGCTGGTCCTGCGGCCGCTCGAAGATCTGCTCGGTGACCCCCACCTCCACCAGTTCCCCGCTGAGGAAGAACCCCGTGCGCTGGGAGACTCGCGACGCCTGGTACATGTTATGAGTCACCAGGACAATAGTGTAGCGCTCCTTTAGCTCCGCCATCAGTTCTTCGATGCGGAAGGTGGAAATGGGATCCAGGGCAGAGCACGGTTCGTCCATGAGCAGGACCTCCGGCTCCACCGCCAGCGCCCGCGCGATGCACAGGCGCTGCTGCTGGCCCCCGGAAAGATCCAGCGCGCTCCGCTTCATCACGTCCTTAACTTCATCCCACAGCGCCGCGGCCCGCAGGCTCCTCTCCACGATGGCCTCCAGTTCGCTGCGGCGCGGCGTTCCGTGAAGGCGCGGGCCGTAGGCGACGTTGTCGAACACCGACTTGGGGAATGGATTCGGTCGCTGGAAGACCATTCCCACCCGCCTCCGCAGTTCCACCACATCCACGCTGCGCTGGTAGATGTCCTCCCCTTCCAGAAGCACCTGACCCTCCGTGCGGGTATCGGGGATCAGCTCATTCATTCGATTCAGGCAACGCAGAAAGGTGCTTTTGCCACAGCCGGACGGACCAATCAGCGCCGTGATCTGCTGGGCGAAGATATCAACGGAAACGTCTTTCAGCGCACGATGGTCGCCGTAGTAGAAGTCCAGGCCACGAATCGAGAACTTCACGGGAAGCGCAGCCTGGTCGGGGAGAATATCCCCACCACGGCGAACTTCGGGAGCTGCGGATACGGGGGTAGCCATCAGTTTCTCTGCTGTGCGCCGAGACGGCGCCAGGGGCGCTAAGGTAATCCGGGGCGACAGGCCCGCCGCCTGTGTTCCCCAACGTGACGCCCCGACACCGGGTTCGTTGCCCGGGGCGCCATTTCCAGCCGGGAAATGATACACCATCAGGCGGACGGCGCGTCAGGAGCAAGCATGGTGGCCTGGTGTTCATCCCTGGCGTCCGATTGCCGCCTGTCCCTGGGGCGAATAACCGTGGCCTTTGCCACCCCGTGGCGGAGAAAGGGGGTAGGGCCAGGAGCCCCGACGGATCAGGTGCCAGGTATTTCTCTCCGGCTTGCTCGATGGACTGGATCAGCGACGGGATACCAGGGAGGCGTTCCCCATGGCCCACGGATCGAAACGAATCCTGGTAATCGAGGATGAGCGGCCGATGGCCGAGGCGGTGGCCCTCAACCTGCGCGAGGAAGGCTTCGAGGTGACGCTGGCCGCGCGCGGCGACGAGGGCCTGCGCCGGGCGCTCACCGAACCCTTCCACCTGGTGGTGCTGGACCTGATGCTGCCCGGGCTGGACGGCCGGGAGGTATGCCGTCGCCTGCGGGAGCGCTCCCGAGTGCCCATCCTGATGCTCACAGCGCGGGATTCGATTGAGGACCGTGTGCGCGGCCTGGAGGGCGGCGCGGACGATTACCTGACCAAGCCGTTTAGCATGCTGGAGCTCATCGCGCGCGTGAAGGCACACCTTCGACGGGAGGAAGCACAGGCCGAGGCGGTGCAGGAGGAAGCCTACTCCGCCGCCGGGGTGGCCCTGGATGTTGCCCGCCATCAGGTAACTCGTGATGGCCAGCCAGTGGACCTGCGCCCCCGCGAATTTGAGCTCCTGCGCGTACTTTTGGCAAACCGCGGCCGAGTTATTCCCCGCGATCGCCTATTGGAACTCGTGTGGGGCGACGACGACTATCTGGACAGCGGCACCCTGGACGTGCACATCCGCTGGCTGCGGCTGAAGCTGGAAGACGACCCCCGCCGGCCGCGACGCATCCTCACCTTGCGCGGTGTGGGCTACAAGTTTGCCGAGGCCTAACTTGAAATCCCTGTTCGGCCACCTGCTGAAGACCTACCTGGTGGTGGCGCTCGTCCCCCTCGCCGCGCTGGCCGTGCTTCTCTCTGTAGACCTGGAGCGACGAGAGCAGGCCGCGCTCCGCCAGCAGCTGCTCGCCCAAGCGCGGCGCGTCCGCGACCTCACCGGGCAGCAGGGGGTCGTGCCATCGCGTGCCCTCCTCCAGCGTATCGCGCAGGAGGAGGGCGTCCGGATAACGGTAATTCGGCGGGACGGCGTAGTCCTGGCAGATACGCACGAGGATCCCGCCCGTATGGCGAACCACGCCGACCGGCCGGAAATCCGGCAGGCATTCCTGACCGGCGCTGGCGAGGCCACGCGCGCCAGTCCCACCCTGCGGATGAACATGCTTTATGTAGCGGTAGCGGCGGACACGGCAGGCGAGCGCTGGGGCGTGGTACGAGTCTCTCTGCCCCTGCAGGGAGTGCAAGAACGGGCGCTCCAGTGGCGTGCGTTTATTCTGGGAGCCGTGCTGCTAGCCGCCCTGTGGGCCCTCTGGATTGCCGCGCGTCAAGCCCGCCGACTTGCCGAGCCTCTGGACGCTTTCCGACAGGCCGCCCGGCGTGCCGGCGAGAAGGGTTGGACCTGGGTGCCCCGCCCGGCCGGCCCGCGCGAGCTCGTTGAACTCACGGATAGCTTTAACGATATGCTCGTCCGGCTGGAAGCGCTGATCGCCGAGCAGGCCGCCGGCCGCGCGCAGCTGGAAACCATCCTCACTCAAATGCCGGACGGGCTGCTGGTTCTGGATCCCCAGGGGCGGATCGCGCGCTACAACCAGGCCGCCGCGCGGTTGCTGTGCCTGGAGTCGGACGCTCGTGGCCGCCCGCTAATCGAGGCGGCCACTTGCTATCCGCTCGATGCTATTGCCCGCGAGGCCCTGGCGGGGAAGCAACCAGAGCCAGTAGAACTGCGCGCCCCCTGGCCGCCTCACCCCGCCTTGCGACTCCTGGCCGTTCCCCTCCCCGGCAGCCCAGGCACGGCGGGGGCTTCCATACTGATTCAGGAGCTCACCGAGGTGCGCCGGGCGGACGAGATGCGCCGTGACTTCGTGGCCAATGTCAGCCACGAGCTGCGCACGCCCATTGCCTCTTTAGTGGCGCTGGCAGAGACACTGCTGCTGCGCGGCCAGCGACGCCCCGAAATTGTGCCCGAATACACGGAACGCATCGCGCAGCAGGCCGGACGGCTGGCGGCGCTGACCACTGATCTCCTCCGCCTTTCGGAAATCGAATCCGGCCGCCGACCAGTCCACCTGGAACCGGTACACGTCCCGCCGCTGTTAGCTGAGATCTGCGAAGCGTTTCGCTCCGCCGCTCAGGTAAAGTCGCTGCGCCTTACCGCGGACGCGCCAGCCGGCCTCTGGGTGCGCGCGGATCGCAGCGGCCTGCAACAGGCGCTGGGCAACCTGGTGGACAACGCCATCAAGTACACGCCGGAAGGGGGCTCGGTGCGCGTTACTGCTGCTGCCCAGAACGGGCAGGTGCGGTTCATTGTGGCCGATACCGGCATCGGCATCGAACCGGACGCGCTGCCGCGCGTGTTCGAGCGCTTCTACCGGGTGGATCGCGGGCGCTCGCGGGAAGAAGGGGGCACCGGCCTCGGCCTGGCCATCGTGAAGCACGAGGTAGAAGCGCAGGGAGGTCGCGTCTGGGCGGAAAGCGAGGTGGGCGTGGGTAGCCAGTTCTACCTGGCGCTCCCCGAGACGCCAGCTCCGGATGCGGCAGCCGCGCTGGATGAACACCGCGAGTGAAGGCGGTCATCGCCGCCGCGTGGCGAGCACCAGGAGCGGCAGGTTGATCGCCAGCGCTATCCAGCCCAGCACGCCTGCCTCGGGGCCAAAACTGCCTCCTGTGATGGCGGATGGGCCCGCCACCGTGGTGTGCAGTACGGAAGGCATCTGCACGCCGCTCACCGGCAGGCCAAAGAACGGCCCCAGCAGCCAGTTCCAGGCAAAGTGGGCCGCGATGGGCAGATAGAGGCGGCCGGAGAGGAGGAAGGCGGCAGCGAAATAGAGGCCCGCCAGAAATATGCCCAGGAACGCCGCCACGCTCCGGCCCGGATTCATCAGGTGCAGCACCGCGAAGATCCCGGCGCTCACCACCGTCCCCACCAGCCGACCATAGTCCCGCGCGAGCGTCTGGAGCACGTAGCCCC
>JACQGL010000071.1 GCA_016199525.1 Armatimonadota bacterium
CGCGCGAGGTGACGCTCGCTTTCCAGCCCGAGGCGGCGCAGGCCCACACCGACGCGCTGCTCGTCGCCGTGGGCAGCTATGCCCTGGACCGCCTCCTGGAACATCTGCGCCAGCAGCCAGCAGCGGTGGTGGGCGCTCTGCCTCCGCGCGCCGCCCCAGTCGCCGGCCTGCCTGCCTATCCCTCTGCGGTGAACGGCCGCATCCTGCCGGGCCCCTGGCGGGAGGAGTGGCTGCCCGTGGCCCTGGCGCTGTTCCGTGTCAAAGTGATGACCGATGAGGCGCAAGAGCACCTGGTACCAGTGGTGGTGGACTGGGAGGGGCGGCCGCGGCCCGACCTCGTAGAGGTGTGCCGGGCTGCGGGCCTTCAACCGCCCCCCACGGACCAGTCCCGAACGCTTTCGGGACCCGCCGAATGGCTAGCCCGCGCGCTGACCGCCGCGGAAGCACCCGCGCGTGCCGCGGCGGAACAGCTCGCCCGCCAGGCGGAGCAGCAGGCAGAATCCCGCTTGAGGGCCGATCTGGAGCGGCTGGACGCCTACTACCGCGAGCTGCGCGAGGATCTCACTGTAGACCTCCGCTCTGCCGCCTCTCGCGCCGTGGCGCGTGTCCACGAGCAGGCGGAGCGCATCCGGCGCATCCTGGAACACACGCTGCCGGCGGACGGGCCGTTGCGCAAGCCTGAGGCGCAGGATCGGCTGCTCGAACTCCGAAAACGGCGGCGATGGCCTCGCCGGGAAGAGGCACCGTTCACGCCCGAGGATGTGGATGCCGCCATCGCCTTCCTCAACCAGATGGTCTCCCCCTTCACGCGCGAGCAGGCATTGAATGCGCTGGGGCGGGATGTGGAGCGGCGGCTCCTCCGCCTGGAAAAGCGTCTCGAAGTGGCGCAGCAGCGCCGGGAGCAGGCCGGGCCGGCGCCCACACGGGAATACGACGAGGCCAGGAACCGGCTGGAAAAGGAGTTCGAGCGCCGCGCCGCGGAGACGCGTGAACGCTTCCAGGCGCGGGCACTGGTCACGCCCGTACTGCTGGAATGCCTCTGGTACCCGCGGCAGGTGGCGGAGGTGGCCTACGTGGGCCGTGGCGAGGCACGGCTCACTGCGGTCTGGGATGCGGTGCGCGGCGTAGCCGAACCCTCCCCCTGTCCGCGCTGCGGCACGGCCCTGGCGGAGGTATGGCTCTGCGAGGCGGGACACCTGACCTGCCCCGCCTGCCGGCATACCTGCCGCGCGTGCGGCCGCACGCGCTGCCGCCCCTGCGGCATGGCCATCTGCGCCATCTGTCAGCAGCCCGCCTGCGATTCGTGCGGCGGCGCCTGCCCTCGCTGCGGCGGCTGGACCTGCGCCCCGGACCGCCGCTCCTGCGCCGTGTGCCAGGCATCCCAGTGCGCCCGCTGTGCGGTTTCCTGCTCCGCGTGCGACCACGCGCTCTGCTCCCAGCACGCGAGCACCTGCGGGATGTGCGGCCGCCCCGCCTGTCCCGAGCATCTGGTGGTGTGCCGCTTCTGCGCCAGCCAGACCTGCCCCGAACACGGGCAGCAGTGCGGCATCTGCGGAGAGGGGGTGTGCGATGCCCACCGCCGGCCGTGCGCCAGCTGCGGCCAGCGCTACTGCCAGGCGTGCGTGAGCGAGCGCGACCGCTGCCAGACCTGCCTCAGCCTCCAGCCCGTGGGACCCGCGACCACAGAGGCCATCCTCCAGCGGCTCGCTTACGCCGCTCCCACCTTCCCCGCGGCACGGATCAGGCAGTGGTGGTTCGCGCGCAACCGGCACTACTGGATCGTGCTGGGCAGGCGCTGGTGGCGCCACCACCTGTTCGTGCTGGATGCGGAGCGGCGCGAGGTGCGGTGGCGGCGCAGCGGCTGGTCGCTCCGTGCCCCGCGGCGGCCGGGGGATACCGGCCAGGGAGAAGCGCTCTGATCCGGCCAGCGGCACGGTGATGCCCACATCAACACGGCAGAAAACTACTTCTCACTCCTGAAGCGCGGCATCATCGGCGTCTACCACCATGTCTCTGAGGAGCACCTGCACCGATACTGCGCTGAATTCGACTTCCGGTACAACGCTCGTGGCGTCAGCGACGGGTCGCGCACTGACGCCACGATCAGAGCTGCCGAGGGCAAACGGCTGATGTACCGGGAGCCACCGGCCAAGCCCGGTCGCCTGATCTAGATGCTGCCTTGGTACTGGCGGATCAGCTCCTCATACTCCTCACGCCCGACTGGGCACTGAAACAGGCCCTGGATTTCGGACTTCTTTTCAAGGCCGCTGGTGCAAAGCGCTCTGCCCTGGAGATTGTCTGGAACAGTATGGTACCCGCTACCGCGAGAGAAAAAGATGAAGAACCGTGTCTGCCTGCCCTCGCGGTCGTAGTAGTAATAGCGGATGTGGTCGTTTTTCTTGGAACTGCAGCGAGCTCGGAACCCCTTGGAAAGTAGGGCTGCGATAGCGTCGTCTCGGCTGATTGCGGCCATTACCCCCTCTCCCTGGTTAGGCGCTGCAACTCACGGCGGTATTCTAGCCCGCTCGGACTCAGCATGTCTGGATCACAATCCACAAAGTGCTCGAAGGATACCTCTAGATCCTCCCAAGCTGCCCGGATAGCCTCTCGCACCGTCGCCCCGGTACCGCAGACCTGCAGAGCCGCATTGGTCACCCAGAACTCACCATTACTGTGCTCAATCGCAAACTCAAGTGGCGTTCGTACGCGCGACGAGTCTGGCGGGGGCAAACGCAGAGGGAAGGTCATCCCCTCACTTGCCCACTCGGCGGCGAGATCAATGGCAACGTCGACAAACGAACCTGGCGGGGCGTCCGTGCCGATGAGTTCAGATCGCCCCCTCGTTACCACGGGCTCTGCTGGGTGCACAGGGCCAACGTCGTGGATGACCGCCTCCGTTGGTTCCCGCATCGCTTCCGGCCACGCTTGTGGGTAGAAGCGATTCGAGAAGACAACTCGCCGCTTAAACTCAAGATGTCGGGTTGACTCATGATCATGAACTAGAGGCATCGCCGTCCTCCCCGCTATCGACCTTGGCCTCTGCCCCGCCCAGCTTCCTCTCGTGCTCAATCAGTGTACGCACTAGCACGGCCGCGATGCGCTTCGCGTGAGCAATCGACGTGAAGACACGAACCACGCTGATAGCCTGGGTCTCCGAGGTCCGCTGAAGGAAATGAAGGACGGCCTCCTCGGGTGTCAGGCTGATCCCGCAGAGATTCGTGTAGACGCCCGGAGCAGTGTCCCCGATGATTTCTATCCCCTGCTCCTGCTCGTTCTCACTCATCGCGCTTTTCGCCCCTTCTGACCTGGGCAACGCCCCTTCGGCGCGCATCCGTGCACTTGGCATCCTTGCGGGACTGCTGATCTCTGGGCGGGCGCGGTACCGCCAACAAGCCCTCCACCGCATCCCGAAACTCCAGTGGGCGGAGGGACAGATTACCGTTACGCCTGCCGCCTTCAGCTCCTGGCGACCGCTGTGCCATAGGCCCCCCGTGCATCGAGAAAAGCTTGAACATGTTTTCGGCGCCGCCTCTGGGCCAGTGGCGGAAAGGGAAGACGCACCGACCTTGGGAATCGGAGACCTTCGGGTCGTGCGCGTTCGAATCGCGTCTGGCCCACCTCGATGGGCCGCAGAGGTTGACGCCTCTGCGGCCCCATTCTTCATTACGCAAACGGACAAGCCATCGTGCGTATTCTACTCACCCTTTTTCGGTTTATACTAGAGGTTGACACAACAATTCCTGCTGTCGTCAAGAAATTTGTTATCAAAAGTTGCTACAAGTTTCCGCGCAGACGTTATCGGCAGCCCGGACGCTCACCCTGAGGGTGTGGGTTTGTCAAGTGGATAATTGCCGATCATTTCGAGCTCGCCCAAAGGGAGTCCGAGCGAGTGACGATCCACGAGCTACTCCACCTGACCTACTTTAGAGGGGGAAACCTGGAGCTGGCCAGGAAGGCGCTGCGCATCCAGGCGTTCTCCCTCGGGTGGCGCCGCCGTATCGAAGAACGATTGACCAAACTGGAAGAGGCCGCCGGTTGACGCGCCACGGCCTGCGGGGGGGAACCCGGATAATCCGACCGCCCAGCCATACGAGCCGGCCGCTATGGCCCCGTATGGCTGGGCGATTAATCTCTCTGGCGTTCTCGGCGCCCCGTACGGGCGTATAGCTTGGTGGTTCGATCACACCCGCATGCGCGGCGAGGTGGGCGCGGATTCCACCGTGGCGGCTGCGGGGGTAGGGCCGACGCCGGCGCTGATCTCCACCTTCGCCTTGCGGCGGCTGAACAGGATCGCGCCTACCAGCGCCACCCCGGCGACGATGGCAATGGCGGCGCGCACCGGTACTGGCAACGGCGTTCCTGCCGCCGCCAGCGGCGCAATGAGCAAGCCCACCAGGTTCATCACCTTGATCAGCGGGTTAAGCGCCGGGCCTGCGGTATCCTTAAACGGATCGCCCACGGTGTCGCAGATGACCGCCGCCTTGTGGTTATCGCTGCCCTTCCCGCCGTACTCCCCTGCCTCGATCAGCTTCTTGGCGTTATCCCACGCCCCACCCGAGTTGGAGAGCAGCACCGCCATCAGCTGGCCAGTGATAATCGCCCCCGCGAAGAAGCCGCCCAGCGCCATCGCGCCGTCTTCTGGCTTCGCCAGCCCCAACCCGAACGCCACCAGCAACGGCGTGCAGATGCCCAGGATGCCGGGTCCCAGCAGCTCCCGCTGCGCTGCCTGGGTACAGATGGACACGCACCGGCTGTAGTCCGGCGTCGCCTTCCCTTCCATAATCCCAGGGATCTCGCGGAATTGGCGGCGTACCTCCTCCACCAGGATCACCGCCGCGCGGGACACAGCGCGGATGGCGAACGAGGAGAACAGGAACGGCACCGCCCCGCCGATGAGCATACCGATGAATACCACGGGGACATCGGCGTAGATGCCGGGCAGTTTGGTATCCGCCTTGAACGAGCTGAAGAGGGACACGGCGGCGATCACCGCGGTGGCAATAGCAAACCCCTTGGTGAGCGCCTTGGTGGTGTTGCCCACGGCATCCAGGCGCGCCACGATCCGGCTGGCCTGGAAGTGGCCCAGGCGCTCCTGCTCGTGCAGCGCCCCGGACATTTCGAAGATACCGTTAGCGTTGTCAGAGATCGGGCCGTAGGTGTCCTCGGCCAGGATGAAGCCGGTGGTGGTGAGCAGCCCCAGCCCCGCCAGGCTGATGCCGTACATCGTCAGCCCGATGTCGCCCTGGAAGAGCACGATCGAGCCGAAGATGGTGACCGCGATGGCGATCACTCCCCACCAGCTGCTCTCCAGCCCTTCCGCAAACCCGGAGAGGATCATCGTTGCCGGCCCCGTGCGGGAGGAGTCGGCAATCTCGCGTACGGGTTGCTTGTCTGTGGCCGTGAAGTAGGCGGTCATCTTCTCGATGACCAGGGCGAGGAGAATACCCATCAGGGTGGCGCCGAAGTAGCGCCACCAGTCGAGCGCCACTGCGGGCACACTGCCCAGCTGGTCCGGCCGCACGAACCGCCCGGGCTGGAAGAAGAAGTAGGAGATGGTGCCGAACAAGACGACCGAACTCAGGGCGGCGATCCAGAAGCCGCGGCTGATCGGCCGCATCGGGTCCTGGTCTGCTACATCATCGCGCCCGCGCACGGAGAAGATGCCGATCAGCGAGCCTACCACCCCCGCCGAGCGAACCAGCAGGGGGTACATGGCGAGCGCCATGATCAGGGCACTGGGCACCTGCAGCCCACCGGCCCTGGGTACGGTGTTGACGAACACACCCAGGATGATTGCCGCTACCAGGGTAACCTCGTAGCTCTCGAACACGTCCGCCGCCATCCCCGCGCAGTCCCCCACGTTGTCGCCCACGTTGTCGGCGATGGTGGCAGCGTTGCGCGGATCGTCCTCGGGAATGTTCTGCTCCACCTTGCCCACCAGGTCGGCGCCCACATCCGCCGCCTTGGTGAAGATGCCGCCCCCCACGCGCATGAAGAGCGCCGCCAGGCTGCCGCCGAAGCCGAAGCCGATCAGCACCTTCATGGCCTCGTGCTTGAACCAGAAGAAGATGATCGCCGCACCCAGCAGACCCAGACTCACGGTGGCCATCCCCGCCACGCTGCCGGAACGGAACGCCGTCTCCAGCGCGCGCTTGAAGCTGCCAAGCGCCGCATTGGCCGTGCGGACGTTCCCTTCTACCGCCATCTTCATCCCGATGTAACCCGCTCCGTAGGACGCGGCGACACCCATCAAGAACGCGATGGCAGTACCGTAGGCAACGTCACGCATTTCTGGCACGTTGCTGTAGGCCACCCAGAGCACGATGAATAGCCCGATGACGAACAGGCTCATCATCTTGATCTGCTGCCGCAGATACGCCATCGCGCCCGCTTCAATCGCCTGCGCTACACGGACCATCGCCTCACTGCCGGGGTCCTGCGCGCGGATGCGCTGCCGTGTCCACCACGCGTAGACCATCCCGAGCAGAGCGGCGGCCACCGCCACCCAGATGACGATCCACTCGGTGGGGCCGAACTCCTGCGGCAGCTCGATCGCTTCCGCTGCGCGCGCCGGCGTGGAGAGCCAGAAGAGGAAAACGGCCGAAACCAGCGGGGTGAGCCACCGGACGATGGGAAAAGAGGCAAAGCGCCCGCGTGGCCGACCGGAGTTCGCAGGGCTTCGCTTCGTCTGTGGCTCCATAGTAAGACAACCTCCTGAATTCTTCAACGCCAGATAGGCGACCGGGCAGCGTGCCGTAGCCGGAGAGAACGCCAACGGGGCTGCAGGCACCAAAAAAGGGTTAGCGGTCCCGCGAACCCGGCGTTATGTTACCTCAGTCATCGAGGCGTGTGTCAAGTCTGGCAGACGCACAGGAGGCATGTCGGCAGCCGCGCCCGCGGCTGGGTCGGGCTGAGGGATACCGCGGCGGTACCAGCGCGCTGCTCCGGCAGGCAGGCCTGCTATTTGCCCGCCCCCTGCTCTGCTCACTAGTACGCCGCCGTACGATGCTCCGTTAGGTATACCCTCGCCCGTCTGCTGTTAACCGTGCGGAATCCGCAGAACGTTCCCAAACCTCGCGACACCGCGGGGCCCGCCATTCTGTGCTACTCCCCGTGATCGCTCTTTGCCAACACAAACGTGGGTAGCGTCTTGTGAGGTTGAACGGCAACCAGACTTAGACCAACTTCTTGAAGCAATGTCATCAACCGGGCCCGGGTTATCGGCATGTCGGTAACCTTCTGAAATCTGACCTGCCTGCCAATAAGGCAGAAGATCCAGTAATTTAATAAGCATCGAATACCATATACTGACCATTTTGAGAGATTACGCACCCCATCCAAAACCAGAAGTATATAGTAACGAGGCACATGTATCTGCAGGATCGCTTTCCCCGACGGTGATAAAGCACGGGCCATTTCGGCAAGCAATCCGCGATTGTCAGCATAGGGTAAGACAAGCTTACAAATAATCAGGTCAAACTGTGCGGCACGGCACGGCAGCTGGGTTCCATCAGCTTGAACAACAAGCAAGTGGCCGTTGGGATGAGCCTGGCCGTGCCTGGCGATAAGTTTGCGAGCTTCATCACACCACTGGCTTGACAACTCCACCCCCAACCACCAGGCGCGCCGGTCATGCTGTTCCCGTAGAGAGATCAAACCATGCGCCCCAAGGCAACCAATTTCCAGTACGCGCTGGGCGCCAAGAGCGAGATCACCCGGTATATAGGCGTAACCCGGCTGCCGCGACCGCTCATACTCCGCCTGGGCATAGTTGAGAGATGATGTTGAAGGCGTTGTCTGGTTTACTTTATTCCCCGGCGCGCTGGAACAACGCTCTTTCCAAGCCCTCATTTTTCGATCCCTTTGGCCCGATCCCTGACCGCTGACTGCTGATCTTACGCCCTCGGCTCCCCCACGCCCGTCTTCGAGCTATCTTTAAGAGCTTCGTGTATTACCTATAAGATTTATCTACATCACAAATCTGAATGTAATTGCCCTCTATCCTGTCAGGATCAGGCTGAAATCACAGCGCTGAGTTTGCAGGACACCTGACCGGCTTACGTTCTCCCTGCAGACGCGGCGGGCACCGCCTCTGCTTCTGGCCGGCGTCCCAATCGCTGCAGAGCCACTACCAGCCATGCATGGCTCCAGCTCAACGGGTGGGCGGACGCCGGCTCGCCGGTCCGCTTGTCCACCTGCTCGGGCAAGAAGTCGTGCTGGGTGGCGTGCTGAAGGCACCAGTCCAGGTGACGGTGCGCCTCCTCGAGTGCACCGCATTCCGCGTAGTAGAGCGCCAGCCAGAGCGCGCTCAGCGACCACGGGTTTCCGCCCACGAACAGATCGCTCGCGTAGCGGCCCACGCCGCCTACCGGATACTGGGCCATCTTCTCCAGCATAGCCGCGGTGCGCCGCATCTCCGCTGTGCCGGCCGGGATAATCCCAAACGGCACAGTAGCGCCCAGGTTGCTGATGTCGAGCAGGTAGTCCTCCCGCACGGGGAACGGGTGGTGGGGATTCACCTCCCCCACGTACAACCCATCCTGGACCAGCCGCTCGTTGAGGGCGGAGGCGATGGACCCGGCAGCCTGCCACCAGGCGCGCGCCTCCTCCTCCTGGCCGATCTCTGCCGCCGTCGTCGCCGCCGCCCGCAACCCGGCCACACTCGCCGCGTTCGTGTAGAGCAGGTAGCCGCTCGTCTCCTCCCACAGATCCTGCTCCGAATAGACCAGCGTCAGATCGGGGTCGATACGGGACAGCACGTACCAGGCAGCCCGTTCCACGGTGGGCCACATCTCCACCAGGAACTCGCGGTCCCCGGTCATCCGGTAGTGCTCCCACAGCCCCCAGATCACCGTGCCCACCTGGTCCACCTGGATCCCTGTCCAATGTCGCCGGCCATCCGTGAAGTAGTTCTGGGACCAGAGGCCATCGGCAGCCTGGGTGCGCCGGCACCAGCGGTAGAACTGACGCGCTTCCGCGTGGTAGCCGCAGCGGTCCAGAGCCCAGGCGATGAACACGCCGTCGCGGGGCCAGCAGTAGCGGTAATCCGGATAGAGGTTCGGGGCAGCGATAATCGCGCCAAAGCGTGCATCCTGCAGCAGCTTCAGCAGGAGTAAGGAACGCAGGTAAATCTGGCGCCAGCGCGGCGCCAGCGGGGCCTCCGGACTCTCCGGCAGCGAGCGCTGGCCCGTTTCCAGCCACTCCCGCCAGTAAGCCACCGTCTGCCCCAGCAGGTGATCCGGTGTGGCCGCACGGGCGCGCGCCAGCGCCTCCTCCGCTTCGAACAGGTAGGGGGCTCCTGCCATAAGGATGGTAACCCGTGTGGAACGGTGGGGAGCGATGGTGCGCCGCCATAGCAGAGCGCTGGTGGCACCCATTGTGTCGCCAGAAGAGTAAGCGTTGAAGCTCAGGTTCCCGTCCGCCACGTCCAGGAACGCGTCCTGCGCGGAGCCCTCCCGCTGGTAAGAAACGCCGCACTGAATTTGATCCTGCTCCGGCATGCCTGCGATCAGCAGCACCGCGTGCGCCTCCAGGGCGTTATCCCAGGGATGGCCGCGATAGCGAACCACATGGTTCTGGAGACTGCTGAAGTAAGCGACGTTATGGCCGAAGTTTCCCCGGTTCTCCTCCAGCGATGAGGCTTCCATATGGAACACCGCGACCTCCACCGCCTCCGCGCCCTCGTTGACGAGCTCCAGGCTACGGACGAGCACGTCGAAGTCGGGGTGGACGAAGTCGGTCAGCACGCAGCGGATCTGGTCGCAGATAAAGGTCGTCTCGAGGACGTTGGTCCCTTCCAGGTACCGCTGTCGAGAGGTGAACTCGGGGCTGGATAGCCAAAGCGCGCGACCTATGTTCTGGGAGAACAGGCCGAACTGGGACTGGATGATGTGTCGGTAAAACCCAACTGAGGGGAAAAACGTATCTGTCAACGACCCGTCGGCATGGATCCGGGCCAGAACCCGACCATTACCTATCAGGCCGAACTGGGAAGTCATACGCAGCTTCACTCGACGGCGCTGGTGCGTCCAAAGCTAGTTTAACCTCTCGGCCATCCGGCGCCACCACCACCACCGGGCGGCCTAGCTGTCGGATCAGTCGCGCGGTATGCGTGCCGAGGTCGGCCACGTGCGGGAAGCAATCATAACCATGGGAGCCGATGACCACCAGGTCCGCCTCCTCGGCTTCCGCCACTGCAGGCAGCTTCTCACACGGATCGCCCACTTCCAGGCGCGTCCTGATAGTAATATACTTGGCGACGAACTGGCAGGTCTTCAGACCATCTTCCAGCAAAAAGCGGCCCCGCTCGAGGTCGCGCGTGCGGCCAGAGGGGCTCACATGGAGCAGGACGATCCCCGACTCCGACGCACCCGTCGCTGCGGCGATGCCATAACGGATGGCTTGCAGAGAGGAATGGGAGCCGTCCACCTCGATCAAGGTGATCATGGCAGACCCCCGGCTCCCGCTGTCGCCGGTCAGCCGCGTGTGGCTCCCCGGAAGGGCGCGGGAGCGTGAACTAAATGGGGGCCTCGCCGGTGAGGCGAGGCATTTTGTACCATACCACCTTGCCTCCATCCTTAAAACCCCTTTTTTTCTGTCTCCGCCCCTTTTCTTGCTACCAGGCCGATAAGTTGAAAAGACGGAGTATAGATGGACGGCGGGTGTAAGGGGATTCGGCTTTCGTTCTTCCCGGCTTCGCTTTTCAGATTGCTGCATCCAGTGCGCGGATAAACTGCTTGTAAACGTTCTGGATTTCAGTAACGATCCCCACCGGGCCCAACTCCCACCACTCGCGCGGCGTGAAGTAGGCGGAGACTTCCGCCTCCTGCCCCAGCCTGCCAAACCACTGGATGAGGTGCAGGTTATCGCTCTGTAGCAGCCACATCGCCAGGTCGATCAGTGCGGGCTGGCCGGTCAGGAGCGCCTTGTTATAGGCGTGGTGCATCAACTGGAACACGGCCTGCTGCGCGCCGTTGCTCAGGAAGAACTCCACCCCGCCGCTCCCCGCCCAGGTGGTGGGGAATTCAGGAAGCGGCAGGTGATGGGCGCGCTCCTGGTAAAGATCGATCGCCTCACCAGGGGTGGCGAACTCCATGCCGCAGGCGCGCAGCTCCTCCGGCAGGCGACGCGCAAATTCGAAGATCCCCGTATCCTGCCAGTGGTGCTCGCCGAACGTCTCATAGTCCCAACCCACGAACACAAAATCGCCCTGCGCCTCACGCACCCAATGAGCGTAGGTATCCGCGCGCAGGGGCCAGCCTTCCCAGCCGCGGTTGCTGAACCGGTAGCCCACATCGTCGCTCAGCCGAAAATGCCGGCAGAGCAGATACGGCCGCTGCCGATAGTGGTAGAGATAAGTCGGCTCCCGCCACTGGAGCACCCACTCGCGACCATCCAGCACCGCCCCTTCGTAGCCCGCCGCTCGCAGCGCAAAGTAGATGTCATTAGCCATAAACATCTCGGTGGTATCGCTCACGCGCGGGCGCTTCCCCAGGCGGCGCTCCAGCTCGTCTCGCACCCAGGTCATCCGCTCCACAAACCGGCGGATATCCACGTAGAACAGGAAGCTGTGGTAGGGCTCCACCGCGATCATCTCCACGTTCGGATGGGCCACCAGCTTGCGGATGCTCGCCAGCAGTTCCGGGTCCCACTGCTCCGCCTGGCGCAGGAAAGAGAGCGACATCCCCAGCCCCAGCTTGAAGCCATTCTCCACCATGTCCTGGAACATGGCGGTGGCTGGTTGGTAGCATTTCTGGGCTACTTGCTCCAGGTAGCGCTGGTTCATCTCCTCGTCGAACAGGCAGCGGGCGATGTCCTCGGGCGAAGCCCCCGCGGGGATTGGCCGGGCGGGCAGCCGCAGGCGCCGCGGCTGGTGGATAACGGTGTAGGCGATGAAGTGTTGGGACATAACCTGTTGCGTACCCTTTCTTGCACGGGGCCAGATTCGCTCTCCTCCGCGCTGACCAGGTCGCGCGGGCGGCGCAGCACACATTCCCGGGGAAAGCGCGCCGCCGGCTCGGCACGCGCGCCGGCCCGGCGCTCAGGCATTCAGCCGCCAAATGGCAAAGTTCAGCGCGGCCGCATAGCTGACCCACAACAGGTAGGGCACCAGCAACCACGCCGCAGGGGAACTCACGCGGCGGAACGTAAGCACCGTGGCCAGGATTGCCGCCCAGAGCAGCGCCACCTCCCCGAACGCGGCGCCCGGCCGACGCAGCCCGAAGAAGATCCAGGTCCACGCCAGATTCAGCGCCAGTTGTGCGGCAAACAGAGCCAGCGGCCGCGCCGCGCCCCGGAAACCCGCCCGGCGCCATACCAGCCAGGCAGCCACCGCCATAGCCAGGTACAGCGCGCTCCATACCGGCCCAAAGACCGCCTCCGGAGGTGTCCATGCCGGCTTGCGCAGGGAGGCGTACCAGCTTTCAAGGGACGTGCTGGTCCACGCGCCGCCGATCCCGGCCACGGTGAAGCAGAACGCCACGAAGGCCGCCAGGGCCAGCCAGTCACGCCAGCGAGCCACCTTCATTCTCTCCGGCAGATCCGCCTCCGTCCTACTGTTCCCACCCCTCCACCATAGCCAGATAGCGCAGGCGCCGCAGCAGGAGGGGTAACACCCGATCCCAGGTATAGCGCGCTGCCGTCTCCCGCGCCTCGCGGCGCAGGCACTCTGCCTGCTCGGGATGCGCGAGCAGCTCCAGAGCCGCCGCCGTAATCTCCCGCGGATCGTCCGTCTCGAGCACCACGGCGTTATCAAACGGTCGGGCATAGTCTTCTCCTGTCGCCCCCGTGTAGACAACGCCGCCCGCCGCCATCGCCTCCAGCCCCACTAGGCCGAACGGCTCACGGCCGCTGTTCGCCAGCACGCCATCCGCGGCACGGTAGAACACCTGGAGCGCGGCCTCGGAGAGGCAGAACTGCACGTTCAGCAGGTCCGCTTCCGGAGCCGCCGCCACCAGCGCCTCGACGACCGCCGCCGGATCCGCCGCCTCACCCTCCACCTCAGCAATCCGCAGGCCCGCCGCGCGCGCGTTGCGGAGCACATCCGCGCCGTGATCGCCATTGCCGCCCCGGGCGATGAGCAGCGCCGGGACACCCCGCTTCCGCAAACCCGCCACTGCCTCCACCGCCATGTGCCACCGCTTGTCGGGGTCCCAGCGAGCGACCTTGACGAGCAGCGGCCGGGCCGGGATCTGCTGGCGCAGGGCGCGCGCCAGCCGTTCGACGCGCGGCGCCGGATGAAGCAGGCGGGCGGGGATGCCATTGGGGATCACGATGGCGTTGCACCCCCACTCCCACATCAGGTGCTTCATCCAGCGGCTGACGGTAGTAATCGCCTGGGTGGTGCGTAGCCGGGGCCAGTCCAGCCGGTCGAAGCCGATAGCGCTGTTGGCGTTCCAGAGCATCAGCGTGCGGCGGCGCAGACCCGCGTGGTAGAGCGTATCGCTCAGGTCACAGGCCACCGCCGCCGTCTGCCACTCTTCCGCCATTACCACCACCCGGCGCCCCGCCGCCACCGCGGGGCGGATGATCTCCGCCAGCGCGTAACCGGGGACCTCCGCTCGGTAATCCGCGACCTTTGCCTCTTCACCCTCATAAACGCCCCCGGGATAGTAGCGGCTGATCCAGCCGCACCGGCGGTGCAGACACAGCCGCCCCTCCAGCGATACCTCCCGCTCGGGGAGCATCGGATCGCCGATGAACACCAGGTGGGTCTGGTAGCCGGATTCCGCCAGGGCGCGGCACAGTTCCGTCACTCGTGCGCCCAACCCCCCCACGCGGGAATAGGAATCTGGCCCCTCGAAGCAGAGGATGAGGAACTCCGTCTCCTCCGGTGGCAGGCGCGGGAGGAGATCGGCGGCAGTTTCCCCACGTATCAGGTCCCACGCCTCCACTGCCACCTCTCCCGTCCCGAAAGCTTTCGGGACCCCGCCCGCCGTCCGGTTCCCAGAAAAGCCAGGGGGGAGGCATCCGTGTCTCCCGGTCAGACGGTGCGGCGAAGGGGTTCCAAGCCGATCACTCACCTCGCCTGCGCTGATTGCGGTACAACGAATACGAACAACGAAAGGGGAAAGAGAACAAAAGGAAACGAGGCATCACGCCGGCTGGCGACTCGTTTCTTCGCCGCTAAAACTATCTCAAACCGACGGATGGCTGGCGTCGGTGTGTCTGCTTCGTCTTGGGAGTGCGGGGGCACCCTCTGGAGCCTACCGCTTTCGCCACCACCCACCCTTTTGAGATAGTGTCCTACTCGTCCTGTCGTTTACTCATCCTTTCGTTCACTTATTATGAGCTGGATCGAACTGATTGCCGAACGAAAGATCAAAGATGCCCAGGAGCGGGGCGAGTTCGAGGACCTGGAGGGCGCCGGGCGTCCGCTCGATCTGTCCTTGTCCTCCGATCCCCAAGTCCCGCCCGAACTCCGCGCCGCCTATCACGTGCTTCGGAACGCGCACCTTACCCCCGAATGGATCGAACTCGAACGAGAGATCGATCGCCGGAAGCAGCGGCGCCTCGCCCTGGAACGCCGCGGCGCGCGGCGCCGGGAGCGGGACCTCGCCCGCGCCGCGGCGCAGACCGATCTCGCTGCGCTGGCTGCCCTCGACCGGGCGCGGGACCGCTTCCTGCTGCGGGCCCTGGAGCAGCTGCGGGAGCTGGACGCACTGATCGAGCGCTACAATCTGCTCGTGCCGGTAGTCAGTCGCCAGCGCCGGCGTCCCAGCGTGGCGGCGGCGCTGCGGCAGCTGGCGGAAGCCTATCCGCGGCTACGTCCTCTGCCGCCCGACGAGCCGGAGCCCTGGGAAGCCGCCCTCCGGGAGACGCCGCCGCCCCTGCGCCTGGCCGGCCGCCTGCCGCGCTGCCATCGGGAGCGCCCGCGCCCCCGATAACCTGCCGCCCGTGCCATGCTCTGTCCGGAATGCCTTTCATTCCTGCCCGCCGGCGCCCCGCAGTGTCCCGACTGCGGCCTCGCGCCCGCCCGTGCGCCAGACGGTTGGTGGCACGCCTATCCACCGCTCCGATTTCTGGCCAGCCAGCGCAATCTACCCGCGATCCTCGCCCGACGAAACCTCCTGGGCCTCCGACTCCCCGTGGATGAGGCGCAATGTGAAGGGTTACGGCGGGGATTGTTGCTCACGCAACTCGCGGGTGGCAGTTGGAATGCTTCGCTCGGCTGGACCGTCTGGCGACTCTACCAGCTTCATCTGCTGGGCGTGAATCGGCACCACCCCGCCGTTCGCCGGGCGCTGGCCTGGATCTACGCACGCCTGGATGCGCACGGCGAGTTCCACGAACGGGACGAGGTAGTCAATAGCTATCCCACGGTGATGGGCGAAGAGCTGGCGATCGCAAAACGAGGGGTGGACCTCCACGGCTATGCGCTCGCCCACCTCCTGCCGCTCGGACTGGCGGATGAGGCCCCCCTGCGGGCGGCGGCAGAGTTCCTCCTGGCGCGCTACCCCGGCGGCCGCCGGTGCTGCCCTCGCTGCACCGCCAACCTGCTGGCGGCACTGGCCCTGATTCCCGGGGAAGAGGCCCGTGCACGGGGCCTTTCGGGTCTCGCCTGGCTGGCCTCGGTCCAGCGAGACGGCGCCTGGCGCAACCGGGGCGGACCCCTGTTCTACTTTATCCTCTATGCGCTTGGTGAGTGGCCGGAAGCCAGGGAGCAGCTGGAGCGCTCGCTGCCGCTGATTTGCCGCCTGCGCCGGCCGGATGGGGCCTGGGGCCACACCCAGCGAGCCGAAAAGACACTGGTGGTGGTGGAGGCGCTGGCCCGCCACGGCCTGCTCCACGAGGTCGCCCGGAATAGCCCGCGTTTCCTATATTGAACGCGCTATCACCGTGCCCTCGGTCTGCGAGCCGGGATCACGGAGCGGCAGGTTACGAGATTGCTGAGCGCGAGATGAGCGACGCTTACGATGACCTCCAGCAGGACGTAATGCGCTGCGCAGAGCGGATAACCGGCACCATCCGGATCGATGTGGAACTCGTGCAGCGTCTCAAGCAGCGCCTTTCCGACTGCGAGCGGGTGGCGCTAACGCTTACCATCGGACTAGTAGTC
>JACQGL010000075.1 GCA_016199525.1 Armatimonadota bacterium
AACTGCTGCACGGCTTCGCGCAGGATACGATGGACGTCTTCATCGCTGTTTCCGTTGGCCACGATATCCACGGGCAGCATCTGGGTGGGGCCGTCCCGCATCGCTACATAGGCTTTCAGGTAGGTTCCGGGGCAGCGGCGCATCACTTCCTGCATTACGGGGCTGGCCTCCGACTCGAACATATCCACCCGCACCCGCAGCGCGGCGGACCGGTTCGCCGTCCGGGAGGCGATGTAATCCGCCACGTACATGGTAAACACCGCCTCCATCTCCCGCGGCGGGCCGGGCAGGATCACAATCGCCGCGTTGGCGGCGGGGACGACGGTGCAGGGCGCCCAGCCTGCGGGGTTCTGGAACACCTGCGACCCTTCAGGGATAGTGGCCATCTTGCGCAGGCCGGGGCTCACCTCCTCCGGACCGGAGAGGTTCCGCCGGCGCACGTAGTCTGCCAGCGTGGCATCGTGGATGGTCAGGGAGCGGCGGGCGACGCGCGCCACGGCCTCCATGGTCAGGTCGTCGGGGGTCGGGCCGAGGCCGCCACAAGTGACGACGATGTCCGTGCCGCGGGTGAGGCTATCCTGAAGCGCACGGATGATCTCCTCCAGGTCGTCCGGTAGTAGGGTGACGCGCCGCAGGTTGCCTCCCAAAGAAGCGATCCGTTGCGACATCCAGAACGAGTTGGTATCTTGAATCCGGCCCAGAACCAGCTCTGTGCCGATGGCGAACAGCTCGATGCAAGGTGGCTTGCCCACTCCGTCTCCTTCCTTCTCAACGCGGAACACAGGGATAACAGGGCTCACGCAAGCCGCAAAATCGCCCAGAACCGGCAGACTTTATTTATATCTTGGTGTGAGCTTCTTTTGCGGCACAAGAAACGCGGGACGTGGGATGTAGCGCCCCCTGTTGGGCAGTCTGCATGCCGCAATCCGCACTTCCCAATGCGGCCGCCCCTTTGCTGTTCGCGGTGGCGGGCGGAACTTCCGCCTGCCAGAGGAGGTCCCCACGCCGTCGTCACCCGGCCTGCCCCGAAAGCTTTCGGGGCCTGTGGGGCACGTCCGGCAGGTTGTTGCTGCATAATCGCCCCGAAAACGCCGGCAGAACGCATGCCTGCACGGCGCCCTACCGGTGCAACGATCCCTGACTTACCGACATCAATATTAGGGGGACCGATACGCTGGCGAGCGGCTTCAGTCGGCGGCAGAATGATCAGACGAGGAGACCGGAGAGCAACAGAAAGATTCCAGGGCGCTTCCCGGTGCTCACCGGATCGGCCCTCCGTTCTCTCGCTTCCCGATCCCGCCGTTCCCCGCCCCTTTACTTCCGCTACACCAAGAGGTGATCCTATGCAGCCACAACTAAGACGGACCGCGCGGCGTTCTACGCGACCGATGCGCGTTGTGCTCTTCGCAGGCGTCCTGGCCGGGCTACTGACGGTGGGCAACGCGGGTCTCGCCGTAGCGGGAGGCGAGAAGAAGGAGAAGCCGCGCGCCGTCAAGCTCTACTGGAAAACGGGGCCACTCGGCCGCTATACCTATCCCTCGCTGCTCTGGAACTTCGATGATCGGGATCGGGATCGACGGGGCCAGGGGCCGGCGGTGTTCCGGGAGCAGAACCCTGACCCCCTCACTCCTCCACCCGCCGCCTTCGATGGGCAGTTCCTCAACGCGGAAACCGGCCACCCTATTCCCGAGGTGGAAGCGATTATTTCCTATGGCGAAGCCGAGCCCGGGGTGGTGCTCACTGATGGTCGTGGCCGCTTCAGCGCCGAGGACGTCCCTGCCGGGCAGTACTCCATCGCCAGCCATGCCGCTGGTTATTATGACGAGAAGACGACCGTCACTCTGGTACCCGGAAAGACCAACGTGGTGCGGCTGCGGCTGCGGCCCAGACCCGCGGCGTTCGCCGGCCACCTGCGCGCAGGGGATGGGCAGCCGGTCGCTGGCGCCCGTGTGGTGCTCAAGGACAGTAAGCGGAAGGTCGTCCAGGAAATGGCCACCCTCGCGGACGGCTCGTTCGGCGCGGGCGGCTTGAAGGCGGGACGCTACACGCTGGAAGTCACCATAGGCGAGAAGACCACCCGGACCTCCCTCGAGTTGAAGCCGGGAGATATTCAGGAGCTGGAGCTGGCGGCGAAGTAGGGCGCTGGATATTGGGATTCTGGGTTGCAGCACCCCGGCGCTCAGCGACAGGCGGATGCGGGCGGGAATCAGATGCCGCCATAGATCTCCACGAGCGACAGGCAACAGGGGACGCCTGCCCGGCGGTTGCTTGCACGGGCGGTGAGATGCAGGATACCATAAGAACGGCAGAGAAAAGTTCGCACAACCTGGCACAGCACCACTGCCGTCCAGGGCACCTACCGCACCCGGATGACACTGCAAGAACTCAAGTTACCAGGCCTGGACTACTCGCAGGAGCAAGCCTCGTGCCTCTCTGTGCCGGCCGCGTGCACCGAAATCTACTCCATCCATAATGTGGATGCCTTTCCGTGGCTGGCGGAGCAACCACCGCGCTCCATTCACGCGGTGGTGACCGATCCTCCCTACGGGCTTCTTGAGTACACCGAGAAGGAACTGGAGAAGATGAAGCGCGGCCGGGGGGGCGTGTGGCGCATTCCCCCGGCCTTTGACGGGGCGAAGCGGCGGCCTCTGCCGCGCTTTACTGTGCTTACAGAGCAGGACAAAGCGGCGCTTCGGGCGTTCTTCACCCGCTTTGCCGCTGCGCTCTATCCCGTCCTTGTCCCGGGAGCGCATGTATTCATTGCCACGAATCCGTTGGTATCCTATCTAGTGTACGCGCCGTTCATTGAGACTGGCTTCGAGCCTCGCGGCGAGATCATTCGCGTTGTGCATCGCCTTCGTGGCGGCGACAGGCCAAAGAACGCGCACGCCGAGTTCCCGGACGTTTCTGTACTCCCCAAGTCGTGCTGGGAGCCGTGGGGACTGTTCCGCAAGCCATGCGAGGGCCGGGTGCAGGACAACCTGCGCAAATGGAAGACCGGCGGCCTACGTCGCATTTCAGCCGAAGAGCCGTTCCGGGACCTGATTTATTCATCCCCGACGCGCAGGAACGAATACAACATCGCGCCTCACCCCTCGCTGAAGCCGCAGCACTTTCTGCGCCAGTTAGCTCGCGCGGCCCTTCCCTTGGGCGAAGGCGTTATCCTGGATCCATTTATGGGCTCCGGCTCCACTATTGCGGCGGCGTGTGCACTTGGGCTGCACGCCATCGGCCTGGAGATCAGCCCCGAGTATTTTGAGCTGGCGCTCGCCGCAATTCCCCGACTGGTGGCTCTTGAAGTAGATGAGGTTAGCGGCAATGGCTCGAAGCCAGGACTTCGATAGCTCCGTGCCGTTGCCACCGGGTCTCACGATTCCCGCGATTCGCAACTCGATTGACTCCATTGAGCGGGAACTGGCCGACTTTGTGGATATCTACTTCGATCAGATGAATGTGTTCAGCGCGATTGTGGGCATCTTCGGAACTCGCGCGCTTGACAGGCATAGCCAGTACGAGAAGGTGCGCCACATTGACCTGGCACAGACGCGCTTTCCCGATCTCTGCCGAAGGGGCCGAAGGCGCGGTGACGGCACCATCGCGCCGGGCGACTGCCTAGAATCCAAAGCCAGCAAGCGTCCCTGGTCGATCCAGTCCCACTATGACCACGAGGGCTGGTACATCGTCTGGCGCTATCTAGTCGATCCAACGCAATCTATCGAACCCGGCAAGCCGGTAATCATCTGGCGAGTGGACGTAGTCTACCTGACCAGGGACGACTGGAAGTACGAAGGAAGCAGGGCGGGTAAAGGCGGGGGTGGCCGAACCCACACTTTCGGGGTGAAGCAGCCGGCAATGAAGTTGAAGGACTGCGCGGTGTACCGCCGCAGCGACATCCAGCTGGCCGGAGGGAAGCCCGTCTCCGCGAATGGGGAGGGTTGATCCTGTTCTCACGCCGGGGTTTCGCTTTGGCCCATCCCCAGCAGCCGCTGGAGCAGCCAGACCGCTCCCGCTTTGTCCAGCGGCTCGTTCATGCTCCCGCACGTGGGGCTGTGGATGCACCCGGGGCAGCCTGCCTCGCACTCGCAGCCCTCGATCGCCTCCCGCGTCCGCGCCAGCAGCGCCTCGATCTCGCGGTAGCAGCGATCCGCAATCCCCACTCCCCCCGGGTAGGCGTCGTGGAGGAAGATCGTCGGCAGGCCCAGGTCCGGGGGGTTCGGGTGGCTCGTGCCGTCCAGATCCCACCGGTCGCACATTGCGAACAGCGGCGCCACGGCCAGCGCCGCGTGCTCGATGGCGTGGATTGCTCCCAGGAGATCCACTCCTTGCGGCGCGGCGGCCACCTGCGCTTCGACGGGCACGGTAAGCCACAGGCCCTCCGTTCGGTAGGAGCGTGGCGGCAGATCGAGGTCCGCCTGTTCCAGCACTTCTTCAGAGAAGAGGCGGTGTTTGCGGTAACCGATTACGTGCGTGGTGGCCGTCACTTCCCCAAACGCCACCTGCGCGCCGCCCACAGCGTGCGACTCGCGCTCCTCTTCTACCGTCACGCTGGACTGCACCCGAGGAGTGGTGTAGTAGGGGACGTTCACTGGCCGCACATAGGCGGCGCGGGCTTCCAGATCCAGCCGCTCCACCGCGTAGGAATCGCCCTGGTGCAGGTAGATCGCGCCGGGGTAGACCACACGGAACGCCGTCTCCGCATCCACCGTGCCCAGCAGCCGGTCGCCCTCGCCGCAGTTGAAGATGGAGTAGGGTGCGCCGCCCGCGCTGCGGATGTCCACGTCGCGGGCGGGGTAGCCGGTTCCGGACCAGTAGTAGCGGCTATCGAGGGAGCGGAGTTCCCCGGCCTCCACGAGCGCATCCGCGATCCTGGCCAGCAACGGGCCGAAGCGCGCCTGGTCCTCCGGCCCCAGAGGCTTTTCCATCGCGGCGCACACCAGATGACGCAGGAGGATGTAGGGATTCCCCGGGTCGATGGTCGCCTGCTCGGGCGGCTGCTCGAAGAGGTAGTGAGGATTGCGGGCCAGGAACTGGTCGAGCGGGTTATCCAGCGCCACCATGAGGGCGAGTGCAGGGCGCTGGCTCCGGCCGGCGCGGCCCGCCTGCTGCCAGGTGCTGGCGATCGTTCCCGGGAACCCTACCAGCACCACGGCGTCCAATCCCCCCACGTCCACGCCCAGCTCCAGGGCGTTAGTAGCGACCACGCCCACCAGGTCGCCGTGGAACAGACGCTGCTCCAGCTGTCGCCTCTGCTCGGCCCGATAACCGGCGCGGTAAGCGGCGATCCGTTCGCGGAGCGGCTCATCCCCGGCTCTCAGGGAAGCCTGCGCGTAGCGGAGGATAAGTTCCGCCACCACACGGGCACGGGTAAACGTGATGTTTCGCACCCCTGCTTTCGCCATCTCTACGAACAGTTGCGTCGCTTCAGTGATGGCGCTGCGGCGCTCGCCCGTCTTCGCATCCAGGAGCGGCGGGTTCCAGAGAGCGAACCAGCGTTCCCCGCGGGGCGCGCCGTCCTCCGCCACCAGGTGTGTGGGCCGGCCCAGTAACCGCTCCACGTGCGCCTGGGGATTAGCGATAGTGGCCGAAGTGCATAGGAACTGCGGCCGGCTGCCGTAGTGCTCGCAGAGCCGCTGGAGCCGGCGGAGCACCAGCGCCACGTGACTGCCGAACACGCCCCGGTAGGCGTGGACTTCGTCCACCACCACAAACCGGAGAGACGCCAGGAAGGAGGCCCATGCGGGATGGTTGGGCAGGATGCTTACGTGCAGCATGTCCGGGTTGCTGAGGATCACCCGCGCCTTGCGCCGGACGAGGCCCCGCTCGTCCCGGGGGGTATCGCCGTCGTAGGTGGCGGGCCGCAGCTCCCGGAAGAAGTCCCAGGCGTTTAGCTTGCCCAGCTGGTCCTGGGCCAGAGCCTTGGTGGGGTAAAGGTAGAGTGCCCGGGCGGCCGGCTCGGCCAGCAATCGCTCCACCACGGGCAGGTTGTAGCAGAGCGTCTTACCGCTGGCCGTGCTCGTGACGATGGTGACATCCGCTCCCGCGCGAGCGGCGTCCACTGCGCTGGCCTGGTGGGTGTAGAGGCGCTCGATGCCCTGGGCTTGCAGGGAGGCGGCCACCGCGTCCGGCAGCGGCCGCGCCAGCGAGCCGAACCGGGCTGGCTGCGCGGGCAGGATGCGGCACGCCAGCAGCTGGCGCCGGTAATCCGGCAGCCGTCGCAGGCGCGCCAGGAATTCGCGGGGGGTCATCGCTCGGCGCCGCCCTCCTCTACATAGGACGATGTTTGCGCTTTTCGACCCACTTCACCAGGAAGATGCTGCCGAAGTAGAGGATCACCAGCGGCACGAGCATCATACTCATCGTCAGGGCGTCGTTGGACGGAGTGACCACCGCCGCCACGATGGACAGCCCCACAACCGCCGTCCGCCAGTGCTTGGTAAGCGCGCGCGAGTTCAACAAACCAGCGTAACCGAGCCCCATCAGCACTACGGGGAGTTCGAACACAAGTCCGAACGCCAGGATCATCTTCACAATGAATAGAATGTAATCGGCAGGGTCTTGGAGCAGCTCGAACGTCACGCCCGCCCCCGGGGTGAGGAAGGAGACGAAGTACTCCATCGCGGGGGGGAGCACCAGCCAGCCAGCCGCGGCGCCGAGGGTGAAGAAAAACACGCTGAGCGGCAGGGCGAGGTAGAACACCTTGCGTTCGCGGCGGGTGAGGCCCGGAGCCACGAACCCCCAGATCTCTCCCAGCACGGGCGGCATGGCCAGGACCAGGCCGGAGATCACCGCCACTTTCAGCCGGAGGAAGAACGGCTCCGTGAGATGGCGGAAAGCCCACTTGATGTTCGGGTGGTGCTGCTGAACCTGGCGCAGCGGCTCCTCCAGGAACCGGTACAGCCACGGGTAGATGAACCAGCCCGCCGCCGCTCCCACTCCGATGTAGGTGATGGTCCGGATCATCCGCGTGCGGAGCTCGGCGAGGTGCTCCCAGAGCTCCATTTCCTTGAAGTCTTCTTTTTGGTCACGTCGTCGGTGCGCCATCAGTTTCCGCTCGCCCTTGCGCTCCCGTCGGGCCCGTTCCCCGTCGGAGCGCGTCCGGGCGTCAGGATCATCCACCCCCGAAGATCGGTTCTGCATGTCCACCTGCCCTTTAGTTACGGTTTCCTGGCGTCCTGCCCCGTGAAGCACGCCGCGGCGCCCGCGATGCAATTCTGGAACGCCGGACCGGAGCCCAGAGGCATTTTACCAAACAAAATGGCATGGGCGGGAGCACGCACTGCACGGGAGAGGCCCGGGCTGCAGAGACGCGCTCGATGGAAGGTTTGCCAGGGGGCGGGAAAGACGGCTCACCGTGCTTTCATTCCATTAGATGAGCGCTTCTGATAGGCCGGCTGCCGGAAGCGGGCCGCTGCCTGTGTGGCTGTTTGCGCTCTCCCTTATGGGGCGCACGGCTGTACCGTCGCGATGAGGATCTCCTCTTTAGGGAGCGCTCTGAGGACAACAGCGGCCCGCTCCGAGCACGTTCGGAGCGGGCCGCCGGACGCTGCCGTGCGCTACATGCCCGGGCTACTCCTCAGGAATAGTTCTGGAGCTCACCTTCAACACGATAGTGTAGTCCTGCACCTTGTCCATGGGTGGGGTGGCAGCGCCCTGGCCAGCGGGGACGGAAGCCCCCCCGGGGCCCATAGGCAGGCCCTGGTTCATCATCCCGTAACCCGTCGCCGGCGGTGGAACGACTGCAGGTGACACTCTCTCACCACTGCCGGGCCGTCTCGTGCCGGTTCGAGGCTGTCTCGCACCGCCGTAGGGGCTTGCGCCGCCGTAAGGGCTCACGCCACCGGAGGGGCCCACACCGCCATAGGGCCCCATGCCGCCATAGGGACTCGCGCCACCGGAGGGGCCCACACCGCCGTAGGGCCCCATGCCGCCATAGGGACTCGCGCCACCGGAGGGGCCCACACCGCCATAGGGGCTTCCCGGGGCGTAACCTCCGGGCGGCCCGCCGCCATAAGGTCCGAGCTCGCCACCGGGCGCGGCTCCAGACCTGCCCTGGCGCTGGGGGATAGGTCCTGTTGCGCCACCGAAAGCACTGAGCATCCTCGCCATTTCCTCGCTCGTTCCTTGCCAAGGAAGCTGGCCTGAGCCGCCGACAGTTCCAGGCTGGCCGAGGAGCATACTGCCCGGAACGCCTTCATAGGCTCCCCCTGGGTACGGGCCCTGCTGCTGCCCTGGTGACAGCTGGCTCATATCCACGCGCAGCACCCCGGAAATATCGTGCTCTGCGCGCACCACCCGGCCCAGCTCGTAAGCGAACCAGATGGTGCTGTGTCCCTTCTCGAGCTGGAACTCGGCATCGTGGATCCGCTGCGTGAGGATGGTGAGTTTCGTGTGCGGCAGCGCGCTCTGGTTATAGTCCGCCTCAATCTTCACTGCGCGGGCTCCCCCTTCCCATTCCAGCCCCGTCATCCGCACGGTGACGTTCTGGATCTCCAGCAGGGCGGGTATGTAGGCCCCCAGGTTCACCCGTACGGTGGTATCAAACGTTTCATTCATCCGCACGGTTCGGCCCGGGAGTCCAATCGGGTTGATAATCGGCTTGCGCCCTTCGCGGATCATCTGCTGGCTGGGTTCCGCCTGGCCGCGCCCATTCAGCCCGTAGTAGCGTGAGGAGCTATCCATCCGGATCTTCTGCTTGAACAGATTTGTCTCCAGCAGAATAGGGGATTCCCGGCGCTCACGGATGAACGCAGCGTTCAGACCCGGTTGCAAGTCCTCCAGCGCCAGCAGGTACTTGCCCTGCTCTTTGTGGTTGAACTTCGCGTAGGAGAAGTTGCGGTAGCGATAGAAGTCCTTCATCCGTGCGTCCAGCGCCACGTCGAGGCTCAGGAACCACAAATCGCCCACGGTGCCGCGATAGACGAGCCGGATAGGGGTAGTGGGGGAGGCCGGGATGTGGTTCTCCACTCGAACCACCGCCTGGGTGCGCTCTACCTCCTGCCCATTGGCATCAAAGGTGCGCACCTCCACCCGGTGCTCTCCATCCTGCACCTGGCGTCGCTCCATGGGCAACGAGATGTCCGGGTCCAGCCGCTTCGTTTCCCAGGTGTAAGTAAGCGGGGACGGGGGTTTCGGTGTGCGCGCGGACTCTGTATCTTCCGGATTCAGCGTTTCCAGGGGAGGCGGTGACAGCGCGACGCGGAACTGATCATCCACAAAGATGCTCGCGAAGCCGTTGTCCGGTACGCACTCCCGGGGAATGGCAATCTTCACGTTTTCGCGGACGACGGCTCCCTCGTTGGGTTCAAGGAGAGTGAGCGGCTTGGGTGTACTCGTCTGCGTGTGTGCGGGCCGCGCCGCCAGCCACACCAGCCCCACCGCGATCGTCAGCGTCCAGACCAGGGTTCCTCGTCTCATGGCGTGTGGTTCACCCCTATAGGCGTGGGGAACAGCCGGACGAGTTTCACGCCGCGCTGTCACCCATCTCTCTTCCCGTCTTTTGACGACCGGGATACGTTTACGTACTCACCTTTCGGGCGCCAGAGACAAAATTCCTTGCCCGGGTAAGAGATTATCGGCTTCGGGCGCCTCCTTACCAGAACAGCGGCAGATCAGCAACCGGCATACTCACCCCGGTTGCTTCTCGCCTGGCCCGCTCTATCCGTACCCATACAGCTTCCGTAGGGCCGGGCGGTACGAGGTTCCCCGCGTTCCTGAATCGGGCTGCCTATGCCCTGGTGTCGGGGGGAGGCGTGGTCTTGGTCTCCCCGCGCCCGGGCTCTTCTGCAGAGGCGGACCCGCGCGCTGCTTTCTTGAACTCTCGGATTCCTTCTCCCAGACCTCGCGCCAGCTGCGGGATTTTCGAGCCGCCGAAGATGACGAGGACGATGATCAGGATGAGGATCAATTCCTGGCCGTGCAAGCCAAACATGCGGTTATCCCTTCCTTCCGGGCGTGCCAGAAGCGTCGGTAGAGCTGGCAAGCGACTTATCCGCCATGAGGGCGCTCTGCCTGCCATCGCTGGCGGTCTCGTCGGCGGGGAGAAAGTCGGATCCGTAAGGCCCGGCCTCGGACGTGGGCTCCGCAGCCATCTCCACGGGCGGGGGCGCCGGGAACTCGATCGACTTGGGCGGCGGCCGGTCCGCCTCATTGTCTTCCAGTAGCAGGTCGGGGTGGTTGAGGGCGTCCATGAAGTTTTGGGAGGCGCGTCGGAACTCCCGTAAGGCTCCTCCCAGGCTGCGCCCGATCTCCGGCAGCTTCTTGGGGCCAAAGAACAGGAGCGCCAGCGCCATAATCACCAGCAGCTCGGTTGGTCCAATACTTCCGAACATCCCACGCCCTCCCTCGATGCACGCGGCACGTCCCATAGGGCCGCCTGCCCGGGTTGTATCACTTTCAGTGCCAGGCGGCGCCGTGGTGGATGCTCCTCTCACCGCCGCCACAGCCAGAAGATCAGGTTGAGCAACACCGTCAACGCCAGACTGATGAGCAGCGCCGTGCCCAAGGGGGCGTAGATACGCCACCCGTCACTGCGGATCACCAGATCGCCTGGCAGTTGCCCTGCCCGCGCGCCCAGCAATCGCTCCACTCCGTAGACGACCGCCCCGATCGCCAGCAGGACCAGGCCGATG
>JACQGL010000013.1 GCA_016199525.1 Armatimonadota bacterium
CAGAGTGCCCCCGTCCGGGGACCACTTCGGGCGGATGTCGTGGCCATCATGCTTAATGCGCCGTGCCTCACCGCCCGCAGCAGGGACGATCCAGATATCCGCCTGCCAGGAGAAGGCAATCCGGCTACCATCCGGAGAAAGGGCCGGGTAGCGCGCGGTACGGACGGTTTGCGGCGCCGGTCCCGATTGCGCCGGGAGGGGCGTCTGCGCGCGCCCCGGGGAGGCGGTGACGAGGGCGAGACCCAGAATGGCGATCAGGCAACGTAGGCGCATAGGGCGTTCTCCGGCGCGCGCACGGGCAGGACGGCTTCCGCAGAAGAAATACGCTCGCCCCGCCGCCGTCGTTTCCTTACCAGGAGTCGGCGGCACTTTCCTGCGCGCCGGGGAACGCGCGCCCGGAAAGTGAGTCCCTGGTAGGAAAACTCCGCATCAGCACCCAACAAGAACACAATGGGCGGCCCCAGGCGGGATGGGCGCGCGCCGCCCCTCCTTCTGTCCCTACGGGCGATCCGGAGGGACCGCAATCGGCGGCTGTCCAACCTGGGGGTGGAAGAGTCCCCTATCTCAAGGAGTTAGCATCGTGAAGGCCCTGAATATCATCCCCGAGAAGTGCACCGGCTGCATGCAGTGCGAGCTGGCCTGTTCCTGGGTGCAGACCGGCACGTTCCAGCCGTCGCGGTCGCTAATCCGCGTCAACATCTTCGACGAGCTGGCCAGCTACTCGCCCTACACCTGCTTCCAATGCGAGGAGGCGTGGTGCATGACGTCGTGCCCGACTAATGCCATCGCCATCAGTCCGGCCACGGGAGCCAAGGTGGTGCTGGAGCAGGTGTGTGTCGGCTGCGGGCTGTGCGCCATCGCCTGCCCGTTCGGGACGGTGTTCTACAATCCGGACACGCACAAGGCCTATAAGTGCGACCTGTGCGCGGGGGATCCGGCGTGCGCGAAGGCCTGCCCCACGGGGGCGATCGAGTACTCGGAGGTGGGCCGCGAGGCGCCCTGGCTGGAGCCGTGGAGGGAGATGGTTAACCAGAACTACCTGGATGTGATCTCGGGATGAGGGGTTCAATTCCACACGGGAGGCATCGCATGGCAATTCCGCAGGTTCGGGACCTCTTGAAGGGTCTCTTAATGGCCCGGAGCCGGTTCCTGTACGGACTGGACCGCACGCCGGACGACCGTCTGCACTGGAGCCCGGCGGTAGGGGCTCCCACGCCGCTGCAAGTGGCTGGTAAGCTGGAGGGCTTCCTCCATTTTCTCGCGTATCTGGCGCAGAACCGCGCCATGCCAGAGGGGATGGCGCCTCCGCCCGCGCCAGGAAGCCGGGAGGAATCTAAAGCGCGCCTGGACGCCGCTTTCGCGCGGCTCCAGTCTGTGATCGCGGAACTCTCTACAGCGGATCTGGAGCAGCCGCTGCCAGTGCCGTGGGGAGGCACCCCGGCGCTCTCCCTGGTACTCTGCATGCTCCCCGGAGTCACGGGGTATTTCCAGGGCCAGCTGAATTACATTCAGATCACCTATGGGGATAAGGACGCCAACATCCCGCCCAACTGGGGGCAGGACGATGCCTGATGGGGGAGGATCCTGATGGCACTCTACGGCTGGACGGGCAGAATCCTGCGCGTGAACCTGACGGACGGCACGACGAAGGCCGAGCCGCTGAACGAGCAGTGGGCGCGGGAGTACATCGGCGGACGCGGCGTGGGGGCGCGTTACCTCTACGAGGAGGTGGACCCCCGGATTCACCCCCTGGATTCGGCCAATAAGATCATCTTCGCCACCGGGCCACTCACAGGGACGAGCGCCTCCTGCGGCGCCCGCTATATGGTGATTACCAAGGGCCTGCAAACGAACACAATCACCACCTCCAACTCCGGCGGCCACTGGGGACCGGAGCTGAAGTTCGCAGGCTACGACCTGGTGATCCTGGAGGGGAAAGCGCCCCGGCCGGTCTACCTCTGGATCTACAACGACCACGTGGAGATCCGCGACGCCGCCCATCTTTGGGGCAAGACGGTCTTTGAGACAGAGGACCGAATCCGCACCGAGCTGGGCCAGCCGGATGCCATTATCGCTTCCATCGGCCCTGCGGGCGAGAACCTGGTGAAGTTCGCCTGTATTATGAACGACAAACACCGCGCCGCCGGTCGCTCCGGCGTGGGTGCGGTGATGGGGAGCAAGAACCTGAAGGCGATTGCCGTGCGCGGCACGCGCGGGGTGCGGCTGGCGAACCCGCAGAAGTTTATGGAAGCGCACTGGGCGCTCAAGAAGAAGCTCAAGCTCCACCCGGTGACCGGCGCGGGGCTGCCCACCTACGGCACGGACGTGCTGATGAACGTGATCAACGAGGTGGGCACGCTCCCCACGCGCAACTTCCGCGAAGCGCAGTTCGAGGGGGCCTACAACATCTCGGGCGAGGAGCTGCGAGAGAAGCGACTGATTACCAACAAGGCCTGCTTCGCCTGCACGATTGCCTGCGGGCGGGTGAACCGCCTGGGCGAGGGCGCGGGCCGGTGGGCGGTCACCACCCACCCGCGTAACTGGAAGATCGCCACCGAGGGGCCGGAGTACGAGCCCGCCTGGGCGCTGGGCGCGGATACCGGCGTGAGCGACCTGGACGCAGTCATTAAAGCCAACTACGTGTGCAATGAGCTGGGCTTGGACCCGATCTCCATGGGCGCCACCCTCGCTGCGGCGATGGAGATGTACGAGACGGGGACGATCGGGGACGCGCAGACGGGGATGCCGCTGCGCTTCGGCAGCGCCGAGGCGCTGGTCCGCATGGTGGAGGCCACGGCCTACCGGGAGGGATTCGGGAACGAGCTGGCGGAGGGCGCGATGCGGATGACCGCCAGGTTCGGGCGGCCGGAGCTCTTTATGGGGGTGAAGGGGTCGGAGTTCCCTGCCTACGACCCGCGCGCCGTGCAGGGCATGGGGCTCACCTACGCCACCAGCAACCGCGGCGCCTGCCACCTGAAGTCGTACACCATCGCGCCGGAGCTGCTGGGCATCCCCGAGAAGCTGGACCCGCACACCACGGAGAACAAGGCGTTCTGGGTGAAGCTGTTTCAAGATGTGACTTCCGTGTTCGATGCCAGCGGCGTGTGCATCTTCCTCACGTTCGGGATCGGCCTGGAGGATCTGTGGCCAGAGCTGGCCGCTGCCACGGGCACCGAGTACACGCTGGATGACCTGCTGAAGGCGGGCGAGCGCATCTGGAACCTGGAGCGGCTCTGGAATCAGAAGGCGGGCTTTACGGCGAAGGACGATACGCTGCCGAAGCGCATTCTGGAGGAGCCGATCCCCGCCGGACCAACGCAGGGGCAGGTCAACCGCTTGCACGAGATGCTGCCGGAGTACTACCGGTTGCGGGGGTGGACGGAAGACGGCCGGCCGACGCCGGAGAAGCTGGCGGAGCTGGGCATTCCGGCTTGATGGCACCACGGAGACACGGAGACGCGGAGAAGAGGGAACAGGGGGCAGAAGAGTGGGGGAGTGAGAGAAGGGGCAGGGCCATCAGGTCTGGTCGCCCATTTCCCCTTTCTCCCGTTCGGGAGTTCTCTCCGTACCTCTGTGTCTCCGTGGTGAGAAGGCGTGATGGCCGGCTGGACGAAGGAGATGGCCTTCTGGCCTGAAGAAGTCGCGGAGCTGGTGGCGCGGCGGCTGCGGGCGGAGGGGTGGTCCTGCCGGAGCGAAACCGTTGCAGACCGGATCTGCCTGAAGGCGGAAGGACCCGGCGGTGGGGCGTTGGAACTGGAGGCGGCAGCGCTGCCGGATCACCGGCCGGGCGGCGCGCTGCGCTTGCCGCGCTCCCGGGTCACGGCGCAATGGGAGACGCCGGACGGCGGCGCGGGTGTGGCGGAGATGCTGCGGCTGGCCCTGCTGCGGGGCGGGGGGTAGCTGGCTGTGTGAAACCGTAGCGCGACCGTGAGGAAGCGCTCCATCTGCCTGAGCACCATTCCCTGGGAGAAGGAAGATGCCCACACGAAACGTAATCATCGGCGGCGGGCCCGCCGGAATGTACGCCATCGAGGAGATCCGTCGCGCGGACCCGGCGGCGCAGATCACCCTGGTCAGCGATGAGCCGGCCTACGCGCGCATGGCGCTGCCCTACTATCTCGCAGGCGAGGTGCCCGAGGAGCAGGTCTTTACGGGCGGGCCGGACTTCTACCAGCGGCTGGGCGTGGACGCGCGCCTGGGCAGGCAGGCGCGGCAGCTGGACACCGCCGCGCGGACGGTGGCCCTGGACGACGGCGCGACCCTGCCCTACGATAACCTGCTCCTCGCCACAGGATCGCGGGCGCAGCGGCTGCCCGTGCCCGGGGCGGATCTGCCCGGGGTCATCACCCTGTGGGCGCTGGCGGACGCGCGGCAGGCGATCCAGGCCCTCCCTCCGGGCGCGGAGGTGTGCCTCATCGGCGCGGGCTTCATCGGCTTCATCGTCCTGAACGCTATCTACAAGCGGGGCAACCGGCAGCGGGTGGTGGAGATCGAGGACCAGATCCTGCCGCGGATGCTGGACCGAGAGAGCGCGCAGATGGTGCAGCAGTGGCTGGCGGGGAAGGGTATTGAGGTCCGCACCGGCGAGGGGGTTACGGCGATCGAGGCGCGGGATGGGCGGAAAGCGATCCGGTTCGCCAGCGGCGGCCAGGTGCTCGCGGATCTGGTGATCCTGGCTACCGGCGTCCAGCCCAACATCGATCTGGCCCGGGAAGCGGGGATCGAGTGCCAGCAGGGGATCCTGGTTGACAACCACTGCCGTACCAGCGCGCCGGGAGTCTACGCCGCCGGCGACTGCGCTCAGGGGCCGGAGCTGATTACCGGGCGCAGGGAAGTCCACGCCATCCAGCCCACGGCGGTGGATCACGGGCGCGTGGCAGGCGCGAACATGGGCGGACAGGACGTCGCCTACGTGGGCAGCCTGGCGATGAACATCCTGGACGTGTGCGGGCTGCACTGTGTCTCCTACGGCCAGTGGGCAAGCGACGGCCGCGAGGAGCAGCGGATCGTCAACGCCACACTGCCGAACACCCGCAAGATCGTGTGGGACGGGACGCGGATAGTGGGCGCAATTGTGGTCGCGCCTCCCGACGACAGCACGATGCTGAACGACGTGGGAATGCTCAAGGGGTTCATCCAGTCGCAGGCGGAGCTGGGGGCCTGGAAGCGCTATATCGAGGAGAACCCCGCGGACCTGCGCCGCGCCTATATCGGCGCGGGGATACCCGCGCGGCTCATCCCGTACCGCACCACCGGCTCCCCCTCGGCGAGCCGCAGCTTCCGGTACCAGAACGCCGAACCGGTGACGCAACGCACCGAATGGCACCGCCTCCTGATTGAGAGCCGGCCGGAGATGCCGGAAGGCCCGCCCCCCGCCGCGGCCGGGTAGACGACGGGGAGTTGCTGATCGCGGGGACGCAGAGCGATCTGAGGTGTGGAGTCAACGGGTCAACGGGTAAATGGGTCCGTGAGTGACCGTCATTCGGGCAGTCGCCCGGCTTCTCTCACGGACCCACTGCCTTCGTTGACCCGTTGGCGTCTCACGGGCCGTTACAGGAACCGATCGTGACCGTTACCATCAAGCTATTCGCCACCCTGGGCAAGTACCTGCCACCTGGCAGCACGGGACGTGCCGCAACCGTGGAGGCGTCCGAAGGGGCCACCGTCGGGGATGTTCTCGCGCGATTTGGGGTGCCCCGGCAGGCCGCGCACCTGATTATGATCAACGGAATGAACCAGTCCTGGAACGCGCCCTTGAAGGATGGAGACACGCTCACCGTCTTTCCGCCCGTGGCAGGGGGATAGGTCGTAGGGTGGAGCGCCGGTACCCCATTTGAGCCGCATGGCTTGCCTGGCGCATCCAGATAAGCCCCTTTGGGCTTGCCGGTGGAAGTTCGGTCCTGGTAAGGTCCCGGCCACTGCGTAGCCGGGCGGAACCTGGCATCGAAGCTGGGAAGGCGCCCCCGGGAAGGGCATAAGTCACCCCAAGGGGTTGGGAGCAGGGCGTAGGACGTCCGCCGGCCTTCGCCAGGTGCCCGAAACGATGAGGGCCGGCTGCGGTGAGGAGCCGGCCCTGGACGAGAGTTGCTTTCCCGCGGCGCTACGGGGCGCCACCCGACGGCGGACCTGCGGAGTCAGGCGCGGGTTTCTCGCTCTCCGCGGGTGGGGCGGAAGTGGGCGCCGATTTCGCAGCCTCGGCGGGCGGCGCGGACGCGGGCTTATCGGGCGGCGCGGA
>JACQGL010000083.1 GCA_016199525.1 Armatimonadota bacterium
AGCCGGCCCCTAACGCTTTCGGGGCCGGCGGCCCAGGTCGGCTCCGGCACCGATTGGGCCGCCGGCAGCAGGGCGGTCAGTAGTTGGGCGGCACGGGGGCGTTTGGCGCCGAAGTTGCGTAACCATTACGTGGGGATGAGTGATGGCGGACATGGTTTTTTACTCGTGGCAGTCTGACTTGCCAAACGCCACGAACAGGGGTTTCATTCAAACAGCCCTTGAAGCGGCAACCAAGGCGATCCGTGACGACGAAAGTATCCAAGTTGAGCCGGTAGTGGACCGTGACACAGCTGGAGTTCCAGGCAGCCCCGACATTTCTTCCACCATCCTCGGCAAGATCGATCAAGCTCAGGTCTTCGTCTGTGATGTGTCCATCATCAACCAGGAGACCAAAGAGGAAACTCGGTTGACGCCGAATCCGAATGTCCTGATCGAGCTCGGCTATGCACTCAAAGCCCTGGGGCAGCAGCGGATCATTATGGTGATGAATACGGCCTCTGGCACCCCTGCTCAGCTTCCGTTTGACCTTCAGCTGAAGAGGGTTCTCACGTACAACGCGCCGCCAGAGGCTTCCGAACGTGCTCCTGAACGGAAAAACCTTCAGAGAGCGCTTGAAGCCGGTCTTCGAGCCATCTTGGCTGCGCCACGGCGCGTAGGAGATAGTCTGCGTGAAGAAGCCTTTCGGAACTATCTTGACCGAATGAGAGGTCTCATGCTCGAGGGTGGGCTACGTGAAGCGAAGCCGGGCGACGCGGTGCAGACTATAGCTCGGACACTGACGCTGACAGTGCTCGGCGGATTGGATGAGGAACGTAAGGGGGCCCTGGTCAAGTTCCTCTTTGAATCGGCCCTTATCCACAAGAGCAAAAGGGTAATCAAGCTAAAAGGCGCCGATCTCAGTGGGGCTGATCTCCGCGATGCCGATCTCCGTGTCCGACGGGCCGAAGCCCAAGCGAAAGAAGATGGAATCAGTCTGCGCGGAGCCAACTTGCGAAATGCCGACATACGCAGAAGCAAACTCCGAAATAGCGATCTTTTTGGAGCCGACCTCGGCGGAGCCAAGCTCGAAAGAGCTAATCTTGGCGGGGCCAACCTCAGCAGAGCCGATCTCGGCGGAGCCAAGCTCGAAAGAGCTAATTTTGGCGGGGCCAACCTCAGCAGAGCTGACTTCTGTAATGCTACTCTCCAAGACGCTAATCTTGGGGGGACGGACCTTACGGACGCCAACTTTGCCGGGGCCGACCTCCGCGGGGCCGATCTTCGTGGTTCAAAAAACCTGACCCAAGAGCAGCTCGAATCAGCAACGGGTGATAGGAGGGTAAAGCTACCTAAAGCGTTCACTCCACCAGAGTCTTGGAGCAACTAATATAATATAAATAATAAACTACTCTACTATTATATGCACTGAGCCAAATGCCGCACCTAACCGGGACCGCCATCTTGGTTTCTCGGGGTTCATAGCTCACTCAGGCGGCCCCTGCAGGTCAGCTTGGCGTTAGACTGCCTCGCAGGAGTCCCCCTCAGCCGAGCGGAAGTGAAGGTCGTGCCAACCGTCCTGCGGATCGGGCGGTAGCGCGGCTCGCAGCCCGGCCGCGGAGCGCGAGCGTTAGGCCGCGGTGCTCCGGTGCACTTTGGTGAAAGAACAGCGATGACTCGCGATCAGATCGTCTCTCGCGACCCAGAAGTGATGAACGGGGCGCTGGTGTTCGCCGGTACACGGGTGCCGGTGGAGGTCCTGATCCAGCACCTCACGGCGGGGGATTCGCTGGATGAGTTTCTGGAGGACTTCCCCAGTGTCACCCGGGAGCAGGCGGTGGGCTTCCTGAAGCTGGCCCTCGAAGAAGCCGAGACGGGCCATGCGCGTGCTGCTTGATGAGAACCTGCCCCGCAGGCTCAAGCGTGCCTTATTGCTACCAACCATGGGTTTCGGGCGCGAGAACTGAACGAGGAGGCAGGATTGAGGATTAAAGACAGGAGATTTGTTCTGCTTTCATAATTAGATTACTCTCCTTCCCACACACTGAACCGGTTGCTGTTCGCCGGCCAGCCACGCCCCTGATTCATTGAGGTAAACCGATGCGCATCACCAGCGTGGAACCATTCCCCGTTTCTACCGACCACAGCAGCTACCTGTTTGTGCGCGTGCAGACCGACGCAGGGCGGGCGGGCATCGGCGAAGCGGGGCTGACGTCGCAGGAACTCGTGGTGGCGGAGGCAGTCAACTATCTCGCGCCGCTGCTTATCGGGCAGGATGCAACTCGCATCGGCCACCTCTGGCAGGTTATGTTTCGCAGCGCGTTCTTTCCCGCGGACAGAGTAATGTGCGCCGCGATCAGCGCCATCGACATCGCCCTGTGGGATCTGCGCGGCCAGGCGTTGGGTGTGCCGGTGTACGATCTGCTGGGCGGGCGTGTGCGCGACCGCGTGGTCTGCTACCCCCATGTCCAGGGTCGCACTATGGAGGAAACGGTGGCTAACGCGCGCCGCCACGTGGACGAGGGCTGGAAGTTCGTCCGGTTCGACCTGGAGCCGCGTGGCGAGGTGCTGGAGCCGCCCCTGGCAGTGCAGGATGCCATCCCCTACTTCGCCGCCATCCGGGAAGCCGTCGGGCCGGAGATCGGGATGTGCCTGGACATCCACACCCGCCTGGACACCGCCGACACCATCGCCCTCTGCCGCGCCCTCGAGCCCTACCGCCCCTATTTCCTGGAGGACCCGCTCCGCTCCGAAAACCCGGGCAGCTTCCGCACCCTGGCACGGCATGTGAGCACGCCGCTGGCGGCGGGAGAGCAGTTCGCCACCAAGTGGGCATTCCGCGAGCTGATCGAAGAGGAGCTGATCCGGTACGCGCGCGTGGACCTGTGCGTCGTGGGCGGCATCACGGAGGCGCGCAAGATCGCCGGCTGGTGTGAGACCCACTACATCCAGATGGCGCCCCACAGCCCGGTGGGGCCCGTTTCCACCGCCGCCTGCCTCCATCTGGACCTGGCGACGCCTAACTTCGGGGTCCAGGAGCTGGCCCACGTGCCGGGGACGATGCTCGCCGATCTATTCCCCGTTCAGGTCTCCTTCGAGGCGGGGCACCTGCTGCCGCCCACCCGACCGGGCCTGGGAGTGGTCTTTGATGCGGCGGCGGCCGCGGCGCATCCTTACCAACCGGGCCATCTCCCGAGGCTCCGCCGCGCGGATGGTTCGTTTACAAACTGGTAGGTCGTAGCGGGGAGAGCGGGAGCGGGGAGGCATGGGTGAGGGGCAGGGAAAGAAACGAATCCGGTTCCCCCTCACAACGACACGGCCGGTTACCCATAGGTAATCGGCCGTGTCAACGGACTGCGGAGCAAGGACTCGAACCTTGAATTACCTGATCCAGAGTCAGGCGTGTTACCATTACACCACTCCGCACCAACTCCGGCGCTGAGTGTACCAGACCCCCGGTCGGCTGTCAAGATTCTCGGGCTTGCGATCCAGGGCGTTTTCAAAGTCGTCCTGGATGAGGCTCCGGGGCCGCGACTGCGCTTTGATGACCGCGGGCCCAAGCCTGTATCCGGCCCGCTCGGGCTGCGACCCGCAGTTTGGCCGGCGCACCTCCGGCACTTTGCCAAGGCCCGGCCGGATTTACACAAAACTCTTGCTACTACCGAGCACTGGCCGGCGCACAGGCGGGGGAGGCCAACGGCCTTCTTGCAGATTGTGCAGGAGGCCGTTACCGTCCCCGCCGAACGGGGCGCGTGGACGGCGCTTCGCGGCGCTCTATGGCGCGCTCCTGTCACGTTCTTCCCCTCCCCACGTCCTCACTACGGGCAAATCACATCCCTGCTTCTGCCCGCGCAGGGAATCCCGTCGCCCCCCGCGAACTTCGCCGTGGCCGCCCTGCGCGGGCGCCGCAGGCATCTTCTTCCCCCGTCCACAAGGAGTGATCTCCGATGCCGGACTATCAACCTACGCCCGCTGACAAGTTCACCTTCGGACTCTGGACCTTCGGCAACCCCGGCCGCGACCCGTTCGGGGAACCGGTCCGCGAGCGCATCTCTCCCCTCCGTGGCGTGCAGAAGCTGAGCCAACTGGGTGCTTACGGGGTCAACCTGCACGATAACGACCTGGTGCCGATCGACGCCACCCCCGCAGAGCGGGACCGGATCGTCGCCGAGTTCAAACGCGCTCTCGCCGACCACGGCGTGCGCGTGCCGATGGCAACCACTAATCTCTTCTCCGATCCGATCTTCAAGGACGGCGCGTTCACCAGCAGCGATCCGAAGGTGCGCGCGTTCGCTCTCCAGAAGACGATGCGCGCGATCGATCTGGGCGTTGAACTGGGCGCGGAGACCTATGTCTTCTGGGGCGGTCGCGAAGGCGCGGAAGTGGACGCCGCTAAGGACCCCGTGTCCGCCCTGAAGTGGATGCGGGAGTGCATGAACTTCCTCATCTACTACGTTAAAGACAACGGCTACAACCTTCGGTTCGCCCTGGAGGCAAAGCCCAACGAGCCTCGCGGGGATATCTACCTGGCCACTACGGGGCACATGCTGGCGTTCATTGAAACCCTGGACGATCCGTCGGTGTGTGGCGTCAACCCCGAGGTCGCCCACGAGAACATGGCGGGTCTGAACTTCGTGCACGGCGTGGCACAGGCGCTGGAGATGGGGAAGCTGTTTCACATCGACCTGAACGCCCAGAAGCCGGGCCGCTTCGATCAGGACCTCCGCTTCGGCAGCGAGGATCTCAAAGGCGCCTTCTTACTGGTGAAGCTGCTGGAGGATTACCAGTACCCGGGGCCGCGACACTTCGATGCCCATGCTTATCGCACCGAGGATGAGGATGGAGTCTGGGAATTCTGCGCGGGCTGCATGCGCACCTATCTCATCCTGAAGGAAAAGGTGCGCCGCTTCAACGCCGACCCCGAGATCCAGGGGCTGCTCGCTGAAATCCGCGCTGGGGATGCCCATCTGGAAGGGCTGATGCAGTCCTTCTCGCCGGATAATGCGCGGGCGATCGCGGCGCTAAGCATCGACCGCATCGGCCTGGGTAGGGCGGGCCGCCGGTACGAGAAGCTGGATCAGCTGACCATTGAAGTGCTGCTCGGTGCGCGGTAGGGCAGACCGGTGAGCCAGGCGCCTGGGAGCGATTTCCAACCAGAATCGCGGATTTCTCAGAGCGCAGGCTGGAAACCCACGTGAGAACGACGCGGAGCGCAGGCATCCTTACGGGCCGTATGGCTGGCCTGCGCTCCGCCTGAAGCGACCCCGCGCCGGGGTTACGGCGAGTCTGGAGGCGGCGGGCCCGTGGGCGGTGGAGCAGGCGGCGGCTCGATGTTCACGGCCCCCTCTAACTGGAGCAGGGTGACCTGCGGTATCCTGCCGCCCAGAGGGTTCCGGGGATTGGGCGGCTCCACGCGAACCTCCATCAGCAGCATCACCACACCCTGGTTCTCCGGCAGCTGGTAGAGCGCGGAGGCTCGTTCAGGCCGAACGGCGTCTTCCTTGAGCACTGTCCACTTCCGCTGCTCCGCCTGCGTCCGGTAGAACTGCAGCACCGGCGCCGAGCGCGCCTGCACTGGCAGCATGTACTGGCCCACCTGCACGGCGTTCGCCTGGTTGAGAAGCGCCAGGGCCTGGTTCTTCAGATCCGGCGGAATTCCCGCCGTATTGCGGATGGCATCTGCTATCTGGGGGATGCGCGCCCCGTCCACGCGGATGCTTTGCATAAGCCGCGCGCCCGGGAAGACCGGCGGGTGACGGCTGCTGATCAGGCGTGCTTCCAGGACATCGGCCAGCGGCAGGCCCACCAGTAGCGCGGTGGCGGGAAGGATCTTTCCCCGCAGCTCCACCACGCACACCCGTGTCGGACCCCGCGGCGTGTCGGGCAGGAGGGAGATCACCAGCATCCCGTCCCTGATACGGAACACCGCCGCTTCCATCCCTGGCCGCACGCCGGGGAAGGCTGGCTCACTGGGCTGAGCGTTGAGCATCATCTCTGGCGGCTGACCGGGCTCCAACAGCTTCTCGGCGGTGAAGAAGGCAATGACGGGAGGAACGGGCTGATGGCCGGGAATCCGGAACGTCACTACCCGCGCCTCCACGCTCTGGTCTACCTTATCCAGGGGCACGCCGGACAGATCGCGGAGCGCATCGCGGATCGCCGCGCCGCGCAAGGTGGCATCCACAAGCGTTTCCGCACCGCGGGGAAAGGGCAGACCGCTGTTCCGGGCGCGAGGAGCGGCCTCGTTCCCGAGACCCGCCCGCGGGCGCGCCGCGGGCCCCTCCCAGGAAGCCTCCAGCACGGGCGCCGGGACGAGCGCGCTTTCGGCGTGGACTACGGCGCCGACGCTCGTCAGAGCGACCAGAGACAGAGTAAATCTGATTGTTGGGAGCCTGAACACACGCTTACGGAATATCCGGTGTCGTTTCACGGCCTGGCATCAATAGGCTGCCGATGTTGTTGGCGTCCCATTGGTAGTCGCGTATTACCTGGGAGCCGGCTACCAGGCTGGTGGCGACCAATGTGCGCGCCTCTCCCTCGAGTGGATCGGCGTGCGGCACCATGGCCAGCTCCACCCGCTCGCCGGGCTGCAGACGAGGCGCGGTCCATTTCTCCCGCTCGCCCACGGCCTCACGCGCACGCGGCGCCACCATCCGCCGCTCCCGCGAGCGCCGTACCGGTTGCCTGGTCTCCGCCCGGCAGCGGACGCTTGGTCTAGGGACGGCAGCACGCCGGACTTCTTGCGCCGCGAGCGACCCGGCATCGGGCTCCGTCCGCGACGCGCGCCGCTCCGGCGGGATGACATCCGTCCTTGCCACCCGCGGGCCGACTACCTGCCGTACTACAGCCGCCGTTTCTGGCCCGGAGCCCGACAGCGGCGAAGCGCCTCTCCACGCCCACCCGCCGACCACCGCGGCGATCAGGGCGACCGCCACCGCCACGGGCTGCCAGGTCAGCCGCGGCCCGGCGAGCCGACGGGCCGATTCGGCGATAATCCGCTCGCGCAGCGCGGGCCAGAGATCTATGGGAGGCGAGCCGACGCTTTGGGACAACGACTCCAGCGCGCCCAGGGCGTTCAGCAGCGCGCCGTGTTCCACCTGGCAGCGGCGGCACACCGCCAGGTGCCGGTGGACGGCCGCCGCCGCGGCGGGCGCCACCGCTCCCTCCAGGTACGCGGGTAGGAGCGCCACCGCCTGCCTGCACTGGATGCCCGGCGCGTCCCTGACCAGCCGCTGCTGCACCGCTGGCCAGAGATCGAGCGGCGGAGCGGCGGACGCCACGGCGCGCAGCGCCTCCAGGCTATGGCGCATCGCGGCCAGCTCCGCGCGGCAGGCGCGGCACTCAGCGATGTGCCCCTCCAGGGCGCGCTCCTCCGCGGGCGCCAGGGCACCGTCCACGTAGGCCGGAATCTGGGCTTTAATCCGCGCGCAACACATGCGGTTCCCTCGCGATGGCCCGATAGCGGTCTTTGAACATCCGTCGGGCGCGGAACAACCGCGTCTTCACCTGGCTTAGCGTCAGCCCCAGCACCGCCGCAATCTCCTCGTACGGCAGCTGTTGGAAATGACGCAGGACCATAATCGCGCGGTAGTCCGGAGAGAGCAGGTTAAGGGCGGCGTGTACGGAGCGGCGATCTTCCTCGCGCAGGATCGCCTCGTCCGGTGAGGGCCCGTGCTCCTCGTGGAGCGCGCACTCCCCATACGGCTGGTGCACCTCTTCCAGAACTTGAAACCGACGGCGACTGCGGCGGCGCAGTTCGGTGATGCAAAGGTTAACCGCCACGCGGTAGAGCCAGGTGGTGAACGTCGATTCGCCACGAAACCGGCACAGGCCGCGATGGATGCGCAGGAATGTCTCCTGCGTTACGTCTGCCGCGTCTTCGCCGTTACCCAGCATCCCCACGCTGATGTTGTAGACGTACCCCTGGTACTTCCGGAACAACGTCTCGAAGGCCTGTACATCCCCCTGGCGGCTGCGCTCCAGAAGCCAGGCATCCGGATCAGCGGGAACGCCCGCCTCTCCGGCGCTGAAGCGTAGCGCTGCTGTGGCTGCGCCCTGGTCGGCCATCGAAGCCTCCTCTCATCGTTAGACGAGCCCGCGGCGGGGATTGTTACCGGCGCTTTCCCGCGCGGGAGCGGGCTCTCGCGGGCGCCTGCCTTCCCTGGTCCAGGCCGAGCCACGCTGCCAGGGTGTCGAAGGGGCGGGGCCTCTGGCCCCACCCCCTCTTATAGGCGGCCGGTGCGGTTGCGGCGCGATCCCCACCGGATCACGGTCGCTTCGCGCCCTAACCGTCGCCATCCACAATCTGGAGCAGCAGGTCGAGCTTCTTCTCCAGGAGGATGAGTTCCCGCTTGATCTTCCTGTGGGACGGCTGGCAGGGGACGTGTTGCACGTGTCCCAGGAGCGCCCGCACAATGCCCTGTGAATCCAGCAGCGGCACCGCCAGGTTCTCCGGAGCGTTGTAGGCGTCTTCGATAGGGGGAATGCCGTGGATAATCGATATCAGCCTCACCGCCTGCTCGTTGTGAAGCCTGCCTATCCCGGGCACGTCTATTTCCACGAACACGTCGAAGAAGCTGTTCGCCGGGAAGCCGACCTTACTGGGGCCAGTGATCCGGCCGGTGGATGCCCGTGTGGGACTTTCCCGAACGGTCACGTCTCCCCCCAGCATCGAGCTGAAGCCGGTGAGATTCATGCTCACGAGCTCGGTATCGATTTGGTACGTGCGTGGCTGGGGACCCCTCTGGGGGTTCCCGCGTACGACGGTTGTGGGGCCAACCAGATCGATGAGGCCAAAATCCGTCTGGCCGTCGCCGCTGAATGGCTGGATTTCGGCAATGGAGTCGAACGTGTCGGTTCCCGCCGCCGGGCTTACAGCGGGGGTGCCAGGGGCGGCAATACGGCTCGGCGCCTGGGCGCCCACCACAGCCCACAACCCGACTGAAGCGCACAACGCCAGCGCCCAGAGAGTTCTCTCCTGGTATCGTTTCATCAAGGCTCCTCCTATCGTGCAGGTGCCGCGGATGCAACAGCCTGCCGTCGCTGAGTCAAAGGTCTTTGTGCTGCCTGCAGGCAACGGATGCCGCTCTCCACGCGAGCTACGGCGCACCCTCCCTACCGACCGGGGAGGCGGTTTCCAATCCGCATCACTCCTTCCAGAGCCAGGCGCCAGGCTTTTTCTCGGTGCAGTTACCGGCAGCCAGAGTGAGAGCACCTGGCGAAAACGTGACCGATCTGCGCCAGCTTCGCATGATAAAGGGTAATTCGCTTGCATTTGCGCTCGTTCCTTTGCCCCTCTGGGATCGTGAGCGATTGTGGATCATGGCAACCAGGCAACGGCCAGGTAGAGCAGAACCCCGCCCCCGTCCTCTCCCCAGCAGTCTCATTCCGGACTCGGGTAAGCAGGGAACAGCCGCCGGGTACGACCTGGCTCGCTATAGCGAGGCGGAGTGAGTGACGTTTGCGGATCACAGCCCTGCCCACGCTAAGGCCGCCGCGGCCTGAATACCGCCGAGCGCTAATTCCCGATGGCGGGGCGTTATCCCGCCCACACAAAAAAAGCGCCCCCAGGGACGCGGGGGGCGAAGAGATCAAACAAAAGGCAGTCAATGAGCCGATTCTCTTCTGTGCAAGCACCGTGCCAAACGAGCGATACGGCGCGGCAGTGAGCCGGAACCCGGAGAGGGCGCCCCGACTGGGAGCGCCGATTGGATGCTCTGCGGCCGCAAGCCGCGTCTATCGACGTTAACGCGAATTCGTCGCCTGCTCGATGCAGCGCGCCGTCTCCCGCGCCAGCTTGGAGATCCGCACGCGGTGGTAGCCGGCCACGCCGGTGACCAGGGTATCGCGGACCACCTCCGTCCACGCGGCAGGCAGCTCCCGCGCGCCCTGCATCGCCCCCAGGATGGAACCCACGGTGGCGCCGTTGCAGTCGGTATCGAAGCAGGCCTGCACGGCACGGGTAATGGAGCGTGGGTAGTCGTGCTCGCCCCAGAGGAGGCCGAGGACCACCACCATCGCGTTGCTGATCGTATGGCACCAGTCATAGGCGCAGCGTTCATCCCACGTCTGGTGCAGGCGCTCCAGAGCGGCGTCGTAATCCAGACCTGCGGCGCGCCACTGCCGTACGGCGCGGATCGCCTCCGCCAGCCGGCAGCGCGCGGGGATTTCGCCCAGACCCGCGTCCAGCATCGTATCCAGATCGCTGGTAACAAAGGCGGCAGCGATCACGGCGGCGCAGAACATCGCCCCGTAGATACCGTTCTTCACGTGCGAAATGCAGGCAGCGCGCCAGGCGTATCTGGCAGCGCGCTCGGGATTCCCGGCGGCTACGTAGCCCCAGAAATCGGCACGGATCTGCGCCCCGATCCACTCGCGGTACGGGTTGCGAAACGAAGCGGACTGCGGTGGTGGGATGAGCAGCGCCAGGTTCCGGTAGGCCACGCGCTCCGCGGTGCAGGTGCGCAGGATGGGGATGTCGCTCATCCAGAAGCTCGCCACATCCACGGGCGTGAAGTGGGACCCGTAACGCTTCCAGATTCCCAGGCCGGTAGTGGTGTAGTTCGTATCGTCATCCTCCGGCATGAATCGCACGTCCTCAATAAACGATCCACCCGACCGGATACCATACCGCTTACGGACATCCTCCGGCGCCCGCCGTGAGAAGTACCAGGAGAGCGGGAAGCGGCCCGTCTCGCGCAGGTAGCCGTACATCTGCGGCCGCCGCCAGCCTTCAACCGGCTTGCCGAGCAGACAACCGCAGACCCGACCCAGCCACGCACCGTAGATACGATCCTCCAGCGCGGCGTCGGAGAGGCCAACGACCGGGAGCGGCGACCGGCGCGCCGGCCGCACGGCGCGGATGCCCTCCAGGTCCGACGGCTCCTCATAGGGGTAATCGGGCCGCAGGGGCAATGCCGCCGTGCGATCCAGAAGCGCCTGGGCAGCGGGCTGGTAGCGCGGGTCCTCCAGATCCAGCGCGGCCACGCGCTCGAACTCCTCCACCACCGGCGCGAGGTCCTTCCCCTCTTCCTTGCACTGGCGGCGTTCCGTATCGAGGTCGGACCTGCGGAGGTAGAGCCAGATGTGCTTCACGGCGGTGCTCCAGGTCGCGGACGGTGGGTGCCCATTGGTAGAGACGCAGGCGAAATCCCGCTCACGGGCGAGTGGACCGAGGAACGAATCCCAGGCCTCCGCAGCCCGTCCCGAAAGCTTTCGGGGCCAGCTTCGCGGCCTGATGGCGCCGCCACGGTAAGCAGCCGCTGGGCGCCTTTACGACTTCTCGTACTCGCTCAATGGGACAAAGCGGTAGCCACGCGCCTTGGCCTCCCGGATGAATTCGGGTACGATCTGCGCCGTCTCGGGAACATCGTCGTGCCAGATGAGCAACGCGCCCGGCCGCAGGCCCCGGAGGGCGTGCTCTAGCAGTGAGATGGGCGGGGGATCCGCATAATCCCCCGGCGAAAAGGTCCAGGTCACCAGCAGCATGTGCAACTGCTGTCCGATGCCCACGAGGATCCGGTCGAAGTGGCCACCCGGAGGCCGGTAGTAGCGCGGCGGATGTCCGGTGATCGCCTGGATGATCTTTGAGCAGGCGTCCAGCTCCACGCGCGCGCTCTCTGGCGGAATACGCGTCAGGTACAGGTGGTCGTAGGAGTGGTTGCCGAGGGCGTGTCCCTCCGCGACGATGCGACGCACCAGGTCGGGATAGCGTTCTGCCTTCCGGCCTACGAGGAAGAAAGTGGCCTTCACGCCTGCGGCCCGCAACGCATCCAGAACTTTTGGCGTTACCGCCGGGTCCGGTCCATCGTCGAACGTCAGACTTACCCAGCGGCGGTTGGCCGGTCCGTGGCCGATGTGCGGGTAGATCCGGTGACGCAGCGTGCCCCACTCCTCCTGCGCCAGCATCTCCGCCCACTCGTGGCCATGGTGCGGCAGTCGGTCGTAGCTATCCCGGAACTCCATTGCCTGCTCCACTGCACGCGCGAGCGCCGCGCGTTCCGTAGAGGAGATCACGGATCGCAGGGGATCGGAAACAGGGGCGGGAGAGGGTCCCGGCTCCGGGACGGCCGCGCGCCCGGTGATCGACAGCATTACTCCCAGGGATAAACAGACGTACTGCGGTGGCGCCATTTGGAAGCCTCCTTATAATGACTCCGGCCGCCGGCTAAGGCACATCAGCTGCCGCGCTATTCGGAAAGGCGCAATCCGACGGTCAGCGGCCTGGCTGTCCGGACAATCTCTGGCTAATCTCCTCCATGAGCTCCACCTGCATTTGCTGGATTTCCAGGAGCCGCTGCCACTGATGGGTTAGCAGCACGTCCAGTTTGCCGTGTAGGTGCCGGATCTCCAGCTCTGCCTTGAGGTTGACGCGGTAGTCGTGCTCGGCCCGCAGGCGATCCTTCGCTTCCTGGCGATTCTGGCTCATCATAATCACCGGCGCCTGGATAGCCGCCACGCACGACAGCACCAGGTTAAGGAAGATGAACGGGAACGGATCGAACGGCCGGCGGAACAAGCCGACCGTGTTGAGCGCGATCCAGGCGACCAGCACGGCTACAAAGATGCTGATGAACGCCCAGCTACCCCCGAACCGCGCCACAGTATCCGCCACGCGTCCGCCCAGGGTCGCTTCGCGGTCGAACTCCACATTGAGGTTCCGGGAGAGCAGTTCCTGCTCGCGGAGGCTGCGGACCACCTCCGCCTCCAGGCTGGTCAGCTCGCCTCGCTCCTCTTCCAGAATGCCCGTGAAGTACTCGGACCGGAAGTGGTTTAGGTCGGTCAGGCAGATATAGCCATCCGACGACCAGTCCGGATGCCGCTTTCTAATCGCATCCGCCACCGCTCCGTGGACAAGACTCCCTGGTACCATCTCAGTGAGTGCCTTCTGCTGCTTGCAGATATGGCAGACTACTTTTTCCGGTTGTTGACGAGCCATTCTCACTCCTTCCCTTGCGCCGGTCCCCGGTGGCGGCTGTGCGGCCACCGGGGCCGAGCATCTGTTGGGCATCCGGATGCAAGATTCTCAATGGGGCAGCGGTGTACGCTCCGCCCTAGCGGAGCCGGTCGAAAGGGTTCGTCACGCGCAGCCGCCGGCAGCCAGAGCCGCGGCGTTCCGTAGGAACACGACCCGCCGGCGCTCGCTGGCGAGATCGGCGTGACCGCTATTGGACGAACCGACGCGGGAGCGCTGGCCAGGAGCGGCATCGGCATGACACCCACCCGTAAGTGTGCCCGGCGATCCAGCGCCTGTCTTTCGTGAGAAGCGCCCGGGCCGCGCCCGAACTACGTTGAGGGTGGCCGGGGCGCGCGTCTCGTGAAGGGTACGGTGGCTCGCACGGGGGCAGGCCGGTCCAACCGGCGGTCCTGTGCCGGCCGCTCGAAGGCCCGCAGCGGCACAAAGCGGTATCCTCGCGCACGGGCCTCCTGGATGAACGCCAGGAGCACCTCTGCGGTTACGGGGATATCGTCGTGCCACAGCATAATGCCTCCGGGGCGCAGCATACCGAGCGCGTGGCGCAGCAGGAGGGAGGGCGAGGGGCTCTGCCAGTCCCCCAGTGTATCCGTCCAGTCCACCAGCCGCATGCCCAGTTGACGGCCTGTTTCTACCAGAGAGTCGTCGAAGTGACCGCCTGGCGGACGGTAGTAGCGCGGCGATCGTCCCGTGATCAGCCGGATGACCTTCGAGCAGGCGGCCAGCTCCGTGCGCGCGTTCTCCGGCGAGATGCGCGTGAGGTAGATATGGTGGTAGCTGTGGTTGCCCAGCACGTGCCCTTCCGCAACGATGCGGCGCACCAGATTTGGATGGCGTTCGGCGTTTCTGCCGATCAAGAAGAAAGTGGCCGGCACCCGCGTGGCGTGCAGCACATCCAGAACCAGGGGCGTTGTCCGCGGGTCTGGCCCGTCGTCGAACGTCAGGCTCACCCAGCGCCGCGATGCCGGTCCATGGATCAGGTGAGGGTAGGGGCGGTGGCGTGCCGTCGCCCACTCCAGCTGGGCCAGCATCCGGTTCCATTCACGGCCGTGGTCGGGAAACTGGTAGTATTCCTGTTTGAACTGCATCGCCTCTGCCCAAGCACGGCTCAGCGCGGCGTATTCCTCAGGGCGCAGCAGCGAGTGAGACCGCCTGGCCGCCGTGCGCGAAGAGACCATCACAGTCGGGGCGCACCCTGGCAGCCCCGCCAGCGCCACCAAAACCAGAATCCCGTAGTAAATCCGTCCCGGATGGCAGAATCTGCTCACTGGTGCCTCCCACGCCTGACGCTCGCGCGGCGAGCCAATTATCATCTCCCCCCTTAGATACGTATGAAGGACAAGCGAGTACTAGCGGCACTGAGCATCTCAACCCAACCGATCTTCTCCCGGGAGAGCCCTTGCCACGCGGCTATGCCACCTCTTCCCGCAGCCAGACCACGAACCGCGCCAGGCCCTCCTCGAGGGAGACACGCGGGGCATAGCCCAGATCCCGGGCGGCGCGCGTGATGTCGGCGCAGGTGGAGGTTACATCTCCCGGAGGTGCAGGCTGGCGGTCCAGCCGTGCGGGGCGCCCCAGAGCGCGCTCCAGGTGGGCCACCAGGTCCGCCAGAGAGATGGGATCCGAACGGCCCAGGTTGTAGATCTGGAAGCCGTTGGGTCGCTCCAGCGCCGCCACCATCCCCGCCAGCGTATCGCTCACGAAGGTGTAATCCCGCCGCATGGACCCGTCGCCGTAAAACGGCAGCGGGCGATCCGCCAGCATTAGCCGTGCGAACTTGTGGATCGCCAGATCGGGCCGCTGGCGGGAGCCGTAGACGGTGAACAGGCGCAGGCAGGTCACCGCCATTCCCGTGAGATGGTGGTAGGTGTAGCAGAGCGTCTCACCCGCCTTCTTGGTGGCCGCGTAGGGTGAAATCGGGCGATCCGTCTCGTCCTCCTCACGGAAGGCGCCGCTGGCGCGGTCGCCGTAAACGGAGGAGGAGGACGCGAACACCAGATGGCACACCCGGGCGGCGCGGCAGGCTTCGAGGACGGCCAGCGTACCGCCGATGTTCACCTCCGCGTAGCCGCGCGGATCGGCCAGCGAGGCGCGCACCCCCGCGCGCGCCGCCAGGTGTGCCACGCGGGTCACATGCCGCTCGCGAATGAGGCGTAGCAACGCCTCGCCGTCCCGCAGATCCATCTCCACGAACGTGTACTGTGGGTGACCCAGGGCGACCGCCAGGTTGCGTTCCTTCACGGCGCGCGCATAGTAGGGATCGAAGTTATCGATCCCTACCACCGTCACACCCTCCGCCAGGAGGCGCTCCACCAGGTGGGAGCCGATGAAGCCGGCGGCGCCGGTAACCAGGGTGATAGGGGGATTCAAGAGAGCCACTTCTTCCTCAAGTGGGAGCAGACAGGAGTCCGCGCGCAGCCTGCAGAAGCTCCATCGGGCTCGTGTTCCAGCTCATGATACATGGTCGGCGCGCTTCGTCCCGAAAGTCCCGAGACCCTCGGGGGCCGAGTGTCACGAGGACCTCGGGGCTTTCAGGACGGGTGCTCCCTGGCCATCCAACTCTCGTTTGGCCGGCCCCGACTTTCGCATGCCTGCGCCCGCGTATACGGTGACCTTTCTGGGGACCAGCAGCGGCGTTCCTACCCTGCAGCGCAACCTGAGCAGCGTCGCCATCCAGCGCGAGGGGGAGCTGTTCCTGTTCGACTGCGGGGAGGCGGCGCAGATCCAGTACCGCCGCGCAGGCCTCGGGTTCGCGCCGCTGGCGGGCATCTGCGTTACTCACCTGCACGGCGACCACGTGACCGGCCTGATGGGGCTGCTGATGTCGCTGCAGATGGCGGAACGGATCGAACCACTGGCCATCTGCGGCCCGCCCGGTATCCGCGAGTACGTGCGTCTGAACCGCCGCGCGCTGCACACGCGCTTCGCCTATCCGATCCAGTTTATCGAAGCCGACACCGCGGCCGTCCTACGGGAGGCAGATGGATACCGGCTCCTGTGCGCGCCGCTAGAGCACCGGCTCCTGTGCCTGGGATTCGCGCTGATGGAAAAACCACGCCCCGGGCGCTTCAACCTGGAAGCGGCGCGCGTGCTGGGCATCCCCGAGGGGCCGCTCTACGGGCGGCTACAGAGCGGGGAACCGGTCTCCCTGCCGGATGGCCGGACCGTGCTCCCGGAGCAAGTTCTGGGTCCCCCGCGTCCGGGGGCAAGCGTGGCGTTCTGCACCGATACGCGCCCTTGCGCTGCCGCAGTGGATCTGGCCCGAGATACCGACCTGCTGATCTACGAAGGGACGTTTGATGCTTCTTCGGCCACAGAAGCGCACCGCAAGGGGCATTCCACGGTGGCCGAGGCGGCGCAGATTGCTCTGGCGGCGGGAGTGCGGCGGCTGGCCATCACTCATCTCAGCCCCCGCTACCGCGACGTCGAGCCGCTGCTCGAGCAGGCGCGCGCCATCTTCCCGAACACCCTCATGGCCCGCGATCTGATGCAGCTGGAGGTCTACCGACGCGACGAGGAGCCCGCCGGCAGGCCGTAGCCGGTCGGGAGGTCGGCAGGTTTGAAAGCTGGCAAGTTGGAATCTGCACACCTATCAACCTGCGAACGTTCTACGAAAGGAGAAGACCGTGGTGGACGAAATGGATCACGTAGCCATCGCCTGCCGTGATCCGGAGGCCCTCGCCCGTTGGTACTGCGAGGTTCTGGGCCTGCGGATCGTGTTCGACAGCGGGCAGCGCCCGCCGACGTATCTGGTGGGCGGATCGCACGGCAGCCTCATCGAGATCATGCCCGACAACGGCAGCAACCGCGCCCAGCGCGGCCACCTGCTGGAACCCGGCTTTAGCCATGTTGCCTTCCGCGTAGCTGATTTCGAGGCCGCCTACGCAGCCCTGCGCCGCGCGGACGTGCGCAGCCTTACGGAGGCCAGGCCCGCGGCGGGGGGTGGCAAGATCGCCTTCTTCGAGGATCCCGAGGGGAACCTGCTGCAAATCGTGTGGCGCGAGCGGGTGCCGGGATAGGGGGCACGCCGCACTGCCCGGCCGCGCCTCTGTGATGAGCAGACAGATGGATGCCTATGCCTGAGTTCGTAGACATTCAGGAGACCCGCGTCGTCGTGGTGCCGGACGACGCGCCCCCCGACGCCATTCTGGAGGCCGACGCGGCGGTGATCGGGGGGGGACTAGGGGGTGTCGCCGCGGCCCTCGCTCTCTGCCGCGCCGGGAAGACAGTCGTCCTCTCCGAGGAGACGGACTGGCTGGGCGGCCAGCTCACTGCCCAGGGCGTCTCCGCCCCCGACGAGCACCAGTTCATCGAGACGTTCGGGGCCACTACCGCCTACCATGATCTGCGCCACCGCATTCGCCAGTACTACCGCCGCCACACCGGGCTCACGGCCGAGGTGGCGGCCCACACCAACCTGAATCCTGGCGATGGCTGGGTCAGCCGCCTCTGCTTCGAGCCGCGTGTGGGGGTAGCCGTCATTCAGGAGCTGCTGGCTCCCTACCGGGATGCGGGGCGGCTCATCCTCCGGCTGCGCCACCGCGCCGTCGCTGCCGAGGTGCGGCAAGACCGCATCCTTTCCGTCCGGCTGCAGGACTTGGACGCCCTCCCGATTACACCGGGATCGGGAGTGGAGGTCCGCGCGGCTTACTTCCTGGACGCCACCGAGCTGGGCGACCTGCTGCCACTGGCAGGAGTGGAATATGTTTCGGGCGCGGAGGCGCGCTCCGATACGGGCGAGCCGCACGCCCTGGATGCTCCGGCGACCGAGCGCGCGCAGAGCTTCACCTACCCGTTCGCGCTGGAACTGTGCCCGGGCGAACGGCACGTGATCCCCCCTGTGGAGGAGTACACCTTTTTCCGCGACGCGCAGCCTTATACCCTCCGCCACCGCTACTACACCCCGGACCGCTGGCTAACCTACCGCATGTTCACGCCCGGTGAGGGAGCGGTGCTCCCATTCTGGACCTATCGGCGGCTCATCAACGCCGCCAACTTCCAGGATTCCCGCTATCCACGCGACATCGCCATGATCAACTGGCCGGGCAACGACTTCCGCTGGGGCACGCTGATTGATCGGCCCGCGGCGGAGACGGTAGCCACTCTGCGCCGTGCCCAGGCGCTGAGTCTGGGCTTCTGCCACTGGCTCCAGACGGAAGCTCTCCGCGACGAGGGTGGGTATGGCTATCCCGAGTTCCGGCTGCGCCCGGACGTGATGGGGACGGAGAACGGCCTCTCCAAGCATCCCTACATCCGCGAATCCCGCCGCATCCGCGCCCGCAAGACGGTGGTAGAGCAGGAGATCGCCGCGCACTGCCTCCCCGATCGCCGGCGGGCGAGGCTGTTTCTAGACAGCGTGGGCGTGGGCCTCTACGCCATCGACATTCACCCCGGCGAGCAGGAGGAGAAGATCCCGCCGCAGCAGGCCCTGCCGTTTCAGATCCCGCTCGGCGCGCTACTGCCGATCCGGGTGCGCAACCTGCTGCCCGCGTGCAAGAACATCGGCACGACGCACATCACGAACGGCGCCTACCGGCTGCACCCGGTGGAGTGGAACATCGGGGAGGCGGCGGGGACGCTGGCCGCCTTCTGCCTGGATGAGGGCATCTCCCCCGCGCAAGTATGGGAGCAACCGTTCCGGCGCCGCTGCCAGCAGCGGCTGCTGGGCCAGGGCGTACCCTTGTTCTGGTGGACTGACGTCCCACCCGCGCACGCGGCATTCACGGCGGCGCACTTGCTGGCCGTGGAAGACATCTGGCCGGAGCCGATCGATCGCCTGGAGTTCCTCCCCGAGGAACCACTCACGGCCGCGGAGCTGGACGCGCTGGCCGCTCGCAGGCACCCCTCCCCCCTCGCACCGAACGCATCTCGGGCTGCGGTCGCGCAGGCGATCCTGGATCGGAGGGTGGAGAGATAAGACGACGCGCGATTCCGATCTGATCCATGCCCCGTGCCAGTGCCGGGATGAACCGTCCACAGCGATCCATCGGGGGAATGGCTAGGCCGAATTCCCGGCCCGGCTCCGGGCCAGGCTGGGGCGCCACCTGCTGAGCACGCAAAGAGCACGAAGACCGCAGGGGTCAGCTACTCTCACAGGGCGGAGAGCACCACGCGCACGTCGTCGTCCGGATCGTAATCTGTCGAGGCCAGCACCTGCAGCACCGCCAGCGCGCCATCCGCCAGAACGGTGTGCGCCACCCCGGTGGGCACGCGCACGCAAGCCCCCGGATAATCCAGCGTGAACACGTTCATCCGCTCGTAACTGCTCGATGAGGGGCGCTGATCCTGAAGGCGAAATTCAGCCTGGCCATGCAGGAGCAGGATACGCTCCTCGCGGCGGTGATGGTAGTGGTCGCCCACGCTGCACCCTGGCCGCACCACCACCGCGTAACCCAGGGTCCCTGGAGGCTCGTGGCTGTTGTAAGAGACCACCAGGGTCCGTCGCTCATTGATGAACGTCTGCGCTTGTGTAACCTCGACCCCCTCGAGGGTAGGATGGCGCGTTTCCCGCTCCACCTGCAGCCGGTCGCCCGAAGGGCCACGGATCACGCGGCCCTCCTGCACAACCAGTGGCACAGTCTCCTGGACCCGAGCGCCCGCATCTAACAGCTGATAGCTCACCCTGTCACTCCTTGCCATCCCGCCTTCGCCCGGCAGGCTAGCAGATCCTGATAATGCTGCCTGCCCTCCGGGGCGGTGCCGGGAAGCGCCGTCCGACGATCCGTACATGAATCGAGCGTTATTCCCTAAATGATACTCGCATACGGGCGACGATGGGCCCACCAGGACCGCCCCGGCGGCCTCACTTTTACCTTTGGGGGCGAATAGGGCCGGTCCCCCGAACGCGTGCATCGCACTCAGGACGAACCCTTCCGGCGCAGAAATGCGCCCAAAGCACCTGGGCGCGAGTGGGGGCTGGCATCGATACCGCCTGTCAATCAGCGTTCCCAGCCAAAATCGGTGCCCACGAATTCGTAGAGGCGCTGGTTGTGGGGGGCGTAATACTCGCTGAGACGCTTTCTCGTATCCGCTCGCATTTTTGGATAGGTATAGTAGTGATATCTGGCAAACTCCTTCGGATGCCAACCCGGAGGATCCTCAAGCCCCAGAAACTCGACTACCAGGCTCAGAACCCGCGTGGGATTAGTGTAAAACCCCTCGCTGTTCAGAACCAGAAGCTGCTGCTTGGGGAAGAACCGCATCCACTCCTCTAGCCAATTCATATACAACCCGATGGTCAAGTAGGAGTATTCCGCATAGTTGCGGCTGCGGTAGCGGTCATTCTGGAGGATTTTCTCTCTCTCCCCGCGGAGCCTCTCCGGTTCCCGCTCGATGGCCTCCTCAAAAGATAGTGGTTCGATGCCCTTGCGCATCTTCTGCTGGTAGTGCGAATAGGCGCGATCGATCGGGTTCCTCAATACCGCGATCAGCTGGGCGTGCGGCACCGTGGCCGCCGCCCGCTGCGCGGCCAGCGGATGCAAGAGATAGTAGGGGCTTGCTTCTCCCGTAACAAAGTCGCGCCTGCGAATGCGTTCCACGTAATAACGATAGAAGACGGAGGGAAACCGCGCCCGGTACCAGTGGAGGCCTTTCCAGAAGCTATTATCGAAGTAATGAACCTCCTTGGTGCACGCCGGAAAGACAGACGGATGCGCGGCCAGGTAGCTGAATAAAGAGGTGGTGCCGCATCGATGCGCCCCGATGATGAGGAAATCAGGCAGGAGACGGCCCCAGGCGGTCGCGGTCCGATAGATAAGCGCCCCTTTGCGCAGCGCCTGGATCAGCCGCGGGGACTTCAGCCTCTTCCTGACCTGACTTCTATTCCACGCCTCAGCGTTTGCTGTTGCAGGCATCATCATCTCCCGTTAGTAGTCCGCCGCAGAAGAGCCGCAGCCGTCCTCAGTATAGCAGAGGAGCAGCAGCGAGCTGGCAACGCCGATGGGTGGTCGCCAGCGCCCCTGCCGTACCCAGCTCGACTCGGCTCCCGTCGCACGGTGGCCTGGCTGACAGATGGGCGGGCACTGTTCCGTCTCCGAAGCAAAGCGCCGCGCCGCGTCCTCAGCCCTGGCCGGAGCAGCTTGCGCACGTGTATCACTGGCACTGCGCCTCCGGCTCGACCTGAGTCGTCTGCGGGAATGGGGTGCGCGTCAGAGTTTTGCGTATAAGGCTGGGCTCGGCGGATCTTCCGCCGCCACTCCAGGGCAGAATCTGCCTGATCACGCGTTGGTCCTGCAGCGACGCTTCGCTTGCTGCAGGCCCCGAAAGCTTTCGGGGCAGGCTACTCTCCGGCGCCCCTTCGGGGCGGAGCC
>JACQGL010000084.1 GCA_016199525.1 Armatimonadota bacterium
AATGAGAGTGTCTCCGTTGTAATTGGAGATTTTGAGGGCTGCGTGAAGACCAAGGAGTGGACACCACTTGAGCCGGGTGCAATAGAACACAAGTTCTATGCTCCAGGTGTAGGGCTGGTACTCATTGAGCAACTCAAGGGGAAAAAGGTCCGCGCCGAGCTGGTTGACATTTATTAGGCTCATTGCCGGCAGAAGGTATTAATGCTACCCAAACTACGGCGTCCGCAGGCTGACCTATTTACCGTCTGTGGGCGACGCAATCTATTTCTGTATGTTTACAGGAGAGCTTTCTTTCAGACCGACCTATCATGAATCTTGGGACGACCAGAGGCCAAGGGGATAGAAATCGATGCAGCAATCATAGGCAACAACACAATCCTAGTCCCGGTGCGGGGAGCCGCACGGCGCTCATTAACGCGCTGGGCAACCGGACGACGTACGACTACGATGCGACGGGGGCGCTGGTCACCGCCCAGGATCAGCCAGACGGGCGTCGTGTAGTGCCGGGAATACCGGTAAAGTCATAATTCGGCCGAATCCGGTAACGGTGCCCCGTAGGCGGTGTCGAAGTTGAGTCAAACCCTGGCAGAAGCAAAGCTAGAGCATGTTAGGCACTTCCCGGGACCGTTGGAAGATCAGATGTGTAGTAGATCATATTATGCAGAGAGTATTCCGGACGGCGGAAAGCCCTCCGGCGTGAGTCGCTCCTCGCCCCAGGCTCACGGCGGGCTGCCAGGACCGGTCAGAGTTTATAACACGCTCTAGCTGTGCCTCCCTTCCAGGTACCTCAACTCCCTCTTCAGCACCTGCGGGTCTCGGCAGACGTAGAACAATCACTGGCCCAACTCGCCCCCAGTTGTTCGCCGTGGATACCCAGCGCCGCGCGGCCTCGTGTTTGGCGCGGTCTTCCTCTTCCTCAAAGCCCTTGATCTCCAGGATCAGCGTCCGGCCGTCCTTCAGGCGTACCAGGAAGTCAGGCTCGTAAGAGCAGGACACTCTCTGGAACTCGTAGGGGATCAGGAGGGCTAACTGCTTATTTCGGGCGTAGAACTTCACTGTATTGCGGGCCTGCTCCAGCCTGAAGCCGCGCAACTCCCCCAGGTGGCCGGGTGCACCCAGGAGATAAGTCGGTAGTCGATCCCTACTGAGATAGGCTCTTAGGTAGGGCTACCAACTGGACCCCTACTCGCTAGGTACATCCTGCGCGCGGTGCAACACGTCCAGTAGCCGCAGGAGCTCCACGGCCTGACAGGCACGCGCCTGCAGATCGGGCCAAGAATAGCCCAGTGGGGTCGCGGCCACGCCAGCGGCCACCTCATCCAGCCAGGCGCGGAGTTCCGACGCCCTATGCCTGATGGAATCGGCGATCTCCTCCACGCGGATGGCCGGGCGCGGGAAGTCGGCTTGGCGCGGGCCTGCCTCCAACGCATTCTCCTCCAACGCATTCTCGATGATCTGTTTGGCCTGCTTGCCGTGGATACTCCCGTGAACCATCAGCTTGTCGACGAGGGCTTCCACAGCACACCAACGCTCCTCAAGCAGGCGCCATACCCGGGCCTGGCAATCATCGTAGAAGCGCCATAGGCGCTCGAGGCCACCATCACCGGCGATAGGGTCGGTCGCGTGGTGGGCGATTAGAGCTACCGCGTCCTGGTCGCCCTTCCATTCGCCAGGACACAGGGTGATGCCCCCGTTCCGCTCGGCTTCCATCTCCTCGGCACACCAGCCTGCCATCCGGATAGCTGCAGCGGCCTGCAGGCAATCCAGGATATCAGGCGTCCGGCGGGACTCGGGCAGCGCGCCATGCTCGGGCACCGGGGTATCCCAGGGGAGCGGGTGGTACTCACAGCACCCTTTGCGCTTAGCTCCTTCGTCGATGGATACTCGGACAATCCGCCTTTCGTCTGCGTGGGCCGCTACCGCGTGCCCTGCCTCGTGGATCGCACGTCGGTGCAGTTCCCTCTGATCGTCAGTGGACATGCCTACTCCACCCCCGCCCGCTCGGCTTTCTCGCGGATCGCCAGCTCCAAGACCGCCGACTGACTGATCCCGAACTTCTCGGCCAGGCGCTCCAGCAGCCGCCTGGCTTCCTCACTCAGGCTCACGCTCGTCTTACGCTTGTTCGGTCTCTCCGGCATGGTTCCACCTCCTACCGCCATATTACCGCGAAGAGCGGGAGGATGCAAGGAAAAAAGACGCCGGAACTACCGAAAAAGGGCTTGATTATACCGCAAAAAGCAGTATAATAGAGGTAGAAGAAAACAGCGAAGGCCGCCCGATCCCCTGGCAAGAGACAGACGGCCCTTCCCAGACCAACCCGAAAGGCTGATCCGATGTCCAGTGTAGCACAGACCGCGCCGAACGGAAACGGCGCCCTCACCCTTTCCCCCGAGCCGAAGAAGGCCATCCGCCTGATCCGCGCCCACCAGGAGCGCACCGGCAGCAGCGCCATGAAGATCGACGGCGCGTGGGTCAACGCCGAGTACGTGCGCCGCAGCGGTTGCGACCCCGCCCGCGTCATCGCCCACTTCCAGAGCGGCGGCTAGCAGGCGAACGGGAACGGGGCCGCCCCGAAGCCGGAAGCCGCTCCCACCCGAAGGCGGAGAAGAAAGAGCGCCCCGCCAGCCGGGCTATGACTTGGCGGAGTCCGAGGCCGTCTGCCTTCAGACTGACCACCGGATTCCGTGGCTGCGCCAGGGCCGGCGTCGCCACGCAGGCCGCCAGGAACATGGGTATCAAGGTGCGCCGATGGCACCTGCTGGCCGACGGGGTGTTTGCCGGAAGCAAGGCCGGGCGTCTCTGCCACGGGCTGCAGCACGCCTAACCGGGTTGCTTGACCTTCTCCAGCTCATCGCGGCACCAGGTATAGACCGCGACCGTGGCGGGCATGCCGAGGGTGCCCGCTGCCAGGGCGATCACCTGCGCGATCTCCGCTTCAGAGATCCCCATCGCCAGGGCCTTGCGGACGCCGGAGTGCACAGCCCCCTCCCGCAGGGCACCTATCGCCACGCCTAGCTTCACCAGACGGGCGGCGCGCTCGTCCAGAGGCCCATTCTTACCCGCCCGGGCGATCAGGTCCCAGGCCTGCCCCAGTTCGGGATAACGTTCTACGAACTCCAGGTATGTTCGCGGGGGTGCAGGCGCTTGCTTCATCTCATCGCTCCCTTTGTGCAGGTGCCTCGCGCGCCTGCTGCCAGCCGGCGCGTCCCGAAAGCTTTCGGGAGGCACGGCGGGGCGCTCCTGACGCGGAGCAGGACCGCCGTCCGGCGTGGTTGCCGGCCTGGCTCAATGTTCCCAGGCAGAGCCAGCCGCTTCCCCTGGACCATCGTCTCCAGCCGAGGTGGTACCCTCGTGGAACGTGTGGCGCTGCAGCCCCCGCATCTCGGGGTTGAAACCGTCCGGCCACGCCGTGCTGTGATGGTAGAGGGCGTTGGTCAGGGTGGCGCCTGTCAGGTCGCTGCCCCGTAGGTCCGCAAGCCGCAGGTCGGCCCCGGATAGGTTCGCATTCACCAGGATAGCCCCGTACAGGTTAGCGTTCGCGAGCCGGGCGCCGTTCAGATCGGCGCCGCGCAGGTTGGCCCAGCACAAATTTGCTCCCGAAAGGTCGGCTCCAGCCAGGGTAGCCCCGACCAATCGGGCGCGCAGCAGGATGGTGCCACGCAGGCTCACCCCGGAGAGGTCTGCCTCACCCAGGTTGGCGTCCCGCAGGTCCGTGCCGTCCAGCGTCTCGGCGTTCACGAAGTCGAGCGCCGCCCCCGTGTGGCGGTCCCGAATCTTGATCATCACCATAGCCTCGGATTGGCCCCGGCAGTACGCTGCCGGCCAGACGGCTCAGCAAGCCCGTCGACCGTGGCCGTTTACTCGCGCCGGGCTGTTCCTGTAGATCCACGCTCGGTCGCCAGCGAGCACGGCGGCTGTCTCCTTCTTCTGCGCCGCAGTGTTCCGCTCACGCTCTGTGAACGCGTACGCAGCACTCCTTGTTGAGACTCTGGCCGGAGAGCGGGTCCGCCTTTGTAGGGCGGAGCTGGGCATCTGATGTGCCGCGCCCGTTCGCCTGACGCCCGAGCGCCGTATGGCCAAAGCCGTGCTGCAGCCCGACCACCTCCGGGTGCATCCGGCGCGATAGCTTCGCCCGTGCCTTTACCTTCCCGTAAGGAGACTCCACCCAGACTTGGTCTCCATCCGATATTCCCAGCCGGGCGGCTGTGTCCGGATGGATGATCACCGGATTATCCGGTTTGAGATCCAGAAGCCAGGCGTTGTTTTGCGTGCGCGTGTGGGTGTGGCTCGCCTCCTTCCAGTTGACCAAGTAGAGAGGGTAGTCGGGCGAGGGCTGCCACTCCCGCGGCGTGTAGATAGGAAGCGGGTTGATGGTATGGCCCTGCGCATCTTTCTTCTCCGCCAGCCATCGGGAGACGATCTCCACCTTGCCGCTAGGGGTGAAGAACCCACGGAGCGGTTTGCCTCTGATGACGGTGCCGATCTGCTTGCCGTGCTGGTCCTTCGGCTTGTCGTAGATCGTCGTGCCTTCGGCCTGCGGATCTCCGTTGAACCAGGCTGTGGCGAGTTTGTCCTCCGGCACCGGGGAAGCGTACTTCTCGTACTGGGTTCCTTTCCTATCCACCCAGACAGCGCCGGGGAGAGCCTTCAGCTCCGCCAGGGTGATCTTGGGGGCGCCTTCCTTCAGCTCCTGGGAGAGATACTCTTCGTACCACGCGGTGAGGTCCTCAACCGGCTGGCCGGAAAGCGGCCCGACGTGGAAGAACGGTTTGCCGGATTTCTCTCGCAGATCGAGCCGTCTGCCGAGCGCGGTGATAGTCTCGTACTCGGCCAGCTGCCCGAAGATCGGTTGTACCACCGGCTGCCGCAGCCCCAACGCGGGCCAGGTCACCCAGTGGCTGTTCAGATCGTAGCGCTCCAGGTAAACGGTGCCCGGCAGCACGTAGTCCGCCATCATCGCCGTCTCGCTCATCATAGTGTCGATCACCACCACGGTCTCCAGCTTCGACAGCGCCTTGGCGACGCTGGCCGTCCCAGGCACCGACATCATCGGGTTCTGGAAGACGCACACGAGCATCCTGGGCTGGTAGGGACCCTTGCCCTCTGCCAGGTTGGCGAACATCTGGCAGTAGACGCCGGACTTGTGGCCAAGCGGGTACCGGTCCAGCTCATCGAACCGCGGGTGTTCGAGCGTCTTCCCGGCGGCCGCGTCTGGTTCCACCTCGATATGCTTATCGCCCTTCTTGTCGGGCAGGATGAGCGTGCCCGGGCGGTCGTATCCTCCAACCAGCGCCGCCAGGGCGGCGATGGCCCGGCCGCCCTGCACGCCATTGGTGTGGTGGCCCGGGCCGCTCCACACGTCGATACAGGCGGGCTTCGTGGTCGCTACTTCACGTGCCAGGCGCTCGATCGTCTTTGCGGGAACGGTGGTGATCTCCTCCGCCCATGCGGGCGTCTTGTCCTCGACGTAGGCGGCGTACTCCTCGAAGCCTACCGTCCAGTCGCGCACGAACTCCTGGTCGTAGAGACGGTCGCGGATGATGATGTGCCCCATCGCGAGGGCCAGGGCGCCATCCGTGGCGGGGCGGATAGGGACCCACTCGTGCGCCTTCGCCGCCGTGTCCGAGAGGTAGGGGTCCACCACCACCAGCCGCGCACCTTTCTCCATCGCCCGGGTGAGGATGCGGGGCAGGTAGGCCCATTTGATCGCCGCCGTGGGGTTCCAGCCGAACAGCAAGATGTAGCGCGACTGGCCGAAGTCCGCGAGCGGCCGTTCGTCGCCCACCACGCACTTGAGGGACGCCTTGCGCGCCACGTCGCACAGGTTCGAGTGCACCGCGTAGTTAGGGGTCCCGAACAGATTGCAGAAGTCGGTCTGGATGTGCGTGAACGAATGATCCTCGCTCATCCAGAGCAGCTTATGGGCCTCGCCCGCGTCCCGCAGGGCGCGCAGCTTACCCGCGATCTCGCCCAGAGCCCCCTCCCAGCTCATCTCCTGCCATCGTGGATCGGCGCCCGGGGTCCTATCCGGGTTGGTGCGCTTGAGAGGTCGCTTCAAGCGGTCGGGATCGTAGAGCTGCATGATCCCCGCGTTGCCCCTGGGGCAGATGGCGCCACCCTCCTTGCAGCCGTACTCCTCCGTGTAGCCGTCGAAGAAGTCGGAGGAGATGTTGGCGTAGTTATTGGGATTCCAGTGGTTCGGCTCGATCTTGTCCACGGTGCCGTTCACCACGTGCACGAGAATGCCCGACTGCCCTCCGCACATGTTGCAGCAGGAGGGGACCCACTTGCCCGCCTCCCGGCCCCATTGCACCGCTTCGGCAGCGGATGCGGCGGCGCGGCCATCCGAGGGCGACCTGGCGCAGCCCGCCAGCCCCGCGCCGGCCGCTGCGGCGCCTGCCACCTTCAGGAACCGGCGGCGTCCGATCCGTTCATCAAACACGTACATCGCGTGCCTCCCAGACGTGCGACGAGTAGGGCTGGTGTTCGGTCATCGGGAGTAGTCGCATCGCGGCGAGAGCGGCGAGCGCCGCCGCGGCCACGATCCCCAGGCTGGACAGCCACTCCACCCAGTTCGCGACGTAGAGCGAGGAAAGACGCGCCGATGCCAGCGCGTGGTCGAACCCCGGCAATATGGGCGCAGCCAGCGCCGGGATGACGATGTTGAGCCGCACCCCGAAGATCCCGAGGATGATCAGTAGACCCGCGAGCCCCAGCCGGAAGGCGCCCGCCCGGTCCGTGCGGATGTAGATCAGCAGCAGCGGCACTACGGCACCCAGCAGCAGCTGTTGGACCCAGAACACCCACCAGAACGGGCCGAACGCCATCAGGCGGTACGGTGCCACATGATCCGGGATCCCGCCGTATGTCCCGACCAGGAACTCCAGAAACAGCAAGCCCAGGTCCAGGACCAGGAAGCCTCCTGTCAGCCGGGCGAGCGTGCAGAGCGTGTCCCGGTCATTGTCTGACCTGGGAGCGAGGAAAGTGCGCAAGAGGAGCAGCAGCCCGCCGCCCGAGGCGAGCGCAGAAACGATGAACACCACCGGAAAGATCGGGGTGTACCAGGCGGGGCGCGCCTTCACCACCGCGAAGATCGCCCCGGTCCCGCCGTGAACAAGCAGGGCCACGGGGATGCCGATCACTCCCAGGATCATCAGCCAGCGCCGGGTCTGGGTGTCGCAGACACGCCACTCCATCTCATTCGTCGGGCAGTGGAAGCCGAGGCTAAGTATCTTGTAAAGACGCTGTGCCTCCCACCGGGCTTCTTCCGCCCAGCGGGCCAGGTCGCAGCGCATCAGAAACCACAGCTCCGCCAGAAGAACTGCGGTGTAGATCAGGTATGCCCAGATCTCCCAGGTGAGCACGGACCGCCACTGTGGGTAGACCAGGGGGTGCCAGAAGCGCTCCCAGTGCCCGAGGTCGACGAGGATGAAGGTCATCCCCGTTACCAGGCACACGAAGGCCTGCAGCACGGCCAGCCTGCCGAGCGGTTCCAACTTCTCGTTCTTGAAGACGTAGATGAGGGTGGACAGCAGGAACGACCCTGCGGAGAGCCCGATGAAGTAGATGTAGAAAGCCACCCACAGCCCCCAGGGCACCCCGGAGCCGAGCCGGGTTACGCCCAGCCCAGCGCCCAGCCGGTAAAACAGCACGGGCAGCCCGACCACCGCCAGGAGCCCGAGAACGGCGAGAACAACCCTCCGGGCCGCCGCGCTCCTGCCCACCCCGGGGAGCACCACCACTGCGGTATCCGTGTTCGCTGCCGAGCGGATGTCCATGGCCTCCTCCTTCAGAGCAGATAGTAGACGTTCGGATTGGTCCCGAGTTCCTCTTTGAGCCGGATCGCCTGCCGCTGCCGGAGCAGCCGCGATACCTCGCTCTCCGGATCGTTGAAGTTCCCGAAGAAGATCGCGTGGCCGGTGCATGTCTTGGCGCAGGCAGGCCAGCGTCCTGATGCCCGGTCATACGCGCCATTCTGATCCTGCAGGTGGATGCAGAACGTGCACTTGCGCACGTTGCCGATGGGCGATCGGCCCTCCTCCCGCACGCGGAACTGCCCGTATTCTAGGGAGGGCACCTGGGAATAGGGCGTCGGCCAAGCGACCGCCGGGTAGTTCTCCCCGAAGTCGAAGTAGCGGGAACCGTATGGGCAGGCGGTGATGCAGTAGCGGCAGCCGATGCAGCGGTCGTAGTCCACTACCACGATCCCGTCCTGGCTGCGCTTGGTAGTTGCCGCCACCGGACACACGTCTACGCAGGGCGGATACTCGCAGTGGAAGCAGGGCTTCGTCATGAAGAGGGGTTTATCGTTCGGACGGTTCTCCAGGGCCTCGTCCAGCACCACAGTGTAGGCGACGCCCGGTGGGGTCCTGTTCTCGGCTTTGCAGGCCACCACGCACGCCTTGCAGCCGACGCAGCGGCGGGTATCAATGACCATGCCGTAGCGGTACTTCCGCCCCGTGCTCGCGGCAGTGTGCGCGCCCGGGAGTCGGCCCTCCCGCTCTTGCGCCACAGCGGCCCCGGCGCCCATTGCCGCGGCCAGCGCTCCGGCGCCGATAGTGACCAGGTGCTCCACCAGTCTGCGGCGCGTCAGCTCCCTGGCCGGCCGGGCTGGTGGCTCTTGCATCTCCAGAGTGTCTGGCCTTTCGTTCATCCCGTTTCCCTCCGCGCGGGCGCATCGCCCGGCATACCCAGGGGGGCTACTTCCGGCTGAGATCAAGGACATAGTTGAACTTCAGGGTGAACGTCTCGCGCACGCTGGACTGGCCTGGCAGGCTCACCCAGCTCTCCACCAGGAAATCGCTCTGCAGCTGGGTGATGAAACCGATGCTCCCCAGCCACGCACTGCCATCGCCATTCAGCCCCCGCAGCAGGTCCGCCCGCAAGGTCGTTCTGGAACCCAGTTTACGGTCGTATCCCACAAATAGGTTGTCGCTGGCCCGCTGTCCCAGGAAACCCAGGTGGCCGTGGCCGTCCCCCAGCTTGCTGGAGAACACTCCGTAGTAGGCCGGATGGCCCGCCGTTCGGGTGCTTGCGCCGACGTTAGCGATGCCCACGCCGAACGCCAGGTCGGGGCTGCCCAGGGGGAGGCGATATTTGACCTGCGCGACCGGACGGCTAGGCGCGCCCCCGGCGCCTCCCACGCCGAGAGAGGGGGCGTCGGCGTTGCTCTTGCCCAGGCGGGCATCCAGGCCGACCTCCAAGTTCTTCGCCACGCCGTACTTGAACCCGCCCGTGTAGAAGAAGGTCTGGCTCACGCCGCCGTTGGTGAACTGCTGCAGCACCAGCACACGCCGCGGTACCACATCCGCGGTAGGAATGTTATTGAGGCCCGTCGGCGTGGCGCCAGCAGGCAGCGTCACGCCGAGGATAAGACTGAGCCCAAGTAGCGCCCTAACACGCATTCCGTTCCTCCCATCCCTCTCCTGCCGGGTTGATCGTCGCCTCAGCTCGCCGCGTTACCAGGCTGTCTGCAGGTTGATTAGAAACAACGAGCGGGACTTGCCCAGGAAGTCGGGGGCCTTGCTGCCGATGTTTTTGCGCACGAAGTTGAACTGCAGCTTGGCATTCTTGCCCTTGAGGTAGTAGTTGGCGCCTACCAGCCAGTCGTGCTCTCTGTTGCCGCTGGCATCGGTGTCGGGATCCCACGTCTCCCAGCGAGCCACGCCCTGCCAGGCTTTGCTGAGCGCGTACGCGTAAACCACATAGCCGCCCTGACTACGGATCACTGAGCTGCCATCCTTGGCCTCCACGAATTCCGCCTCCAGAGTGTGCGATCCGTGGTGGTACGCGAATTCACCGCCAATGCGATCCCGCCTGACTCGTGCGGGAGTGGTGCCACCTGTCGCGCCGTAAACCCCCAGGTGCAGCATCTGTCCATCTTTCGCCACCGGCCGGTAGGCAAATCGGCCAATGAACGACTTTTGATCGTTGTCATCTACGTCGTTCTGACGCGGACCACTGTCGTTGAAGAGGCCCAGGGCAAACTCCGCTCGGGGATACGTGCCCCGCAGTTGAAGGCCAGGATCCCGGACATCGCCTACCCTGCCTCTGCGTGCAGGGAGTGTATTAAAAATTGCCCTCTCTACCGTGAGTAGTTCTGATGATGAGCGCAGCCCTTCCATGCTAAGCGGCACTTTATACTGCCCGACATCTATTCCCAGCGCGGAACCCACTTTGTAACTGATGAGCATGTCTTGGAGCACGCGGCTCGCCTGGTTGACAGAAACGCTGGTCACGTTGCCGCCGGCGATGGTTGTATTCAGTCCCAAGACCTTTGCCGTGTCAAACATTGTTCTCCACGACACCCTTGGGGTAATCTCGCCCGAGATGTTCAACTCCATCCGGCGCAGGCGGAAGGTATCAGGGTTGCGGGTATCAATGCTATACCAGTTCTGTAGCAACCCCCCGATCTTGATCTTGCCGAAGCCTGCCCACACCGGTTGTGGCGCTTTCGCCTTCTCCTCGACCTCCTTCTTCTGCTTTTCCTCAAGAGCTTGTAAACGCTTTTGCATCTCCACCATTTGCTGCTTGAGCTGCGCAATCTCTGCCGCGTCATCGGCGTACGCACCGCGTGCAGGGATCGCCCAGCCGGCCAGGAAGAGACAGATCAGCAGGAACGGAAGCCTGTCCCTCGTCATCGACTCCCTCCGGTTTCTGCGGTTGGGTGGCATGAACCCCGTATGGCGGTCGTCTTACCGAGGGTCAGGCTTATTGCCGGCGGGAGCGCTGGTCTACTTCTGAACCTGGTCTCGCCCGGTCTCGACTACTTGCCAGGCTGGCCCGGACCAGGGAGCTCCCCGCGAACGTCATAGTTCTGTTAACAGCGCTTCCCAGACCCAGGGACCCGCAGCCGTGGGACGATGAGGTTGGCGTGGAGCGGAGCCAAAGCTGCCACGGCATCGTTCGCCTCGCCCTGCCACCATTCCGGAGACCCTAGGCCTTGGGGCCTCCGGATGACCCATCTCTATCGTGCGCCTTTCCAGGCTCGGATGGTGTCAGGGAAAGTACGGATTCTGCAAGCGAGGTCGTCGGGGAAACCCTGAAAAAACGCGGAGCCAGTATCAGGAAAAACCCTACTCCGCCTCCAGCCACCCGTGTGACAGGGCATAGCGGACCAGATCTGCGCGCCCGCGCAGGCCAAGCTTCTCCATCAGGCGGGCTTTATAGGTCTCCACCGTTTTCACACTGAGACACAGGTGGTCGGCGATCTGGTGGTGGGTGTAGCCCAGCGCCACGAATTTCAGCACCTCGCGCTCGCGTTCGGTGAGGAGTTCCTTTTCCTCCGCGCGCTCTTTGGCGCTGGAAGGGCCGCCCAGATACTGGGTGAGAAGGGCTTTGGTGAGGGAGGGATAAATGAATATGTCGCCACGATATACGGCGCGGACGGCGTCAATTAGCTCGGTGTCTGCCGCTTTCTTCAATACATACCCCACCGCGCCCGCCTGCATGAACTGCCGCAGGTAACTCTCATCGTCGTGCATGGTGAGAACCAGCACCTTCGTATTGAGCAGGGTGTGGCAGATCTGCTTCGTAGCGTCCAACCCGCCTGCGCCAGGCATGGTGATGTCCATCAGTACCACATCGGGGCGCAGGGCGCACGCCTTCTGTACCGCTTCCTCGCCACTGCTGGCTTCCCCGATCACCAGCATATCGGACTGCGCATTGAGCAGCATCTTCAACCCTGCGCGCAGAACCGTATGATCGTCGGCCAGTAGCAAGCGGATGCGTGGCATAATAGTCACCTCTCGCCACTCGCCAGTGCTTCCATCGGACTGATGGCAACCTCCGCAACGGGGATCTCCACAAATACCGTGGTCCCCGTTGCGGGGCTGGACTCGATCGTGAGCGTGCCGCCCAGCAACGCTGCGCGCTCCTGCATCCCGAAGAGCCCTAGCCGACCGTCGCGTGCGGGCGCGCTCACTACTTGTGCCACATCGAAGCCCACGCCATTATCTTCGATAATGGCGAGCACTGACGTGCGCTGGCGCTTGAGTACAATGCTAACGTGCTTGGCATGCGCGTGACGGGCGACGTTGGTGAGCGCCTCTTGCACGATACGGTAGAGCGCGATTTCCCCCTGCGGCGGCAGGCGCTGCCCATCCAGCCCCAGCATCTGGAAGTCCACACCCAGACTCGCCTTCACCGCGAAGTCGTCTACGTAGCGTTGCAGCGCGACGACCAGTCCCCAGTCATCCAGCACGCTGGGGCGCAACTCGAGCGCCAAGTGATGCACCTCCTCCAGTGTGCGCGCCGTCAGTTCGCGCAGCTCGCCAATCTGCGTGTTCGTCTCTTCCAACGTGCGCGCCGTCCCCAGCACCTTCAATCCCACCATCAACGAGGTGAGCGCCTGGCTGGTCTCATCGTGCAACTCGCGCGCCACCCGCTTGCGCTCCTCCTCCTGGGCCAGGATGAGCTTCTC
>JACQGL010000076.1 GCA_016199525.1 Armatimonadota bacterium
CCACGCCGGCCGCCACGCGGCCAGCGCCAGGGGACCCACCGCCTCCCTTAACGAAAGCTTTTACTTCCTACCATTTATGGCAGTTCAGCCGTGCCGCTCATTTGACCAGCATTGCACCCAGATCTCCACCACCCGGCCCTTCTTCAAGGCGTAGGCCGCTGTACGTCCCTCCAGGAATCTCTGGTCGCCGCAACGTACTCTTCGAGGCTTGCCGAGATACCAGAGAATCTCGTATCTCCCAAACCGGTACCGCGCCGATGGGCTTCTCAGCCGCTGGAGCACCCGGCCGCGCGTATGGCCCAGGCCAATGCCTCTGTCCGAACGCAGACGACCGAAATCCCGGTTCATACGGTGAGCCGGGTGCCTGCTCTCGGAGGAAAGGATGATCGTATCAGTTGCGAAGCAGGGGCCCTCAAGGAGGATCAGACGCCTCCCTCGCCGGTCGCGGTAGAATTGGGCTCCAGACAGCTCCTCCCCGGGGTAGAGCAGAGCGCGGAGCCCGCGCCCAAGGACATCCCACGGATCGTGTCCCTCTCTCAGGCTGATCGACTTCCCAAAGCCCACGTCCACCCGAGCCTGCCTGCCCTTCGAGCAGAACTCGAAGGGCGCCTTATAAACGCCCCATCTCCACTGGGCGAACGCGAGGATCACGGAGTGGCGCTTTGGCGTCAAGACAGGCGGCTGCCAATCCGCGGCCAGATCTTGGATCGGGTCAGCCTGCTCCTTTTCAGGAGATACGGCGCTTGCCGTAGCGGGCGGGGGAGTGGCGGGAGCAGGGGATGGTCTCGCTTCGGGGCGGGCGGGGGCTGTTATCCGCATGCGGATCACCAGACCCGCGCCGAAGCCCAGGCACAGACAGGTGGTGAACACCAGCAGGCCACGCAGGTGAGTCACGGTACCGCCCTCCGGGGAGGGATGGCATTACCTGATTTATGTTCTTACCACGCCAGGATGCCTGCTGCGGAGCTCCCCAATCGGTACCAGCCTTACACTGGCGTGGGCAGGCTGGAAGCCTGCGCTACCGTATCACCCGAAGAACACCGGGTAGTCGTACAGCGCATCCTGGTACCAGCCTCGCACTGGCGTGGGCAGGCTGGAAGCCTGCGCTACCGTATCACCCGAAGAACACCGGGTAGCCGTGCAGCGCATCCTGGCTCCAGACGCCGATCAGGCCCCAGAGAACACCCGCCATCGCGTAGTGCCCCAGCGCCAGTCCCAGGAAGAAGGGGATGGTGCGGCGGTAGAAGTCCATCCCGCCATAGCGCAGCGCCAGCGACTTCAGCACCCAGACAATGAAGAACGGCGACCAGACCAGACCGCCGTAAGAGCAGGTCATCGCGTAGCCGAGGGGGTGGAGCGGGAACCAGACGAACCGCAGGCGCAGGATCGCCAGCGCCAGCGCCACCCCGCCTCCAATGGCCGTGGCGGTGATGCGGTCCGGTTCGGGCAGCTTCGGCGTGGTGGGATACTGGAGCGCCCAGGTGTATTCCTGCACCGCCCCCTCCCAGCCCCAGATGCCGCCGCGCAGCTGCTGTGCGCCGTGCTGGTAGTAAGGGACCAGGTGGTTGTACCAGCCGATGGCGAAGCCCGCCACCAGCGCCAGCACCACGGTGATCACCAGCGCCCGGGGGAGGATGTGAGCGCGGCGCGTGATTTCCATGCCTTCGACCTGGTAGCCGATCATGGACGGGAAGTAGCCCCGCGCCAGGAAGGTGAGCATGGCGAACAGGGTGAGCGTCCCCGCTGGCCCTGCGGCCGCGAACGGGCGGGAGCCGAAGGTGTAGAGCAGCACGTTCTTCTGCATATAGAAGGGAAACAGCCATACCAGCGGCGCGCCCGCCTCGCCCCGCACCCGCGCGTAGACGAGCGCCACCATCAGCACGATTCCCAGGTAGACGGCGATGACCCACAGTGACATTCCCGCCACGCGGCAGAAGAGGCACACGGCGGTGAAGCCGCCGATCAGGCCCAGGAACGCGGCCCGGTAGGAGATGCCTTCCGGTCGCTTCCCGGCGTCTGGCTCCCCCTGCCACGCCAGCCGCACCGCCCGCATAAGTTGCCGTCGGGCCAGCCAGAGCAGGAACAAGGCCAGCACCACGTAGGCGCCGATCCCCTGCTCCTGCGGATAGGGCATCTCTCCGGACGGATAGCCTGCCATCATCCCGATCATCGCCGCCACCCGGTGCAGTATGAAGAAGAGCCACACCGAGAGGCTGATTTCGGTGGATACCAGGTAGCCCAGCCCGATCATCTCCGGCCGAAAGCTGATGCCAATCGGCAGGATCGCGGTCCAGGGGGGAGTGCGAATGCCCTCGCCCAAATCGACCCCCCTGGGGATACTCGGGAACCAGGGCTGGAAGGCGTGCAGGATATTGACCGCGTTGAAGACGGCCGCCACTCCGAATCCAAGCCACATCACCGGATTGCGGAAGAACTTCGCGCCCAGGCTACGGCTCTCCCCGCCTGCCATCTCCAACGGCAGTACCGCCAGCGGAAATGGCAGCCGCTCCTCCTCGCTCCAGGCGCGGTAGACCAGCGCCATCAGGCAGTACATCGCCCACCAGAGGGCGAGGAAGAACCCCAGCCAGGCCAGCGCGGGGACCAGCCACGCCTTCCATGGCACCACTCCCCCGGGCGAACCTTCGTAGAGCTGCTTGATGATGAGCGGATCATTGGGGACCAGCCACCCGGGCAAGTACTTGCGCACCGCGCTGATGCCACCTTGCTCGAAGTAAAACGGGGCGGTGATCAGCGCCAGGAAGAAGCGCTGTATGCCACAGCCGAGCACGGTGGTGCTAATCGTCACGAACAGGAAGACGATCAGCAGCTCGCCGCGGGTCAAGGGCCGCAGGCGGCCCCACCGCCTCAGAACGACGTTGACCCCCAGGAGAAGGATCAGCGCCGCCAGGCCCGGGATGGCGGGGACGCTTTCGGTGATCTGGGTGGAGAGGACGACGATCTCCGCCTGGCGCACCCACCAGCCGCAGAGCACCGTCAGAACGAGGGAGAGAACCAGCGAGCGCCAGGTGAGGCCCGTATCGTACTTCTGCACCCCCACCTCAGCATCCGTTTGGGTGGCAGGGTCGAATACTTTTGACACTGTATTAGAAACCACTTCGTGCACCGACTGATAAACTCACAAGCGTTCAGCCCGCATCATTGGGAGCTGGCGATGTTCGAATGTGCCAACGCTTCAGCCGACTCCTGCGGACTATTTGCTGACGGCTGGCGACCGGCGTCGGCCAGCCGGTTGTAAATCGCGCGGGAGAGCCGGGCCATGCCGCGCTCGACGCCTGGCACATCCCGTACGCCGGCGGTGAGCAGGCAGAGCACCCACCGGCGCCCGGCGGCCTGCACGAAGCCCACATCGTGCACCAGGCCCCGCAGGGTTCCCGTCTTGCTCCCGCAGGGCGTCCCTTTGGGCAGGAGGGCGGAAATGCGCGTGCGTCGCTCTGATTGCCGCAGCCAAGCCGCCATCTCGGCACTAGCCGTCGGACCGACCAGTTCCCCCGTCAGCATGCGCGCCAGCAGGAGGCCCATCTCGCGCGCCGTTACCACGTTTTCGTCCTCGCCGCGCGGGCTGATCTGTATCTTCCGCCGCAGCGATGAGATGGCGCAGCCCTGGCGTCGCAGGAAGTTATTGACCGTATCCATCCCCAGCCTGTCGATAAGGGTATTGGCGGCCTGATTATCGCTGCGGGTGATCATGCGCCGCAGGCGCGCCTCGTCTTCGGGCAGGCGTGGGAGACTGCCCCGCTCCCAGCGCTCGTACAGGGTTGCCATGATGGCCAGCTTGATCACACTGGCGGCGGGCACTGGCTCCTCCTCCAAGTAGCCGATGGCGCGGCGGCCAGGCTCCTGGAAGTAAACCGCTGTCAGCGCTGCTGGCAGCGCCCGTGCCTGCTGGATTAGCCAGTCAGGGTCGATTTCTGCGTGGGGCGCCCCCGTGCCGGGTGCACCCGGGATAGGGGCAATGGCGAGCGGAGATTCGGCAGCGCCTGGACGGCGCCGTGCTCCCAATCTGCCCGGCGCCCACAGCGCCGTCCCCACCAGCGCGCCCACGAAAACGCCCACCGCGATAGCCCAACCACTCACCCGCGCCCGGCGTCTTCTCATCATTCGCGCACCGGCTTCGACTCCCAGGTACCTAATCCTGGATGCCCACGCCAATTACCTCCCCCGGGGGGGCGCGGATTGCAGATTTTAGATTGCGGATCCCGGAACGGGAACCGGGCGCAGGATGTTTAGATTATGATTCTAATATTATTAGAGGTAAAATTGAAGTTCTGAAGGTAGGGCTATCCTGCCCTGCGACGTTCGGAAAGATAGCGCGGAACCGCACCCTGAACCGGTGGCTCACGGAACAGGGTGCAGACCCGAATGGAGTTTGCCTCCCGAGACCGGTAATCCTCCGGCGGCCAGTAGAGAGGGCTTGCCGCCCGTCTGGGGAGCGGCGTTCGTTCCCTACTCCGGTACAGGCGGTTGTCGATCTTGGGCGTCCACCCTCATCGCGGGCTCGTGCCGCTGGCAGCACAACACCAGTAGGGGCCTACGCTGCCGTACGGCGGGCCGTGAATGCCTTCCAGAGCGCCAGCAGAATCACGGCCCCGATGAACGCCATGAAGATGCTGCCCAGGTTGAACCCACGCGCGGGCGGGTAGCCGAGTGCCCAGTAGAGCAAACCCCCGATGAACGCGCCCACAATGCCGATGATCAGTGTCCAGAAGAACCCGCTGGGTTCCGGACCCGGCACAACGGCCTTCGCCAACCACCCCGCAATGAGCCCCACCAGGATCCAGAACAGGATTTCCATCCCCGTCACTCTTTCTCGTCCGGCGATAGACGTATCGCCGGGCCTGGAGCCGGCCTCTCAAACGGCAGATTTTCATGATGCGCTTACCCTCGGGGCCCACTGGGGCAAACAGCGACAGCCTCTGCCAAAGGTGCCCGATACGGCCAGAACACCTCCCTCTACCTCCCTGTGTGCCCGAAGCCTCCGGCGCCGCGGGCACTCTCCGGCAGCGCCTCCACCTCCCGCCACACCGCGCGTGTCACGGGAGCCACCACCATCTGGGCAATTCGCTCCCCACGGCGGAGTGTGAACGGCTCCGTCCCCAGGTTGATCAGGATGACGGAGACCGTCCCGCGGTAGTCGGCGTCGATCGTCCCAGGGCTGTTCAGGCAGGTGACCCCGTGGCGGAGGGCCAGCCCGCTGCGCGGGCGGACTTGCGCCTCGAAGCCTTCCGGTAGGGCAATGCGGATGCCCGTGGAAACCAGCGCGCGCGCGCCGGGGAGGAGGGTCAGCGGCTCGCTTACGGCGGCGAGGAGGTCCATCCCCGCACTCCCCGAGGTGGCGTAGGTGGGGAGGGGCAGGTCCGCACCTTCAGGGGCGCGCTGGATGAGGATGGGGATGGTGTGGGGCGCTGGGCGCTGGGCATTGGGATTGCGCATTGCAGATTCGCGGATGGGAGAAGGCGTTGGGCAATCGGCGGTTGGGACCGCGGTTCGCAAGTTCGGACGCAGGGCCGGAGGTGGCGGCCAAGAGAGGGCGCCGCGGCCCGGTCTTCTGTCCTCCCTCGGTTACATTCCGCGTTCCGCGTTCCGAATGTCGCATTCCTCCCAGGCTTCCCCTAGCGCGCGGGCGCGGAGGCGCTCATAGGCATAGGCGAGCAGCGGCCGCATATTCTCCACATCCTCGGCGTTGTAGCGCCGTAACGTGGTAAGCGAGTCCTCTCGACCCCAGCGGTACTCTTGCCACAGACGCACCGCATCCCAGCCGTTCAGTCCCGCAGTATCCGCGCTCCGCGCCAGTCCTATCTCCCGCTCGATAGCCTTCAAACCGCCGCGATGACCCAGGCGGCGCAGAGCGTAGCACAGATCTACATGGAGCTGATCCAGCGGCAGGCGAGGGAAGGCACGCCGCAGCAGCGGCAGATCGAAGCCGGAGCCGAAAAAGGTGACCAGCAGCTGCGCCTGGTCCGCCAGATCGGGGAAGTCGAGCAGGTTCTGCCCGCGCACGAACTGGTGCAGCTGGCGCCCGTCGTGGGCGCCGATGACGGTTACGCTGTCGATCTCGGTGCCGCCGTCCGTTTCAATGTCCAGGAACAGAATGCGCTCCCCGAACTCCGGCAAGGCGCGCCAGTGGTCACGAGAGGGGAGCCGCCGTGCGAAGAAGCGGTGATCGCCCGCCGCAAGGCGTTCTAGAGACGCCGCCACCGCCGCAGGCAGGTCTTCGGCGCGGGAGAGGGGTAAGCGGGGCTGGGGCCGGATGGCCAGGAACGCCTCCCAGGTGCGCGCGCCCAACTCCCAGAGCCGCCGCTCCGTGGCATAACCGATCCCCTGGATATGAATGAAGGTCTGGGTGAGCACGGTAGGTTTCTTCGTAGTTACACCGCAGAGGCGCAGAGGACACAGAGGGATATGGGAGTGTGGGGGGATGGAAAACGTGGGCGCTGGGTCCAGGGCCGGCGGGAGGCTACCCTATCGTCTGATGCCCGAACATCCGCACACCCCCACACCCAACATATTCCCTTCCCCTTCCATTCCTCGGCGATCTCCGCGTCTCTGCGGCGCCCTGGAATCGCCACAGGTCACGTCTTCGTTGGCGGATGCGAGACGGAGTCCCTTGTTCTGTTGGTGGCATGCACATGTTCACCACGCAGATTGTGACGCCGGCGCTGTCCCGCTCGCATAATAACCCGGCGCGGATCAACCCGTGCCGCGGCACTTTCCTTCTCCAAGCCCATGGATACACCCGTCCTGGTGATCGGCAGCGGGATCGCCGGACTCACCTATGCTCTCAAGGTAGCCGAGCATGCGCCCGTCGTTCTGGTCACCAAAAAAGAACACACAGAGTCCAACACCAACTACGCGCAGGGAGGGATCGCCACCGTAATGGCGGTGGACGACTCGCCCGAACTGCACATCCAGGATACGCTCACCGCCGGGGCGGGCCTCTGCCATCTGGATGCCGTGACGCAGATGGTGCGCGAAGGCCCGGAGCGGGTACGCGAGCTGATCGCCTGGGGGGCGCAGTTCAGCCGTGATCCACGCTCCGAGGGGGCAGAAATGGGCCTGGCGCTGGGCCGCGAGGGCGGCCACACGCGCCGGCGCATCGTCCACGCCCAGGATCGCACCGGCCAGGAGGTGGAGCGCGCTCTGGTGGCTGCCGTTCAGTGCCACTCACGGATTCGAGTGCTGGAGCATCACGCCGCGGTTGACCTGTTGCTCACCCAGGAGGCAGGCGTACCGGCGGTGGTGGGCGCGGCGGTGCTCGACGTGCGCATGGGACGAGTGGACCTGTTTCCCGCCCGCGTCACCGTGCTGGCCACGGGCGGCTGCGGGCACATCTATCTGCACACCACCAACCCCGCGATCGCCACCGGAGATGGCGTGGCGATGGCCTACCGTGCCGGCGCGGCCACCGGGAACTTGGAGTTCATCCAGTTCCACCCCACCACGCTCTACCATCCGGAGGCGCGCTCGTTCCTGATCTCCGAGGCGGTGCGCGGCGAGGGCGGCATCCTCAAGCTGCGGAATGGCACGCCGTTTATGGATGCCTACCACCCGATGGGCTGCCTGGCACCGCGCGACGTGGTGGCCCGCGCCATCGATAGTGAGCTAAAGCGCACCGGGGACGACTACGTTCTCCTGGACGTGACCCACCTGGAGCCGGAGCGCGTTCGGCACCGCTTCCCGCAGATTTACGAGCGCTGCCTCTCCCTGGGGCTGGATATCACCCGTGAGCCGATTCCCGTGGTACCTGCCGCTCACTACAGCTGCGGAGGTGTGGTGACGGACCTCCGCGCGCGCGCCAGCCTGCGCCGACTCTACGCCGTGGGAGAAACCGCCTGCACGGGCGTCCACGGGGCCAATCGTCTGGCCAGCAACTCCCTTCTGGAAGCGCTTGTGTTCGCGCACCACGCCGCCCGTGATACACAGGAGTTCCTGGCGGAGCCCGCGCCGCCCCTGCCGTCGGAAGCAGAAGCCCTGGCGCGCGCCGCCAATGATCCTCACCGGCGCGCCAACGAGGTCTCCCCCGAGTTCGTGGCCCAGATGCGGCGGCTGGTGCAAACGCTGATGTTGAGCCATGTGGGGATCGTCCGCACGGATGGCCGCCTCGACCAGGCCCTGCGGGAGGTGACCCTGGTCCGCAACGCCGTAGAGGCGCTCTTTCCCACCGTACGGCTGACGGCAGACCTTGTGGAGCTGCGGAATATCGCGCAGGTGGCGCAGCTTATCATCCGCGGCGCGCTGATGCGCCGCGAGAGCCGCGGGCTGCACTGCAACACCGACTGCCCGGACAGGGATGACGAGCACTGGCAGCGAGATACCATCCTGCGTCGGGGCGACGGGGAATAGGCAGCGTTCGGCCATCCGCATGGGAATCAGGTTCCCTCACGCGCGTCCTGCGGACTGGAATCCGGTTGTGCGCTCCTGGGGTAATCAGCCGACGATCTGGGTGAGACTGATGGGGGTGCCTGTACGAGACCCGTCCTGAAATCTTTTGGGATCGTGGAAGGGCGAGGTCAGAATGAGCACGCTGGCGTTGCTGGGCGGGATCGCCGCTCTGTTCGGGGAGGGTACGCCTCTGACGCTCGGGCTGGCGGTCGTCTTCGGGCTGGGGCTGTTGCTCGGCTGCGCCGGGGTGGCGCGGCGCTCCTGGGGGATGCTGCTCGCGGGGCTGCTGGTGACGGCCTTCCCGATGGGATTCGCAGCGGCGGTCTACGCCGTGGGTACCTTGCCCTGAAGGCGACGGCGCTCTCTCGCGGTTGCGGTACTGCTATCCGATGTGCACCCCGTAACTGTAACGCGACCGCAGGGTGCTTCATAAGCAAGCGTGAGCTGTTCTGGTGCGGCGCCGGAACGAGTGCGTAATCCACTCCCGAGGGGTGCGGATCCCGTTGTGGCCGCCTTTCGCCATCAGGTCTCGCCCCCATTCATGCCACCGGTGCGCTAGATGCCGCTCATAGACCGCCACTCACTCCAGAAGCCCCGAAAGCTTTCGGGGTCCAGATCCCGCCCGTGCGCCAGCTCATCCAGGCCCCACGGCCCCTAGAGATCACGGAACTCGGCCTCCATCTTCCTCCGCTCCCGATACAGGGCGACCGTAACTTCGGCGCCCACCTCCGAGGTGAGCAGGAACCAGGGCTCCTGCCGCCCTGCCCCAAAGAAGAACACCCCGTGGGCCACGCTCCTGTGGATCCGGCGTTTCCGCTCTTCGCGCCGACGCCCCCGTTCTACGTCCCCAAAGAGCCGCGGGCACGGTCCCGGGTGCGTTCGAGATGAGTAGGTAAGGAATTCGTGCC
>JACQGL010000085.1 GCA_016199525.1 Armatimonadota bacterium
GGAGGAAGACTGCGCCGACCGCCTGGACGAAACCGGCCGGGATTGCCTGCGCCGGATCCATGCTGCCACCCAGCGCATGGGGCAGCTGATTGATGCGCTCCTCAACCTGTCCCGCTTAACACGGGCGCGGCTCCGTTCGGAGACCGTTGATCTCAGCGCACTGGCGCAGAGCATTGCCGATGAGCTGCGGCAGCGAGAGCCCGAGCGCCAGGTTGAGTTTGTCATCGCGGAAGGAGTGGTCGCTGAGGGAGACAACCGGCTTCTGCGGGTAGTGCTGGAGAACCTGATGGGTAATGCCTGGAAGTTCACCGGCAACCGCCAGCCAGCAGTGATCGAATTCGGAGTGGCACAGCACGAGGAGGAGACGGCCTACTTCGTGCGCGATAACGGGATCGGCTTCGACATGGCCTACGCCGAGAAGCTCTACGGCGCCTTTCAACGGCTGCACAGGGCGGCGGAGTTCCCGGGGACGGGAATCGGGCTGGCCACGGTGCAGCGCATCGTTCATCGCCACGGCGGCCAGGTCTGGGCCGAGGGCGCGGTGGGCCAGGGCGCCACGTTCTACTTCGCCCTGGGACGCGGAGGACACGGTGGATAAGAAAACCATCCTGCTGGTGGAAGACAACCCGGACGATGAGATGCTCACCGTGCGGGCGCTGCGGCGGAGCAACGTTCTGAACGAAGTGGTGGTCGCACACGACGGCGCCGAGGCGCTGGACTACCTGTTCGGCGCCGGAGTGTGCAGTGGCCGCGACCCGAGCCAGACCCCGGAACTGATCCTGCTCGATCTGAAGCTGCCCAAGATAGACGGCCTGGAGGTGCTGCGACGCCTGCGCGCCGACGCACGCACTAAGATACTTCCGGTCGTCATCCTGACCTCCTCGAATGAGGAAAGAGATCTGGTGGGCGCCTACACCCAGGGCGCAAACAGCTACATCCGCAAGCCGGTGGACTTCGCCCAGTTCGCGGACGCCGTCCAGCAGTTGGGTCTGTACTGGTTGGTGCTCAACGAGCCCCCACCGGCAACAGGATAAGCCAACGTGATGAGCCCGCCACCCCGTGCGTGGATCATGGGGAGGGGCTATCGCGCACGCCCTCGCCTGGCCGTCTGGAGCAAGAAACGCACCCGACAAGCGGCGGGCGGAAGGAGTTGGCGCCGGATCGGCTTAACAGGAGGATAGCGTAAGGACCCCGCGCCCTGGCGGTTCACGCTCTACCGCGTCTGCCTTCTCAGGAATGACTCCCCGTTAAGGAAAGGCACCCGCAGATGGCTGGCAAACCGAAGCTCTCCCGGCGCCGCTTCCTCCAGGCGTCGGCGGCAACTTTAGCTGTGCCCACCATCCTCCCGAGCGGAGTTCTGGCCCAGCCCGGGCGGCCCGGCGCCAACGATCGCATCGGCATCGGCTACATCGGCCTGGGCGGCATGGGAAACAACCACCTGCGACCCGATGCCGTCGCGCTGTGCGAGGTGGATGCCAACCGGCTCGCTGAGGCCGCCAAGCGGGTGGAAGGCAATCCATTCCTGTGCAAGGACTATCGCTACCTTCTGGATCGCCAGGACGTAGACGCGGTGATGATTGCCACCCCCGACCACTGGCACGGGATGCAAACCGTACACGCCTGTCAGGCGGGCAAGGACGTCTACGTGGAGAAGCCGACCTGCCGCACCATCCAGGAAGGCCAGGCGATGGTCAACGCGGCGAAGCGGTACCGCCGCATCGTCCAGGTGGGGGCGCAAGGGCGCTCTCACCTCAACGCGCACGCCGCCTGCGAGTTCATCCGCAACGGGCAGCTCGGGCGGATAAGCCGCGTGGAAGTCTGGCACGAGAATAACTGGACCGGTGGCTGGGGGGAGGATACGGCCCCCCCGCCGGAGCTGGACTGGGATCTGTGGCTCGGCCCTGCCCGCTACGTGCCTTACAACCCGTTGCGCTGCCATTTCAACTTTCGCTGGTTCATGGATTTCGGCGGCGGGTTCATTCGGGATCGGGGCAACCACGTGCTCAGCATCGTGATGTGGTGCATGAACCAGGACCATACGGGGCCGATCTCCGTCGAAGCCACCGGTGCGCCCGCCCGGGAAGGCATCTTCGATGTGCCAGTCACCATGGAGGTGAAGTGGGAGTTCAAGAACCCGGATTGGACGCTTACATGGAGCCAGCCGGGGGCGCGCTATAACAACATCTACTGGGGTGCGAAGTATTACGGCGACCGCGACACGCTGATCGTCTCCGGTGGCGACGGCGGCTGCGATACCGAACCAAAGGCCAAAGAGTATCGGCCACCCGCGGACGGGGTACACGTGCCCCGCATGCCCGGTTCTCAGAACGACGCCGGCGCTCGCCACCGGCAGAACTGGCTGGAGTGCATCCGGACCCGCGCGCGGCCGGTCATGTCCATCGATATCGGGTACCGGGTGGTTACCCTGGCGATCATCGCCAATATCTCCTACCTCCTGGGTCGGTCGCTGAACTGGGACCCGGTGGCGCAGCGATTCAGCGGCGACGAGGAGGCGAATCGTTTCCTGGCCCAGCCCTACCGCGCGCCCTGGCACCTGTAGCCGCCGCCATGCGGGACAGGCTGTCGGACGACGGATCGCCACAAGCCTGTGTGGCAAGAAGAGAGCAAGCAGATGGACGGCCTGCAGGAGTTTCTGGAAAAGATCCAATCCAGCGATGCCAGCGTGCGTTACGCAGCCTGGCGATCCGCAGGGCCGGTGGGCGCGCCGGCGGTGGTGCCGCTGGCCGATCTGATGGCATCCGCGGATAAGGGGGTGGTCAAGGCGGCGCAGGGAGCCTTGCAGGGGATCGTGCACTACGCCGCCAGACCGGGCGCCAGGGAGGAGGCGCGCTCCGTATCCGCCGAGCTGCTGAAAGTGGCTGCCTCGTCCCGTCCAACACGGGTGCGTGCGGAAGCCCTCCACTGGCTCGGATTCGTGGGCGACCAGCGGGCCGTACTGGGCATCGCCCTGCTCCTCGGGGACGCCGAGGTGCGGGACGAAGCCCGCATGGCGCTGGAGCGTATGCCCGGCCGCGCCCCGCGGCGCGCCTTACAGCAAGCCCTGGAGACGGCGCCCGCCGATTTCAAGCCTAACCTGCAGCAGTCCCTCTCCAATCGCCACCTGACCCCGGACACGGTGGGAACTCGACCCGCACGTTGAACTCTATGATGACCAGCCGCGAGCGCGTCCTGCGCGCCATTACCTTTACCGGGCCGGATCGCGTGCCGACCAACCACGCCATCTTTCCTGGCGCCTACCAGCGCCACGGGCAGGCGCTGGTGGATGTGCTCCACCAGTACCCCGATGACTTCGGTAGCCGGCCCGTGCTCCCGTCCGTGCCGCCCCAGGAGACGTGTGGCTACCTGGAGCAGTACCGCGACGAGTGGGGCTCCTTCTGGGTGCGCCTGAAGGGATACACGGCCGGCGAGGTGAAGCAGCCCGCGCTGCCCACCTGGGACGCCTTCCGCAACTACGAGTTCCCTCCCCCAACACCCCAGGAGCACTTCGATGAGCTGAAGGCGCGCCTGGAGGGGAGCCACGACCACTGGGTTAACGGCGACGGCGGCGCGCTCTTCGAGCGGCTGCAATGGATCCGCGGGCCGGAAAACCTGTATCTCGATCTGGCGGAGGACCGGGAGGAATTGCACCTCCTCGCCGATAGACTGGCGGACTACCACCTGGCGAACATCACTCGCTATCTCCAGGCGGGCGTGGATGGCATCGGCTTCGCGGATGACTGGGGCAGCCAGCGCGCACTGCTCATCCGCCCCGAGCAGTGGCGCTCCTTCTTCAAGCCGCGCTACCGCCGCATGATCGCACCCATCAAAGAGGCGGGCAAGTACGTCTTCTTCCATACCGACGGCTGGACGCTGGACATCCTGGAGGATTTACACCAGATCGGCGTGGATGTGCTCAACCCGCAGCACCTGCTGATGGGCGAAGGGGAACTCAGCCATCGCCTGGGTGGGCGGGCCTGCTTCCGCTCCGATCTGGACCGCCAGCACATCATCCCCCGCGGCACGCCCCAGGAGATCACGGAGCACGTTAAGCGGGTCATCGCCGCATTTGGGCGCTTCAACGGCGGCCTGATTCTGCACGGCGAAATCGGTCCGGACGTGCCGCTCGAAAACATAAAGGCAATGTACGCCGCGTTTCGGGAGTACGGGCAGTATCCGCTGACCTGGCTGTGACGGGCGGTCACTCCTCCGTGATGGTTTTCTCCACCCGCGCTCATCTCGCATGGGTAAGCTTCCTCCCCGGCGACCCCGCCCTGCCTCGCTCCCGCCCCTCGCGAACGCAACGCGCTCCATCCCTGGCGTCGGCACGCGATATGACCCCTGAAACAGGGGCAGGGCGTCGTGCAGCGGCGCCTGTCCCTACGCCCTTAACCCTTTGCGATCGGCGGCTGCTATCCGGCGGGGCAAGTAGAAAAGGGGGCTTCTCTGCGCCGATTCACAGGGCAACGCGCCGCATAACGTGAAAGAGGATACCAGGAGACGTGTAACGATGCTGCCACGAGAACGAGTCTTCGAAAGCATTGCCCACCGCGAGCCGGATCGCGTGCCGCTCTATGTCTGGGTGTTCCGCCAGCCCGGCGTGCACCAGGCAATTGAAGCCAAGTACGGCACGTTTGAGGCATTCTGTGACGCACTGCAACTGGATGTTTGTCAGACCTTTCCCAACAAAGGTCTGATCAGCAAACACCCGATGACGCAAGACATGCCCGAGGACGGTAGCAAACGCAACATCTACGGGAACGTGCTCACACTCGATGAGGTGCTGGACGCCGAGTTTACCGATCCCGATGACGAAGAGATCTACACGCGCATCCGCGAGGAGGTAGCGGAACACAGGGATCGCAAAGGGCGCGCGATCCTCCTGCAAACGCCGGGTGTATTCGAGACAGCCAACGGCATCGTCGGCCTGGAGCAATGCCTGATGGACATGGCGCTGCGCCCGGAGCGAGTGCGCCTGCTGTTCGAGCGCATCGCCCGGTGGAACCACCGCTATATCGAAAATGCCCTCGCCATTGGGGTGGACGTAGTGCACGTTTCCGACGACTGGGGCATGAACGGCCGGATGTTGATGAGCCCGCGCCAGTGGTGGGAGCTGATCTATCCAACGGAAAAAATCACCTGTGACTTTGCCCGGCGCGCGGGCGCCTACCTGTCGCTCCACTGCGACGGCTATTTTGCGGACGTGATGGACGGCGTGCTGGCGCTCGGCTTCCAGATCGTGCACCCGGTCCAGCGGTCCGCAGGCATGGATCCGCTGACGTTCAAGCAGCGTTACGGCCCGCTGCTCACCATGTACGGCGGCCTGGACGTGCGTACCACCCTGGGCCGCGGCACGCCGGACAAGGTGGTGGAAGAGGTGCGCTGGCTGATGCGCCACCTCAAAGGAGGAGGCGGCTACATCTTCTGCACCTCCCACATGGTGCAGCCTGGCACGCCCATAGAGGAGGTAGAGCTGGCGTACCAGGTGGCGCTGGAGGAAGCACGGTATGCCTGAGACACGGCGCCGACCGCGGTTTGCGCCGAAGTGCTTCCCGGCCGGCTCTCCGCGCTCTCTGCGGCAGTTAACCATCGCCCACCGTGGAGGTACAGAGAGGTCGGATACTGATCGCTGACCGCCTGCCGCCGGTCGGTCACGCTCTCGGGGCAGGGCACGGCTCGGGTGGGCCAGTCGCAGTACTGCCAAGTCCCGTCAGGGACGATAGTCGATAGCCAGGGCCGGAAGAGCGCGGGAACCGCGCCCACCGGGGCCAAGCACAGGTGGGAGTAGGGACGGGGACGGGAGCGGGATCGGCAGGGATGGCATCCTTTCCATGCTGGCCCACCCAGCTGCCGCGGTTATGAAGGAGGAAGACGCGATGCGCCGCCTGGAGAGGGTACTCCGCCTGCTGGGTCACACCGCCGATGGCGTGATTGCCGCCGATTCTCAGCAGCAGATCTGCTACTGGAACTTGAGCGCGCAGAAAATGCTGGGGTACACGGCGGACGAGGTGCAGGGGCGGCCCTGCTACGAGGTCATCTGCGGCCGGGACGAGACGGGCGCCGTGCGCTGCCATCCGAACTGCCAGGTGCGCGCCGCGCTGCTGCGGGAGCGTCTCCCGATCGACTGCGACTTGCTGTGCAAGACGAAGGACGAGAAGGATACCTGGTTCAACTTCAGCACCATCAGTCTTTTCCCGTCCCGCAAGCACGGCCCGGTCATCGTCCATGTTTTCCGCTATGCTCATCAGCGCAAGCTGGTCGAGCAGGCGGTACAGGATTTGCTGCGCGTGGCGGGACGGGCAGAGGAGCGTCCGACGCAACTGGTCAACGGCGGGGAGATGGCGGCGTCGGAAGAATGCCTGCTGACCCGCCGCGAGCTGGAAATCGTCTCGCTGTGCGCGCAAGGACTAAGCGCCAAGGAGATCGCGGCGCGCCTGCGCCTCAGCCCATTCACCGTGCGCAACCACATGCAAAGTGTGCTCGGCAAGCTGGGAGTGCACAGCAAAGCGCAGGCGGTGGCTTACGTTTTCCAGCGTGGCCTGCTTCCTCCCGCCGTTGCCCCCGAGTAAACGGCCCGGCAGCTGCCAGGGCGGCTTTCTGGTAGCCAGGCAGATCACCAAGGGCGATCAGACGTGCAGGTGCGCGCTCTCCACCAGGTAGGGATCGCGCCGGGGCAGCTTTCCGGTAGCCAGGTCGTTCGCGGCCTGGCTACCAGCGTCAGGCCGCGTGAACTACCGCTTGCCAGCCGCACAACTACAATCAACTACAATAATGTACGATGAGTGGTAACGAAGTCAGCCGGCAGTTCCCGTTCCCAGGAGGCGGCAAGCGATGAAGAGGACATTCTGGGTTTGCCTGGTCCTGATGCTGACGGCAGCGCTGCCCTCCTGCACGCAAAGGGAAAGCGCGAGAATGCGGCGGCTGGTAATCCGGGAGGTTTCGCTGGGGAAGGTGCCCCCTGGCATCATTGCGAAGAGCGTCCTTGTGAGCCCCGACAGCCGGCGGGTGGCATGCGTGGCGCAGCGTAATAGCAAGCAACTGGTGGTGGTAGACGGCGTGGAAGGAAAGGAGTATGACGGGAATTGGGAAGACACTCTCGTGTTCAGCCCCAACAGCCGGCGGCTGGCATATGTGGCAGGGCGCGGCGACAAGTGGCTGGTGGTGGTAGATGGCGTGGAAGGAAAAGAGTATGACGGGGTCATGGGAGGTAGCATCCACTTCAGCCCCGACAGCCGGCGGGTGGCGTATGAGGCACAGCGCGGCGACGAGTGGTTGGTGGTGGTGGACGGCGTGGAAGGAAAGGAGTACTACGGGATCGGGGAAAGCGGTGTCCACTTCAGCCCCGACAGCCGGCGGCTGGCGTATGCAGCAGGGCGCGGCGGCAAGTGGCGGGTCGTGGTGGACGGCGTGGAAGGAAAGGAGTATGACGGGA
>JACQGL010000078.1 GCA_016199525.1 Armatimonadota bacterium
AAGTCGCCTGGAGCCACCTGCAGCGGCAGCGGCAGCTCGCCCGGCTGGGCGCGTTCGGGCAGCCCAGAGTGGAGGAAGCGCGCGCCGCCGCGATCGCCGCGCAGGGGGAGGTCGCCACCGCCCGCAACCAGGTAGCCGCCGCCCGCAACCAGGTGGCCGAGGCGCGGAGCGAACGGGCGGCGCGGGATGGGGAGGTGGCGAGCGCGGCGGCGGAGGCCGATAGCGCGCGGAGCGAGGTTGCGGAGGCGGAAAGCCAGCTGCGCGCGCTTCAGGCGGCGCTCGCTCAGGCGCACACGCAGGTCGGCGTCGCCCAGAGCCGCTTCGAGCGGGCCGATCTGCTACTGAAGGAGCAACTTGTCTCCCGCCAGGAGTGGGAACAGGCACAGGCGGAGCGCCAGCGTGCCCAGGCGGATGTGGACGCCGCCCGCGCCAGCATTGCGCAGGGGCAGGCGAAGATTGAGGCTGCGAAAGCGCGTCTCAACGCGGCCCAGGCCCGCGCGGGCGCCGCCCGCGGCAGGCGTCAACAGGCCACAGCCAGCATCGAAACCGCCCTCGCCCGGCAGGCGCAGGCCGAGGCGAAACTGGCCGCCATCCAGAAGCAGAGCGAGATCGCTTCCCAGGCGCTGGCCCGTGAAGAGGCGGTCTTCCAGGGCGGCTATCTGACAAGCCAGGAGATCGTCGCCGCGGAAGCCGCCTGGCGCCAGGCGCAACTCGATCAGCAAGCGGCGGCGGATAGCGTCCGGCTGCTCGGTGGCAGCCCCGGCGGCACCAACGCGCTCACCGTCACCGCCCCCCTGGGGGGGCGGGTTACGGAACGGCTGGTCACTCTGGGCGAAATGGTGACCCCCGACCGGACTCTGTTCACCATCATCAACCTGCACACCGTCTGGTTACAGCTCAACGTCCACCAGCAGGACCTGCCCGGCGTGCGCACGGGGCAGCGGGTAACCGTCACCTCGGACATCGCGCCGGGGCGGACCTTCTCCGGGGCGATCTCCTATGTTGGGGACATGGTGGATGAGACCACCCGCACCGTCAAGGTACGCTGCGTGGTCCAGAACAAGGGCGGGCGTCTCAGGCCGCAGACCTTCGTGCGCGGCACGATTGCCACCGATGTGCGCGCGCCGGTCCTTGCTGTGCCGCAGGACGCCGTGCAGACCTACGCAGGCAAGACGGTGGTCTTCGCGCAGGGAGAGCGCCCGGGCGAGTTCGAGGCGAAGGAAGTGCAGACCGGCGCCTCTGTGGATGGCTGGACGGTGATCGCCTCCGGACTGGCCGCGGGAGATCGCGTCGTTACGCGGGGCGCGTTCATCATCAAGGCCCAGGCCATGAAGAGCGAGCTGGAGCACCACGACTGATGATCGACCACATCATCCGGTTCTCGATCCAGCAGCGGTTTTTCATCCTCATTTTCGCGCTGCTCCTCATCGGCGCGGGCATCTACAGCGCCACCGAGCTGCCTATCGACGCGGTGCCCGATGTGACCACCAAGCAGGTGCAGGTCAACACCGTCGCGCCTGCCCTTGCTCCGGCGGAGGTGGAGCGGCAGATCACCTTCCCGCTGGAGGTCGCCCTGGCGGGGATGCCACGCCTGAAGGAGACGCGCTCGGTCTCCCAGTTCGGCCTCTCCCAGGTGACAGCCATCTTCGAGGACGAGGTGGACATCTACTTCGCGCGGCAGCTGGTCAACGAACGGCTGCAGGCGGCGCGGGAGCAGCTGCCACCCAACGTTAGCCCTCCACAGATGGCACCCATCAGCACGGGGCTGGGAGAGGTCTACACCGTCGTCGTAGACGGTCCCCAGAGCCTGACGGAACGGCGGACCCTCCTGGATTGGGTCATCAAACCGCAGCTGCGCACCGTGCCCGGGGTGGTGGAGGTCAATAGTTTCGGGGGGCACGAGAAGCAGTTTCAGGTGCTGGTGGACCCACAGAAGCTGATCGCCCATCGCGTTACTCTGCGGCAGGTACAGGAGGCGCTCTCCCAGAACAACCAGAACGCGGGCGGCGCCTACATCCAGCGCGGCGCCGAGCAGCAGCTGGTGCGCGGCATCGGTGTGATTCGCAACGAGGACGATATCCGGCACGTCGTTGTCAGCGCGCACGAAGGAACCCCGATCACCCTCCAGGACGTGGCGATGGTGACTACGGGCGCGGCGATCCGCCAGGGCGCCGTCACCCGCGAGGGCAAGGGCGAAACTGTCGCTGGTATCGTGATGCTCCTAATGGGCGAGAATGGCCGCGTGGTAGTGCAGCGGGTCAAAGAGAAACTCGTCCAGATCCAGAAGTCGCTGCCCGCCGGGACGCAGCTCATCGGCTTCCTGGATCGCTCCCAGCTGATCAACCGGACGCTCCGAACGGCCAGCACGAACCTCATCGAGGGCGGGCTGCTGGTCATTCTGGTGCTATTCCTCTTCTTGCTCCAGCTCCGGGCGGGCTTGATCGTGAGCAGCGCCATCCCGCTCGCCATGCTGTTTGCGATCATCGGGATGAAGGCTTACCACGTCTCCGCTAACCTGATGAGTCTGGGAGCGATCGACTTCGGCCTGATCGTGGACGCGGCGGTGATCATCGTGGAGAACTGCGTGCGGCGGCTATCCGACGTGCGGGAGCAACTGCGCCGAGAACTCACGGAATCGGAACGGCTGCACACCATCTACGAGGGCGCTGTGGAGGTGCGCAAGGCCAGCCAGTTCGGGGAGCTGATCATCATCGCCGCCTACATCCCCGTCCTCAGCCTGGTGGGTATCGAGGGCAAGATGTTCCGGCCGATGGGGCTGACGGTGATCCTGGCACTTGTCGGCGCTCTGGTGCTCTCCATCACGCTCATCCCCGCGCTGTGCGCCTTCTTTCTGCGGGTTCGGGAGGAGCGAGGCAATCCGCTCCTGGAGCGATTGTCGCGCGTCTATGAGCCTGCCCTTCGGTGGGCGATGGAGCACCGCCACGCCACCGTGGGAGGCGCGCTGGCCCTGTTCCTGTTCTGCGCGGCGCTCTTCCCGCGCCTGGGCGCCGAGTTCATCCCCGAGCTGGATGAGGGGGCCATCAACATCCAGCCCGTTTACCCGCCCAGCATGTCCCTGGAGCAGGCTATCGAACGGGCGGGCGTGCTGGAGCGAGTGCTGAGACAGGAGTTCCCGAACGAAATCGACCAGGTGCTCACGCGGATGGGCCGGCCTGAAGTGGCCACCGATCCGATGCTCGTGAGCCAGCATGATGTGCAGATCACCCTGAAACCGGTGCGTCAGTGGCGGCGGGCGCGGACCAAGGAGGAGCTGGTGGAGAGGATGCACGCGGTGGTGGAGCGGGTCCCCGGCTTCGGCGTTAGCTTCACACAGCCCATCGAGATGCGCATGACGGAGCTGATCGAGGGAATCGGCATCCGCGCCGACCTGGGCATCAAGTTGTTCGGGGATGATATGGACCTGCTCGCCCACAAGGGGGCTGAGATCGCCCGCGTCGTCCGGTCGGTCCCGGGCGCGGCGGACGTTTCCGTGGAGACCACGGAAGGGTTGCCGGTGCTGAACATCAACATCCGGAGAGACGAGATCGCGCGCTATGGCATCAATGTGGCCGACGTGCAGCAGATCATCGAAACCGCGGTGGGCGGCGCCGAAGCGGGCGAGATCGTGCAGGGCGACCGGCGGTTCGCTCTGGTGGTGCGTCTCGCCGAGCCATACCGGAAGGACCCGGAGGCGATCGGACGCATCCTCGTTCCCGCACCGGGAGGGGAGCAGATTCAGCTTGCCCAGCTGGCCGATATCGAGAGCGTGGAGGGACCGGTGCAGGTCAGCCGCGAGAACGCGCGGCGGCGGGTGGTCATCCAGGCCAATGTGCGGGGGCGGGATCTGGGCAGTTTTGTCGAGGAAGTGAAGAAAAAGTTGGACACAAATGTAGAGCTGCCCACCGGGTACTTCCTGGAATACGGCGGCACGTACGAGCACCTCCAATCCGGGCGGGCGCGGCTGCTGCTGGTGGTGCCGGTTACCTTCGGGCTGATCTTCCTGCTCCTGTTTTCCACCTTCGGCAGCCTGCGGCAGGCGGCGCTGGTGTTCACCGGCATCCCGCTCGCCATTACGGGCGGCATTCTGGCGCTCACCCTGCGCGGGATGCACTTCTCTATGTCGGCAGGGATCGGGTTCATTGCCCTGTGCGGCGTGGCAGTGCTCAACGGCGTGGTGTTGGTGACGTTCATCAACGATCTGCGGAAGAAAGGCCTCCCCGTGCGGCAGGCGGTGGTCAACGGCTGCCTCACCCGCCTCCGGCCGGTGCTGATGACCGCCGCGGTGGCCAGCATCGGCTTCATCCCTATGGCGGCGTCGCACGGGGCGGGCGCCGAGGTGCAGAAGCCGCTGGCCACGGTGGTGATCGGCGGGATCCTCACCTCCACGCTGCTCACGTTGTTCGTCCTGCCCACCCTGTACGCCTGGTTCGAGCGGGAGGAGGAGCCGGCGGTGGAGATTTAGGCCGCCTTTGCCGCCGCGCCCAGGCCGAACTCCGCCCGCACATCCGTGTGGTCCATCCGCAATCCGATCTCCCGCACCTCATCCAGCATGATGCGGGCATCCTCCAGTGCGCTGCGGAAGTTCAGGATGCAGGCGCGCAGGGCCGTGCGTCCGCGCAGCTGTGTTCCGGAAAGGAAGGCGGTGCCATCCCACTGGAGGGCGGAGAGGATTCGTTCGTTCAGCGCGTTGAGGTAGCTCCGCACGTCTTCGCGCTCCGAGATGACGCGCAGGTCTGCCGGGACATAGCGGAAGCAGACGATGGAGAGTTCCACCGGCGCCAGCAGCTCGAAATCCGGCGCCTCCTCAACCAGGCCGGAGAGGTGCTGCGCCATCTGGACATCGTGCTCGATGGCGGCGGCGTATGCCTGTCGCCCGTGGTGGCGCAGCGAGAACCAGATCTTCAGGGCTTGGAACTCCCGCGAGAGCTGGAGGCCGCGGTCCGAGAAGAACGCGGGCCCTGCGTAGGGGCTGTCCGGCGGCAGATGGAGGTAGGCAGGTGTCGTGGCGAACGTGCGCTCCATCGCCGCCGCATCGCGCACCAGCACGCAGCCCGCCGCGAACGGAACGTAGAGCCACTTGTGCGGATCCACCACCAGGGAGTCGGCCTGCTCCATACCGGCGAAGCGCGCGCGCAGGGCCGGCGAGAGCGCGGCGAAGCCGCCGTAGGCCCCATCCACGTGGAACCAGAGCCGTTCACGGCGCGCGACCGCGGCAATGCGATCCAGCGGATCGATGGCACCCGTATTCACCGTGCCCGCGCTGGCTACCACCGCCAGCGGCAAATAGCCTGCGGCGCGATCCTCCGCCACGCGGCGCTCCAGGTCCGCCACATCCATCCGATAGCCCTCGTCCACTTCCACCTGGCGCAGGCTCTCCGTCCCCAGCCCCAGCAGCTCCAGGGCCTTAGGGATAGAGGAGTGGACCTCCCGAGACGCGTAGACGGTGAGAGGGCGCGCCTCGGGAACGGTGAGCCCGCGCCGCCGCACGTCCCAGCCCGCGCCCCCACGAGCGATCGCCAGGGCGGTCAGGTTCGCCTCGCTGCCGCCGCTGACCAGCAGCCCGCCGCTTTCCCGCGGGTAGCCGAGCAGATCCTTCAGCCAGTCGAGGACGCCCATCTCCACGTAGGTGGCCGCCTGGTTGCCGCCCCAGGCATTCGCATCGATGGCGGTGGCCAGCGCCTGCCCCAGGATGCCCACCGGCGTGGGGGAGGGGGCCACGTAGCCCCACCAGCGCGGATGGCCGTTGCCGTAGGGGTAGGGAAGGATGCGCCGGCGGAAATCATCCAGCAGTTTGTCGACCGCGTCTCCTGCTTCCGGAACGGGTTCCTCGATCAGGGATGCGCCCACATCATCCGGCACCGGCTGCCAGGCGGGCCGGTCTCGAATGCCGGCCAGGTACTCCGTCATCAGATCCACCGCCGCGTAACCGAGACGGCGGAACTCCTCCTCCGGCATGTCGCCGATTGGAAAGCGGGGACCAATGCGTTCTGTGTCTGCCATCGCTTCCCCCTCGTTTGTCGCTATGAAACGCCCTATGAACCTTAGTGAATTGTTCCACGCACGGCGTTACTTCACGTGAGCTGCGCGAAACCCCCCGCTCCTAAGTGGCAATTGCCCCATACGGAGATCGACCAATCGCTCTGCGGAGCGGATAAGGATTGGTTACGGCGGGAGGAGGGCAGATCGCTCATCCCATCCCCATGCTTCTTACCCGCCACGCAGGAGCCTGACCTTCGCAGGCAGAACAATCCGTGCGGGGTCTCGAACCGCGCCCTCCCCGTCTTCTTTCCCCGATAAGGAGTCCAGCGATGCGCATCGGTATCTGCACCTTTACCGACGGCCGCCAGCGAATTGCGGAGCGTCTCCGCGAGGACTGTCTCGGCTTCCAGCACCGCGTTGCCGGCTGGCTGCGCGAGCAGGGACACCAGGTGGTGGAAGCCCCCGAGGTAATCTGGAACTACGCTACCGTCCGCTCCCAGGGGCGACTGCTTGCGGATTGCGATGTGGTGGTGTTCAACTTCTGCGTCTGGTCGTTCCCCGACCTCACGGCGCAGACGGCGGAATTCATTCCGGCGCCCATCCTTTGCATCGGCAATATCAACCCCGGCTACCCCGGCTGGGTGGCGTTCTTTGCCTCGGCGGGCACGCTGGATGAAGTCGGGCGTCCATTCGGTCGGGTACTGGGCGATATCGGCGATCCCGGCATTCAAGCGCAGGTGAGCCGCTTCTTGGAGCGGCACGCTCCCGACCGGCGCCAGTGCGGCGTGGCGGCGGCCAGGCGTCTGCGCGGCCAGCGCTACGGCGAGTTCGATGGCCCCTCGATGGGCATGTACACCGGCCACATCGATCAGAGCCAGTGGATGGAGCAGTTCGGCGTGCAGGTTTTCCATCGCAGCGCCCTGGACTTCGCCAGTCGGATGGCGGAGATCAGCCCCGACCGGGTCCAGGCGGGGCTGGATTGGCTGCAGGCGAACTGCGCGGAGATCCTCTGGCAGGAAGGCAGACTCACCCCCGGTCTGGATGGCACCCTCGCCCGCCAGATCCGCCTCTACCTGGCTCTCAAAGACTTCTGCCGGCTGGAAGGGATCGACTTCTGCGGGTTGACGGGGCAGCTGGATTGGACCGAGTGGCCCCAGTGGTGCATCATGGACGTTCCAGAGGCGCTCCTGAACGACACTGCGGACTGGGAGGAAGAGCGCAAGAAGCCGCTCATCTGTGCCACGGAGTGCGATTCCAACGGCGGCCTGACGATGCAGCTGCTGCACGAATTGAGCGGCACGCCGGTCCTGTTCGCCGATCTGCGCCACTACCACGCGGATAAGGATGTTTACGACCTGGTGAACTCCGGGGACCACGCCCCCTGGTTCGCTCACCGGAGCGATGACTACCGCGTGAACTGGAAGGAAGTGCGCTTGTTCCCCGCCATGGACTTCTACTTCCGCGCGGGCGGCGCCAGCGTGCAGTTCTATGCCGACCCGGCGGATCGGGTGACGTTCGCGCGGCTGACGCGCACGTCCGGCAAGTACCGGATGTACATCCTCACCGGCCGGTTTGTGCGCTTTGGACCGGAGGAGGATGAACGCCTGGCGCGGATGACCAACCACGAGTGGCCGCACGCCTACGCGCGCTTCGACTGCTCGATGGAGGCCCTGGCCCAGAACTACAGCAGTAACCATGTCCACGCCATCATCGGGGATTGGACGGCAGAGCTGATCGCTGCCTGCGAGCCCCTGGATGTGGAGCCGGTGGTCCTCTCTTGATGGACCAGAACAGGTTGGGTCGCACCACGGAGCACGGAGAGATACTGACGAGGTTTACAGGTCCCCCGGATAAAGGACCTGCCTTATGAGCTCATTGACCGCAGACTCAATGAGCTCATTGCGTTCTCTGGCTCCGTGGTGCCAGGCTCGGAGCGGTTACTGCCCGTGGTACTGGCCCAGCGCCGCCTCCGCCAGTCGCTGCACCACAAACGCGGCGCCACCCAGCAGCCACAGAACGCCGAAACCCAGGACGAGGAGCCCCAGCGCGGCAGACCAGCGGTAGACCGGGCGCCAGGGCCGACGGAGCAACGCGTACGCTCCCGCGCCCAGCAAGCCGCCCAGCAGGCCGCCAACGACCCCGGATAGGGAGGAGGGCGCCAGGCGATAGATCCCCACCAGGAAGCCGCCCAGCACCGCCCCGGCCCCAATCCAGATGTACTGCCTGCCCTGTTTCATTCCGTCCTCTCCGCTCGCCCTGGCGTTCTGGACTTGCCGGCGGTTCTAACGCTCCGGTGGCGCTCCGGTCCGGCAGTCAGGGCGCGAAGGGCTTCCTCCGGCGTCAGCTCGCCCGCGAAGCGCTCGCCGATGGCGATCTCCGGGGTGTCGTCGGAGCCGCTGTACATCGCTGTATCCATCTCGCCCGCGCGGCGCTCGCGCTCTAGCCGCTCCAGAAGCTCGTCCGGAAGATCCGGATGTTCGCCCTTGGCCCTGCGCATGGCTTCCTCACCACGATGCGATCTACTCGGCCTCACGCTCTTCTTCCCCGGCCGCGAGGTCGGCCAGACGGTCCAGGTCCTCGTCCGTACCCATCTCGTCCACGTCCCTCAATCCGAGCGCCGGCTCGCTTACGGGGCCCTGGGAGACGGGGAACGGCTGCGCCGGCGCCGGGCGGACGAGAGGGTTATCCGCCACCTCGAACCCTTCCGGGCCGATGTCCTGGGGCAGTGTGGTGCCAAACCCGTAGCCGATGCCTTGCACATGCCCGATGACATCGGTGGCGTTCGGGATGCCGTTTCGATCCAGGTCGCTTTCATCGGTGTAGTCCTCCACGCCGGACTGCTCGTGCGGATCGACGTCCAGCATGGAGGTCTCCACGAAGTCCTCCTCCTGCACCTCGCCCTGAAGATGGTCCACGTGGTAATCAGTGGCGAACCACTCCTGCGGGGGGTCCTGGGCCTCCAGTTCTTCCATACCCGGGATCGGCGCCGAGCGGCCGGTCTCCAGCGGCTCGTCCGTATCCACAAGATCCACCCGCTGCCAACCACCGGTTAGATGGATGCGGCGATCATCGTGGTCCTCCACAATGAAGCCGAGGTCCTGGACTTCTTCGCGCTCCTCCGGGTCGGTGCCCAGATAGCTCGCGTCGCGGTACTTCGCGTCCCCCTCCTCAGGGGGCGGCCCGGGCACCGGTGGGGTGTGGAAGTGCTCGCTCATCTTAATCCCTCCCGGCGAGAGGGAGCAGCCGGAATCGGATTTGCCGCCGGCTCCCTCCCAGGTGGAGGATACCCATCGGCGTCGCGCAGCGTCGACCACGGCGCATTTATACATCCCGAGCGTTGAAAATGAGGATGGCCGCGATCAACGCCAGCGCGACGTGCAGGATTGGCCACCACACGTCCCAGGGAGTGGCGTGCAGGCCCTCACCGAAGTTCCCGGTCATGATCATCGAGATCATTGGGTAGCGCTCCAGACCGAGGGCGGTCGCCGAGGCGCGCGCGATCCTGGCGATGGGGGCATAATGTCCGGCCACATCCGCCATGAAGAGCACGGTATGGTTGCCTTCGCCATTGCCCAGCAGCGCTTGCCCCCAACCACGCATGCCGCCCTCGGACCAGCCGATCACGAGCGAGACCATTGCCAGCGCGTTGCACAGCATAGGCGGCGCGAACGTGGAATAGCAGAGGGTAAGGGTGGTAAACACCAACGGGTAGAGGAAGCTGATCGCCGCCGCGGTGGCGAAGGCGCCGAGCTGGCCGGAGGCCCCCACGCGCGCCGTGGCGATGACGATGGCGCTCCAGAATAGATACAGCAACAGGCAGGGGATAAGAATGCCGAGCCACTTGCCCAGCAATACCTGGACACGGGTCAACGGACGCGCCAGAATGACGTAGTGAGTGCCACGCTCAATCTCGCCGGAGATCGCGCCGGCGGCCATCGCGATGCCAATCAGGGCCGTAAAGAAGCGCATCATCCCCAGGCCCAGCTGCATGAACGCTGCCTCTCTCTCGCCCGCTATCGCCCCGTAGCGCGGCGAGTGCTCCGTTTGCCACCAGATGAACAGAAACAGCAGCGTGATGATTGCTGCCGCCACGAAGGTGCGGCGGCGGAGCGCCTCTTTCACCGTCAGCCGGGCCAGCGTCCAGATCGCACTCATTGCTTCGCTCCGTTCGCCACCTCTTCGTCCCCGCGGACCACGCGCACGAAGTAATCCTCCAGGCTCTCGCGGTGGGGAATAACCGCCTGCAGGCGTGCCCCTACCTGGTACAGAGCGGCAACCAGATCAGGGGTCTCTGCCCCCGGCCACATCTGCACCTCCACCTCGGTATGATTCCGCTGCTGCACGGCGCCGAAGCGCCCCATAACCTCCAACAGCGCGGGGCTGAGCCGATCAAGCTGCACGGTGACGCGCGCGGTGGGCGCCGTCAGATCCTCGATCGATCCCTGGCGCACGAGACGGCCCTGGTTAATGATCGCTACCTCGTCGCAGGTGAGTTCGATCTCCGACAGAAGGTGCGAATTCAGGAAGACGGTGCGGCCCAGCTGCTTCAGCCGCAGGATGATGTCCCGCACCTGGCGGCGGCCCAGAGGGTCAAGCGCGGAGGTGGGCTCGTCCAGGATGACGAGCTCGGGATCGGCGAGCAGCGCCTGGGCGAGACCGATGCGCTGCTGCATTCCCTTGGAGAACTGGCGCAGGCGCTGCTTCCGTCGGTCCTCCAGGCCCACCATCGCCAGCGCCGCATCGGCTCGCTGCCGGCGAAGCGCCGGGGAAAGGCCCGCCAGTCGGCCGTGCAGCTCGAGGAACTCCTCGGCGGTGAGGAATTCATGGAACTGGAACTTCTCGGGAAGGAACCCCAGTCGCCGCCTGGCTTCCAGACTGCCGTTCGGCAGGCCCAGAAGCCGCGCGCTGCCGCTGGTAGGGCGGGTGTTGCCCAGCAGCATCATAATCGTGGTTGTCTTCCCCGCTCCGTTGGGGCCCAGGAAGCCAAACACGGTGCCCTGCTGCACGCGCAGATCGAGCTGGTCCACGGCCCGCAGACGGCGCCGTCCCCAGGGAGAACGATAGATCTTGGTCAGTTGCCGCGTTTCAATGGCGTAAGGCATAAATCGGCCTCAGAGCAGGTTGCCGTCCGGCGCTGCCGCAGGAATCCCTTAAGTGTGCGTGAAAGGATGGGTGACGCGCTGTCCAAGAAGGGGCCGCGATGCAGGCGAGAATCTTCCCGCCCGCCCCGAAAGCTTTCAGGACTGGCGGTCGGGGAATTGTTCTCCCACCCGCGGGAGCACCCCTTGATGGGCAGCGCCGCGCTGGTATTGAGATAGTGCGCACGAGTGCCAGCGTCCGACGGCGAGCCGGAGCATACGATGAACTGGGACCTGCGTATTCGCCTCAGTCTAATGATGTTCCTCCAGTACTTCATCTGGGGGGGCTGGGCGGTAACCATCTACCCTTACCTTACCAAAGCCCTCGGGTTTTCGGATGACCAGGCGGGATGGGTGTTCAGCGTGTTCTCGTTGGCCTGCATTGTCTCACCGTTTGTGGGGGGCCAGATTGCGGATCGCTACGTGCCCACGCAGTGGTTCCTGGCTGCCTGTCACCTGCTGGGCGGCGCGGCGATGTTCATGGCAGCCCAGCAGCGCTCGTTCCCGGGGGTGCTGGCCTTTATGGTCGTCTACTCCCTGTTGTACGCGCCCACGCTCGCGCTCACCAACTCGCTGGCGTTTCATCACCTCAATGGGGCAGATCGTGAGTTCGGCTCCATCCGCGTGTGCGGCACGGTTGGCTGGATCGCCGCCGGATACGTGCTAACGGTGTGGCGTACCGCCCTGCCGTCCGTGGCGGAGCACGGCGACATGCTCCTCATGTCGGGAGTCGGCAGCGTCGCCCTGGGGCTGTTCTGCCTGGCGTTGCCGCACACACCTCCCCGGGGCGAGGCGGAGAACCCGCTCGCCTTCGTCGAGGCGGTTGGCTTGCTCAAGCACCCGAGCTTCCTGATCTTTATGCTGATCTCCTTTGTAGTTACTACGGAGCTCCAGTTCTATTACATGCCAACCGCAGATTTCCTGGTTGACCTGGGCAAGACCCAGGAGATCTTCCCCAGGTTCACCGTCACGCAGGAGAACGTGGCGGGCATCATGACGATCGCGCAGATCGCCGAGATTGTGGCGATGGCCGCCTTGCTGCCTTTCCTCTTACCCAGAATCGGGATACGGAGGGCGCTCGCTATCGGGGTAATCGCCTGGCCGCTGCGCTACATAGTGTTTGCCCTGGGACAGCCGCTGTGGCTCGTGGTGGCTTCGCTGGCCCTGCACGGCATCGGATACACGTTCTTCTTCGTCGTCTCCCAGATCTACGTGAACCGGGTGGCCCCCGTGGACATCCGTGCCTCCGCTCAGGCGCTGCTCACCCTGGTAACACTGGGTATTGGCAACTTCCTGGGCACCATGTTCACGAAGTGGATCCTGGGCCAGTACGCCATTCTGGACGCCGCCGGTAAGATTGCCGGCCACCACTGGACGCCCATCTTCCTCATCCCGTGCGCTCTAACGGTTATCTGCGCCATCGCCTTCCTGCTGGGGTTCCGGGATAAGCGCGCCGAAGCGCCGGTTCCCGCGGAGGCATTGGCGTAGTCGCCGCCGGCAGCGAACCACTTCACCCGGAGGCTCGCGATGCGTATCGAGAAGGTGGATCTGTACCACGTTTTCGTTCCCTACCGCCCGCCGCTGGGCCCTTACCAGGGGAACAGAGGCGAGCCGTGTCGTGGCCCCGGCGCCCTGCTGGCCCGCGTGCGGACGGATGACGGCGTAGTAGGCTGGGGGGAGGGGAAGGGCGAGGCGGATCCCGAGGTCGTGCGCGCCGCCGTCGCCGGAGTCCACCTCGCCGACGTGGAGACCCTCCTGGAGCGCCTGGCGGGCCACGGGGTGGGACCCGCGCCGCGCTCCGCGGTGGAGATGGCAGTCTGGGATGCCCTCGGCCGCACGCTTGGCCTGCCGCTGTGTCGGCTCCTGGGCGGCGTCTACCGCACCGAGATCGAGTGGTGCGGATGCATCGGCCTGAAGGAGCCCGCGCACTCCGTGGAGACCTGCCGCGTCTACGTGGAAGAGTTTGGCTTCCGCTACGTCAAGACCAAGGCGGGGCGCAATCTCACCGAGGACCTGGCCATCGCACGTGCCCTCCAGGAAGCCTGGGGCGACCGCATCCTCCTTCGTCCGGACGCCAATTCAGGCTACCCGCCGGACCAAGCGGCGCCGTTGCTGCGCGAGATGAAGGCGCTGGGGATCTATGCCTACGAAGACCCGTGCAGCAGTGACTACCTGGCCGAGATGGCGGCCTTCCGGCGGGACCTCGGGTTGCGCATCGCCAACAATATGGGCGTCGGCAACGCGGCGTCCGCCCTCCGGATTGCCGCCGCAGGGGCGGCGGACTTCCTGATGCCGGACTTTCCCGCCGCGGGCGGCATCCTGCCGGTAAAGCAACTGGCCGCCGCCGCGGCCGCTGCCGGCCTGGGCTGCCTGATGCATTGCGCGCACGACCTGGGGCTGAAAACCGCCGCCGTGGCCCACGTCGCTGCCTCCACCCCCACCTGGCTCCCCGGCAGCGACACGTGCTACCACGGCCTCACGGACGATATCCTCACCGAACCGCTGGCGATCCGCGGCGGGGCGATAGAGGTGCCCCTCGGCCCCGGCCTGGGCGTGGATGTGGACGAGGAGAAGGTACGGGCTTATCAGGTGTAGAACACCCCAGTGCGGTGTGTGTTACTCTGGCGCCGCCACAGGGGGTGGCCTGTGGCCCGGTTCATCCGGCACATACCGCCGCGCTGGCCGTCCCTGACATCCCGTGCCCCTGCCTGCTGCAGGAGGTGTCCGTCTGCCCGGCGAACTGCTGGGCAACCTTTCCTGTGCAAACGGTCAGGGCACCGCGTGGTCGCGGTGCGGGAAGGAATTCCTATGCAACGGCGATTGTTCCTCCAGAAAGGGGGAGTGTTTCTGGGAACGCTGGTCCTGGGAGCCAGGATACCGAACCCGGAGCCCGCGGAAGCGAAAGGCAAGCGTGTCGGTTTCCTGGATGGCGACCTCACGGGCGGCCCGCTGGACGGCTGGATGACGTGGCTGTCCCTGGTCGGACGACGCATTAACGGCCTGGCTTTCGACCCGACGACGGTAGGTGATACCTTCGCGGGCCTCCGTATCAGCGGTCGCCAGAGGGGCGACCGGGTCGGGCTGTCGTTCTACTCCGCAGACGACCTCCGCCTGCGGACGCCCATCGGCGCGATCGACGGCACACTTAACGGTTTCCTGCATGCCGACTATCAGATGGATAGCCAAACGGGCCTTCTCCACGCGGACCGGGTAACGCTCTCCGATGAGAAGGCGAGCGACCTCGCCGGCCGCTACGAGGGCGTGGTCCTCGATTTCGAGGGACGTCCGGCGTGGGAGGGGCTGCTGAACCTCCGCCGCAACAACACCTTCGTGGGCAGCCGCATCACGCGGCCCGGGGAGGACCGGTTTCTGCGAGTCGCGGGACGGTGGGGGATCACCGACGAGAATCGCGTCTACGTGTCACCCACCTTCCTGCCGATTGGCGAGAACCCGCTGTGTGGGGCGCTGTTCTGCTGCGCGGGTGTGCTGTGCGGACCCCTGTCGACGGTGCCGGAGGAGGGCGCGTTCCAGACCGTCCACCCGTTCCAGCCCTACTTCGCCTCGGGACACCTCGTCCTGTAACCGACAAGAGACGTGGAGCATCGAGGCCAAAGTGATCCCCTTCCCGACTCGTCGGGACACCGGCGTGGGGTGCTCTGGCCTCGACGGCGGGTGGTCCTGTCCCTGAAGGAGGACTCCCATGAAGTCTCGCATCCTCCTGTGGCTGGCTCTGGTGGCCGGGGCGGGCACGGCGGCGCTGGCCGTCGCGTGGGCTCAGGGCCAGTCGCGTGAAGAGGAGCCGGCTAGATCTGAGTACGCCTACCTGCCCGCCCGCTATGGCGAAGTCTACATCCCCAGCGTGGCCGAATGGCAGGCGCTTCAGTTGACCGCCCTGTGTGCCAGCAGGGTGCGGATTACGAAGAACTTCAGCCGCGAGCACCTGAACTGCTACCCGCAGCGGGACAGAATGATCGTTACCCTCGACCTGGTCCCGGAGCCGCCCTTCACGCTCTACGCAGGCGGCGGCAAGTTCACCGGCCCGCCGGAAAAGGTTAAGCCCGCGCTCCAGGAGGCGCTGGACATCTCGCTGAAGACCGTGCGGGCCTTCTTTCCCGAGATCCGCGATCAGGACCTCCAGGTTCGCCTCTACGTGCAGAGTGAGCTGGTGGGGACGTGGACGGCGGGCACCCTGGATCTGACGGGGGAGCGCTGAACCGGTGATTGAAAGTCGTTGCGCGCGTACGGCGCGGGCGGACTGACCGACACAGCGCGGCGGGCCTGAGCGAACGGGTGATGTGCAGGTGGCGCCGCGTCCTTCGCTCTGCCTCGCCCCGGCGCGCCGCTCTGTCGGTAAGCGGCCGTGCAGGACAACGGAGCCCATCGTCGTCGGCAAGCGCCCGGCCCATCGCGGGGCGAAAAAAAGTGGCCAAAGAGCTTGACGACGGCATCAAATCGGGTATAATAAAAGTGCCTCGGGATTTCCGAGGAGGGTTCGCTTCCGCTGGTCTTGCATCAGCGCAGCCAGGCGGTGAAAGCCGCAGAGGTCTAGCGCTTCAGGGCAAGGCGGGCGGGCTGCGGTGAAAACCGCGGTGGGACTCCAGAAGGTAGCGCGGACACACCCTGATGGTTTGAAAGATCTGTCGGGGCAGCGCACTGAATGGGGTTTTGAGACGGACGCTCTAAGGAGCCCGAGGCGCGCTTTTGTACACCCCGCACCCAACAAGGCTGTGCAATGCAGCCTTCCGTACCCCTCTTTTTGCCTGCTCAACCTCCTCGCTGCCGACCACCTGTGGCGCGCTCTACGCCCCCGCTCTACGAAGCAGTGCGGAACGCAATCCTACAGGCATCTTTTTCCCTGATGTGCAGGCTGGAAGCCCGTATTCCACACCTTGCGCGCCCGCCGTAACCCGCGCAGGGAGGATGGGCGGCGAGGAGGAACAGTTCGCCGTCCCTGCGGGCGGGAGCCCACGCGGCGGACGACTCATCATTGTCACGTCCACCTGGAGCCGGCCACTGTGTCCACTTATCGTGCCGCCATCGTCGGTCTGTCCAGCATTGGCGCCCGCCGCCCCGAGCCGATTCGCAACGGCGCGCTCGTGCTTCCTATGCCCGGCTCGCACGTTGCCGCCTACGCCGTCCTCCCGCAGGTGGAGGTGGTGGCCTTCTGCGATCTGAAAGCCGACCTGCTGGCGCGATTTCGCGCCGATTGGTCCGATGTGTGGCCGGAGGCGCGCGGTTATGAGAACTACGGCGAGATGCTCGCGCGGGAAGACATCGACCTGCTCAGCGTGGTGACCGGCGATAATCGCCACGCCGATATCGTTGTGGACGCCTGCCAGGCGGGGGTCCGCGCCATCTTCTGCGAGAAGCCCCTCGCCACCACGCTGGCGGATGCCGACCGGATGATCGCTGCCTGCGGCGCGCGAGGGGTGGTGATGTCCGTGGACCACACCCGTCGGTGGATGGCTATCTGGCAGAGGGCCCGCGAAGCCATCCGCGCGGGGGAGATCGGCCGGCCCGCGCGGATCATCGCCACCCTGGGCGGCCCACGGGCGATGCTGTTTCGCAACGGCACGCACCTCCTCGATGCGGTGAACTTTCTTGTGGAGAGTGACCCCGTCTGGGTGGTGGCCGCTCTGGATCCCGGCTTCGAGGATTACTGCGAGTACCGTGGGGACGGCGGGCACGACCCCGCCAGCGAGCCGGGCGGCGCCGCGATTGTGGAGTACGCCAGCGGGGCGCGCGCATTTATCAACGCCTCCAAGGGGACGCCCAGTGAGTTCTCCGTGACGGTGATCGGGGAATCGGGCAAAATTGCCGTGTCCGATGTGGGCGCAGAGTTGTATCGCGCGGCAGTGGGGGCCACCCGCCCGCTGCACCCCGGAGGCTGGCGCCTGCAGGGAATTGCCGCAGGCGTCGAGGAGCTGATCCGCGCGCTGGAATCGGGCAGCGAGGTCAGCTCTCCGCCCGAGGCGGCGCGTCAGGCGCTGGCTATCATCGTGGCGATGCTGGAATCGCAGCGGCGTGGCTCTTGTCCCGAAAGCTTTCGGGATTGATGCGGGCCTGCCCTCCCATCGATCTGTGAGTCACCCATGACCCAGTTGGTCCCTGCCCTGGAGCGGCTCCCTCCCCAGGCGCTGGAGGCCGAGCAGGCCGTCTTGGGAGCGATGATGATCGAGCGCACCGCCGTCGAGAGCGTGCGCGAGATCCTCCTGCCGGAAGATTTCTACCGGGAGGCCCATCGCCGCCTCTACGAGGCGATCTGCGCCCTGGATGACCTGGACGAGCCCGCCGATCCCCTGACGGTGGCCGCCGAGCTGGAACGGCGCGCCCAGCTGGACGCGGTGGGCGGGCGGGCCTACCTCAATGTGCTCATTAACACACTACCCGCTGCCTCGCGCGCGCCCGCCTACGCGCGGCGTGTGCAGGACGCGTCCATCCTCCGACGGCTGATTGAGGTGGGCGGCGAAGTCGTGGGCATGGCCTACGACCAGCAGGAGCCGGTAGACCAGATCGTGGATGAGGCGGAGCGGCTCGTGTTCAGCGTCGGGCAGCGCCGGTCCCACCAGTACTTCACCCATATTAAGCCGCTCCTCTTTCAGGCCTACGAAGAGGCGCAACGCGCCCACCAGACGCACGAGCGAGTTACCGGCATTGCGACCGGTTTTACCGATTTGGATGACATGACCTCGGGCCTTCAGCCCTCCGACCTGATCATCATCGCGGGCCGGCCGAGCATGGGGAAGACGGCGCTGGCGCTCAATATCGCCGTGAACGCGGCGGATCGCCATCAGGTGCCCGCCGCCCTTTTCAGCCTGGAGATGAGCCGGCTCCAGCTCATCTATCGGCTCATCTGCTCGGAGGCCAGGGTGGACGGCATCCGCCTGCGCAGCGGCTACCTGCGCACAGCCACAGACGATAATGAGGACGATGACTGGACGCGGCTGGGTCGGGCGATCGGCCGGCTGGGCGGGCTGCCGGTCTATATCGACGACTCCTCGGATATCAGCGCCCTGGAAATGCGCGCCAAGTGCCGCCGGCTGCGGGCGGAGCACGGCCTGGGCCTGGTGATTGTGGACTACCTCCAGCTGGTGCGCGGCCACGGGCGCGTGGAGAACCGCACCCAGGAGATCTCGCTGATCGCCCGCTCCCTCAAGAGCCTTGCCCGCGAGCTGAACGTGCCCATCATCGCCCTCTCGCAGCTCTCCCGCAACGTCGAACGGCGGGACGACAAGCGGCCCATGCTCTCCGACCTGCGGGAATCTGGCTCCATCGAGGCGGAAGCCGACCTGGTACTGATGCTGTTCCGCTCCTCCTATTACGACCGCCGCGAGGCGAGCGCGGAAGAACCGCGCGCGCCCGATGCGTCTCAGGGAGAGGTGGCGGAAGTCATTGTGGCCAAGCACCGCAACGGTCCCACAGGGGTGGTGCGCCTGGAGTTTCTACGCCGTTACGCTGCGTTTGGCAATCTGGCAGAGGGATACGAGGAGGCTTGAGAAGCGAATGAGGGCCCTGGTCGTCGGCTCGGGGGGTCGAGAGCACGCCCTGGCGTGGAAGATCGCGCCGAGCGCCGGTTGCGACCGGCTGTTCGCGGCGCCGGGGAACGCGGGGATCGCCGAGGTGGCGGAATGCCTGCCTGTGTCCGCCACCGATGTGCCGGCCCTGGTGCGCGCGGCGCAGGACGTGGCGGCGGATCTGGTGGTGGTCGGCCCCGAGGCGCCCCTGGCCGCAGGGCTGGTGGATGCGCTGACGGAAGCAGGCATCCTGGCGTTCGGCCCCACGCAGGCGGCGGCGCAGATCGAAGCGAGCAAGAGCTACGCCAAGGAGTTGATGTGCCAGGCGGGCGTGCCCACGGCGCGCTTTGCCCGCTTTACCGAGCTGGGCAGTGCACACGCCTACCTCACCCGGCTGGCAGCCGCAGGCGTGGCGGACGCAGTGGTGAAGGCGGATGGTCTGGCGGCGGGGAAGGGCGCCATTGTGTGCGACACGCTGGCGGCGGCGCGCGCG
>JACQGL010000087.1 GCA_016199525.1 Armatimonadota bacterium
CTTCAAGGGCGGGGCGACACGCTCCATTAGCGTGCCCTTGCCGCCACCGTTCATGCAGTCGCGGTTGGTACTTGATGCTCTGAAAAGGGCCCCAGGCGCCCTTTTCATCCTCAGTGGTCGCCGCTCGAGGCGATGGGGCGATTAGCGGGGTCAAGGAGGCAGGGGAGCAGGGTGTGCGGGGAGGCGACCAGAGCGGAAGAGGGTGGCGAGCCCGTCGATGACGGAGCCGCCAGCGCGAGCGAGCGTGCGGGTAACGCTGGCGAAGGCCGCGAACGTCTCGGCGCCGCGGTCGTTCTTGGAGCACTGGGACACTTTGCGGGCGATCACGGCAGGGCGTAATTCCCGCTCGGCCAAGTTGTTCGTCGGCGCGATCTGCGGGTCGTCCAGAAAGCGCAGGAGGTTGCCGCGGTCGTGGTGGCGTCCCAATTCGTTGAGCAAGCGCTGGTTGTCCGGATCGGGCAGCGCCCGGTCGCGCAGGTGATGGGTGAGCTGCTCGCGCAGCGTGGCGGCCGCGGCGGCGAAGTCCGGCGCTGTGCCTGCGTGGTAGCCGCGCCACAAGGCAATCGCCTCGCGCAGCCGCGCCTTGAGCTGCTTGGTGAACGACCGACCGCGACCATGCTTGGTGGCCAACACCGCACTGAGCGAGCGCTGAATAGGCCCAATACACTTCTGCTGCCGGACGTGCCGCAGCTCCTTGGCGTCGTAACTCTTGCCCCGATCGGTGCCCAGCACCCCCGTGTAGTCGGCCGGGACGACCTCGCGCACTTCCTCGTTGCGATGCCGCGCGCGGATCTGGTACACCGTCGCCGTGGCGGTCGCAAACGCCATCAGGAACGCCGTCTCACCCCCCACGCGCCAACTGGTGTCATCCGAGTTCACCTGTTTCGCCTCGGCTACGCTGGCACGCAACTGCTGATAGGCCGTTCCGACCTCGTGCGCCGTCCGTCGCTGCGCGTCCTGCGCCAGCGCCCCCTGGGTGACGCTGACGCCCGTCAGTTCCCGCAGGATCGCCGGCACCTTGCGCTGGGAGACCCCCAGCCCGTAGTGCAGTGTGTGCGCCGCCGCCAACAGCCGCGGCCCCAAGCGGTGTGCTGTCGCCCCGAACTGGTCAGGCGCGACCTCCGGGTGCTCGCCTCGTACCTGCCGCCCGCACGCTTGGCAGCGACAGACCGTCACCCGATAGGCGGTCACCTGCGGGCGGGGCTGCGGCGGCAACTCGGTCCGGTAGGCGACCTCCACTCGCTCCAGTTCGAAGCTGCCGCCGCAGTGGGGACACCCGCTCGCCGTCACCGGCACGTCCACCAGTGGCGCGGTCACCGCCTCGGGCAGCGGCGGCAGCCGATACTGGAACGTCCCCTCCCCAGGCCGCCGGCCTGCGCGTTTCGGCTGGCCGACGCGCGTCCCCTTGGAGAACGGCGCCGCCTGCCGCTGGGTCCCCCGCTGCAGGGCCGCGACCTCCGCCCGCAGCGTCTCAATCGTGGTCTGCAGGGCCGCGACCTGGGCACGCAAGGTTGCGTTCTCCCCGCGTAGAGTCGCATGCTCCCGCTGCAGGTCCTCATAGCTCAGCGCGTTTCGCTGTGATCCCGTGCTCATCGCCACTCACTCTACACCACCACCGCCGCCGCCGCCATGCCAGCCGCTAATCAAGTACGCAGATCAACAGGCCAAGCTATCGAGATGTGACCGGAGGACGCATTTGTGTCTTCCGGAACATGACGAAGCATCCACGCCAGCTTTGCATCAGTTCCTGGCGGTGGCTCTGGGGTATATATCTTCGCTAGTAACTCTGGGCTCCCACGGACCTCGTAGATACCGGCCTGGCCACCACGAGCAAGTTCCCGCTCGAGGAGGATCTGTCTCCCAGACCTGTTAAGAAAGCTGATCATCACACAATGACTCGTCAGCGCTGATATGCAGCACTTGAATCACGAACAACCAGGCGGCTAAGAAGACTGTAGAGGGGCTGCAAGGACAAGTGTCTTGTCATCGTCTGTTCTGCTACAGATTGGATCGGATAACAGAAAGGCGGAAAACTGTTCGGACTTCTGCTCCTCCCCAGAGGCGGTCCTCACAAAGTCAAACAACGGCATGAAGAACGGCGCATGTGGCTCGAACTCGGGCAACCTGACGGCCAATCGCAGCAAGCCGTCAGTCATCGCTGCCATAGCATGCACTGGTTCTCGATAGACGTGAATCTGCATGGAATTAAGCGCCTCTGGCATCGTCAAGAAGTACGTTTCGTTGGCGTAATTACCACGCTGCGGATGGACGGCGGTGAACAGCGTGGTGTCCGGCCTCTGAGCCACCACCAGCCCATCTCCGACCTGGCATACTACAAGCCACTCTGCGTTGCTGAGAACGCAGGTGAGGGTGGTGGCGAACAAGGCGAGTGGCTCCTCCTCGTGAGTTGCGACTCTTTCGAGGGCTTTCTGTGAATGCCTGAATACTTCGGCCATCAGCTCCCGCCAGCCGTCGTCATTTTCAGGCTGAGGCTCTCCAAGTCTGGTGGCAAGCAGCGATGTCGACTCTCTTACTACTAGCTGTGCACCATCTCTAGAACGACTCGCTGACCCAGCTCCATCTGCGATCGCAATTATGACCTCGCCAGTCTGATGTATGTGATGACACCATGCGTCCTGGCATGGGATAGTTAGTTTCTTGTGAGAGGTCCCCTGTTCGCACGCCCCTCCTACCTGCCAGCCCTCACTCGCCACTATGCCCCCTCGGTATGCCACGGTTCAATGTGAGGTGTCGAGCTGTGCCCAGCCCACGGGTTCGAGGGGCACCTGCTCGCCTGGCCGTGAGCGTGCAATTGCCGAAATACTCTTTGAGAGCCAGACGAAGAATTCCCCAAAGGCAATGCCCCTAAGTTTCAGCGGCTGCGTCTGCCTTGAGAACTGAGCTAGCGTCTGAAGGTCCGCCCCTTCGACAC
>JACQGL010000082.1 GCA_016199525.1 Armatimonadota bacterium
ATGTGGGCTGCGGCACCGGCGGCCTGCTGCGCCAGCTCGCCGCCACTCCCGGGGTGGAAGCGGTCGGCCTGGACGTGTATCCCACCGCCCTCCGGCTTTGCCCGTCGGCAGGCATCCGGGGACTGGTGCTGGGCAGCGCGGAGCGCCTGCCGTTCGCCAGCGATACGTTCCACGCCGTCACGGCGCTGGATGTCCTGGAACATCTGGAGGACGATCGCGCGGCGGTACGTGAGATAGCGCGCGTCCTGGTTCTCGGGGGTGTGGTGGTGGCGACTGTGCCCGCCTACCAATGGCTGTGGAGCGGTCACGACGAGGCGCTTCACCACCGGCGGCGCTACGTAGCGAGTGAAATTCGCCGACTGTTCACCGACGCGGGCCTCCAGGTAAGCCGGCTAACTTATCTGCTCACTGCCCTGTTCCCGCTTGCTGCCGCCCTGCGAATGAAGGAGCGGCTGACAAAGCGCGCGCGCGATTTCCAGGCGGCGCTCATTCCCGTGCCCAGGCCGATCAATCGGTGGTTGATTGCCTTGCACGCGGCAGAGGCAGCGGTCGCTGAACGCATCGGCCTTCCCTACGGACTCTCCGTGCTCGTCGTGGCCCGCAAGCCGCTTCGCACTCCCTGAGACGCGATCGGGGCGCGCCGCGGTGGGTAGCGGCGCGCCCCGAGGCGTTCGCGAGTTCACGGAATTAGCCCATCGTTTGCTTGCCCCGCTCGATGAGTTCTCGCACCCGTTGGCCGCCTTTGCGGCCGATCTTGCTGAAGAACTCCGGACCTCGTTCACGCCGCACGACCTCACCGCCCTTTCTGCCGATCTCGCTGTAGAACTCGGGGCCGTGCCGCTCCTTTGTGGTCTGACCGCCCTTCTTTCCGAGCTGGCTGTACCCCTCGGGCCCGAGTTCCTTCTTGCGGACCTCGCCGCCCATTCGTCCTGCCTCCCGGACGGTCAGTTCCCCTGCCGTTCGAGCCATGCGGTTCACCACCTTTCTAAAGCCACATAAAGTGATCTAGCGATAGGATCGGTTAAATCATCCCGATACCCGATCCGTCAACCGGATGGTGGGCCCGACCACGGGCCATCTCGCTCGGGTGTTTCCCCGTGCTCGCCGGCCTTAAACCTCACGCCTGCTGGATAACCGAGCAGGAAGTGGATTCGTTTGCGTGGGTCGGGCGAGCCGACCGTGGTGACGCTGCCGCGCGGGATCTCGCTAAACGTCGAAGATGACACGGGCGCGCCAGCCTCCATTCGTAGGCGCCACCTCCAGGCCGTGATAGGTGGCCGCTTTCACGGCGGCCCCCCACCGCGGTCGCGTTGCGGGCCAGGGGCATCCCCGCACGGTAGCCACCAGGTGCGTGTCTGTCGCCTCCTCGATATTAAACGCAAAAAAGGCAGCGTTCTCTACTTCAAAGCGAAAGATCAGTTCCTGCAGCCACGCTACCATGAGGGCCTCCCGGTCGGGTGCGGAGACCTCTATTCGCTCCACGATCTCGATGGGAAGATCCCGCAGGTCGAGCATCGAAGCGAACATCCCTTCCGCGGCTCCGACAAAGAGTTCCGCGTAGGAATCCGCTTCGACCAGGACACCTTTGTCAGCGGTATGCTCGATGGGTGTTATGCGGTACATGCCCCATTCCTATTTGAACAATCGGATGGATGGTTGTCAACTGAGTGGGGAACGCCACGCGGCTCGCCGCCCGAAGTGTGCCGGCAAGGGCGTGGAACCACGCTGAAGAGGACGCCCCGCGGCATCGCCGATCTCAGACAGGCAGCTCGACTCCCAGCCCGCGCTCTCGTGCCGCACGGTAGACGTAGGCAGCCACGGCCACGTCTTCCAACGCCATGCCGTGGGACTTGAAGAGGGTGATTTGCTCGGGGGAGGTGCGGCCGGGATGATGGCCCGCCACCACCTCACCCAGCTCTACCAGCGCCTCGGGATAGACCGTACCCTTCTCCAGGGGGGCCAGCAGATCGCCGCACTCCAGCGGCACGGCGTGGCGGTCGTCCACGACGATTACCGCGGCGCGGCGCACAGTGGTCTCGTCGATCTCTCGCTTGAGCAGGGAATTGGAACCGGCGACGTTCAGGTGCGTGCCCGCCGTGAGCCAGTCGCCCTCGAACACCGGCTCGCGGGCGTTCGTGATGGTGGTCACGATATCCGCGCCGTCCACGGCCTGGCGCGGACTCCTCGCGGCCACCATTCGCACCCCCAGAATGGCGCTCATCTCCGCCGCGAATCGGCTGCGGTTCTCCGGATTCCGGCTGTAACAGCGCACCTCTTCGATCTGCCGCGCATGGCAGACCGCCTCCACCTGAGTGCGGGCCTGCCAGCCAGTACCGAACACGGTGTGCACGTGCGCGTCGGCTCGTGCCAGGTAGCGTGTGGCGATGCCGCTGGCCGCCCCGGTGCGAATCTGGCCCAAGCAATTGGCCTGCAGCACGCAAAGCAGATGTCCATCGTCGGCGCTATAGAGCAGCACGTGGAAGTTCGCCCCCGACGGGCCGACGGTGTAGGTCTTCAGCCCGAGGACACGCTCTTCGGGCTGGGCAGCGAACATCACGTTGAGGCTTATCGGCGGCGCCTGAACCCGTCGCCGCGGCTGGTTCGTGGTCCGCCCGAAGCCTTGCTGGCGCAGAGCCGCTTCCACCCGCTCCATCGCGGCGGACATCGGCAACAGCTGCTGGACATCCGATTCGGTGAGGAAGAGAGTCATCGTCCTGTGGTAGTAATCCGGCACCGTCTCTGCCGTGTGCTTCTTGCTCTGATCTCCTACTCCCAGGCCCCGGTCGTGCGAGCAAGAGTAAGAATGGGTACGCGCCAGACCTGCAGAATGCTGCCGGAATGTTCGAAAGCGTCCTGTAACCTCCATACAGCGCGCGCCGCCCGCTCTCCTTCCGGCGGTGGCACCGGCACCCACGCCAGCGGCGCTCCCGGAGCTTTGATCTCCGCAGGCGACGTGCGCGCTACCCCCTTCGTCAGCGCACTGAGCCAGACGTCCATGTGTGCCAGGATGGGCCCCACCGCACGCGCGGTATCCCTGGCGATTGAGGCGCTCCAGGAACGCCGGGTTCGGGCTAAAGTCAGCGGATCGGTCGGGGTAGGTGTGCGGGCAGTGCCGATGGTGCGGTTCGCTCACCCCGCCCTACCGGTTCTTCGTCGTCCAGTCGAACCCGATACGGGGATCGTCGAAGGGAATCCGGAACTCGTCGGGGTGGTCGGGATGGTAGGGACGGGTGACGTGGTAGAGCAGCAGCACCGGTTCCGTTCCCAGGACGCGGTACCCGTGCGCCACGCCCCGCGGCACGATCAGCAGCTGCATATTCTGCTCACCAAGGTAGAAAACGTTCGTCTCGCCCTGCGTTAGGGACCCTTCCCGCAGGTCGTAGAGCACCACCTGTGCCATCCCGCGTAGCACCACCCAGTAATCGTCCTGCTCCTGGTGGTAGTGGAACGCCTTGATGACCCCAGGGTAGGTGAGGGTAACGACGGACTGCCCGAACCCGCCGAAGAACGGATCGTCCGCGCGGAGGGTTTCGACGAGCCAGCCGCGGTCGTCGGGGTGGATGCGCAGGGGCTTGAGATAGACGCCGTTAATCATCGCGTGGTGATGGCTGGCAACGTGGCTGGATGTATTATTATAAGCGCCGCTGGCGCCCTCGTCAAAACGACTGCGGGAGCGCCTTGACGGTGCCATTGCGAACACTTGCGAGACGAGCATCCCCGGGCTTTGCCTGGGCCTTTCGAAGCCCGCTCTCACCTTTCTCTTTCCGTTCCCACCCTGCCCCGCAGCCCCACGCCGGGTGTGATCCAGGTTCAGCTCCCGTTGGGGGCCCGACACTCGGCCTTCGCTTGCCTGCCCGAAGCGCGAAACGCCCACCCAGGCCCGACGGGCAGGAGGCATCGACGGCTTCACGCAATCTGGACTCGCTGCGGTTCGTCATTTGCCGGCAAGTCAGAGGGCACTAATAAAGCCGCAGAAGAAGGGACCTGGCCCTACCGTGGCACGCATTCTCACCCGCGTTCATCCGCGGCCGTCCGCCCGGCCATTTTCTCTTTCGTAAATCAATGCCTCTGGAAGAGCAGGTCGGCCAGCTGCTCTGCTGCGGCTGGCAAGATGAGGGGCACGCCCATCGCCTGATCGACGAGCTGCGTCTGGGCGGGCTGATCCTGTTCGCCCGGAACGTCCGCCCCGCCGCCGAAATGGCCGCGGTGCTGGCTCGCTTCCAGGCACGCGCGGCCACTCCGCTGCTGGTGGGGGTGGACCAGGAAGGTGGGGTGGTGGCGCGCTTCGAGACGCCTGGGCTTGTCTTCCCCGGGAATATGGCGCTGGGTGCGTTGGGAGATCCGATGCTCTGCGCGGCCGTAGGGGAGGCGATCGGGCGGCAGCTCGCGGCGATGGGGGTGAACATTAACTTTGCGCCCGTGCTGGATGTGAATAACAACCCCGCCAACCCGGTGATCGGCGTCCGTTCCTTCGGCGATGACCCGCAGACGGTGGCCGCTCTGGGTATGGCGATGCAGCGCGGCCTGCGCGCGGGGGGCGTACTGCCGGTAGTGAAGCACTTCCCCGGCCACGGAGACACGGCGGTGGATAGCCACCACGCCCTGCCCGTGCAGCCGGCAGATCGAAGGCGGCTGGAGCGCGTGGAGCTGCTGCCGTTCCGCGCCGCCGCCGGCGTGCCCGCTCTAATGACCGCCCACATCCGGTTTCCCGCCCTGGATCCGAATTGGCCGGCCACCCTGTCGCCACGTATTCTGACCGGTTTGTTGCGGCAGGAGATCGGCTTCCGGGGCCTGGTGTTCACGGACTGCCTGGAAATGGCGGGGATGGCGAACTGGTCGCCGGAGGAGCGCGGCTGGCGCGCCCTGGCGGCGGGGGCGGACGTCCTGCTCGTTTCGCACACCTGGGAGACGCAGCGGCGCATCGCCGCCGGGGTGCGCGCCGCGGTGGCGCGCGGCGATCTGCCGGAGGAACGGGTGGCGGACGCGGCCCGCAGGGTGGCGGATGCCAAGCGGGCGCTCGGCCTGTTCGATCCGCCTTCCGAAGGCGCCGGGGCCGCTGCGATCGTAGGGGCGGATGAGTTCCGCCGGCTGGAGGCCGAGGTGGCGGCGCGGTCGATCACCGTGGTCGGCGGGGCGGCTCGTCTGCCACTGGCGCCGGGGGCACGGATTCTCTGCTGCGGCCCGGCCCTGCTGGCATCCTCCCTGGCCAGATCCCTCGCTGCTGCTGGCTGGCCCACCACCGCGCTGGAATGGCAGCGGGGCGAACTGCTTCCGGAAGGGTGGCGCGCTGCGGGGCCGGCGGACGCCGTCATCTGGCTGGCGCTACCCCGCGAGCCACTGCCGGACGCGCCGGCGCGCCGCGCGACCCTCCGAAGGCTCCGTGAGCATCCTCTAGTAATCGTCGCCGCCATGCGGGAGCCCTACCTGCTGGCCGATCTGACGGAGGCGGACGTCCGCCTGGCGGTCTACAGCCCCCGGGAACCCAGCCTCCAGGGGCTGGCCGCCGTCCTCGTCGGTCAGATGCGCCCCGAGGGCCGGCTACCGGTCACCCTCTCCACGATCCATTGAAGGAACAGGCAAGACGCGAGAACATCGAGATACACAGAGCAGACCATCGTTGCCTGCCGGCGGATTCGTCTTTCGTCCCTTCGCCTGTTCGTCTTTCTGCCGCCTCTTGCCTTTCCGGCTTGCGGGGCCCACAATAATAAACAGTATGCGGCACTTTTTCGCGGACGGCGCTTGATACCAGGGGGCCATTCGCTATGAAACGCAGGGACGGGCACTGGCAGTCCGATGATGGGCAGCCCATCATCCACCTGGCGGAGCTGGCGCAGTTCACGCGCCAGCTGGGGGCGATGCTGGATGCAGGGGTGGAGGTCCTGCGGGCGCTGGATGTGGCCTCGCGGCAGCCCGGGAATCCCCGTCTGGTTAGAGTAGGCCATGACATTGCTGCCATCATGGCGGATGGCCATCTGTTCGCGGATGCCGCAGCGCAGTTTCCCGATGTCTTCTCTCCCTTCTACGTTCAGATGACGCGCCAGGGCGAGGTAGAAGGCGTCCTCGGCGCGGCGCTTATCCGATTGGCGGACTACCTGGATCAGGAACTTCAGCGCGGGCCGGGAGGGGCGGGCGCATCCAGCGTGGCCGCCACCGGCCTGGTGGCCGCGCTGTTCGGAACGATTGGCCTCGCGATCCTCGGGGCCGCCGCGCTGATGGCCGCGGGTGGCACGCTCCAATGGGGGGAATGGACCGCCGCCGCGGCAGTGGGGTGGACGGGCCTGGTATTTATGTTGAGCGCGGCCTATCTGGCCTGGCGCGCCGGCCGCGGACCGAGCTTCTGCATCAGCTGCGGTCGCCCATTGCCGCCCGCCTCGGGGGGGAAGGAGGGAACGCGCATGTGCGCTGCCTGCGTGCGCAGCCAGGTGGCCCGTCTCAAGACCCCAGAACGCGCGAGCGAGGAAGCAAACGCTCTGGCGGAGACCATGCTGGACGCCGGCGCTGCGGAACCAGCCGCGGATGCGCCGGGGGCGGCCGCCGCCCAGCCGCCCACAGCGCCCCGAAAGCCTTCAGGACCGGATCGCCGCCGCATTCGTCTTTGAGCGCCGGCAGCACTGGAGACGACTCCCGGCACCCACGGAGGGCCTCGGAGAGCTGTCAAATCCTGGCCGCCGGTCGCGTGGCGGCGCGAAAGGAGGTGATACAGGTCGCCCCGCCATCTCCCCGCCCCTATGGGGCAGAGAACGCGGGAGGTTGCAGGTACGAAGCCCCTACAGCCATCTCCCCGCCCCTATGGGGCAGAGG
>JACQGL010000073.1 GCA_016199525.1 Armatimonadota bacterium
CACTGCCAGCCGTGCCCACGTGGCTCGGGCGCGGTTGATCTGTGCGCGCAGCGCCAGCTCTACCATTTCGTGCCCTCGCTCCTCGGCGCGCCCTGTCGGAGAGACCACACGAGGCCTTACCCCGTGCGCCCACGCGCTAGACATACTCCAAAACGATAGCGGGCAAATCCCAACCGCTTTCGGGTCGCGCCCCCGGTCACCCGGTTAGATGCATACCTCCGGGGAAAGTTTCATGACCACCCCGGCGGCAGACCGTGCCAAATGCGGCACGACCCATGGGAGGCCACTGGCAGATGGCTCTGGCCACCATCCGCCGTCCGGCTACCGGCACACAGCCCTACTAGATGAATGGTGTGTCTACCCTCTCGTCTAGTTCTACATCTTACGCTCCGCGTTTCACGCTTTGCGCCTACGCTCGCCGCTCCACTCTCCGCGTTCCCAATGCCCTCTGCAATGCGCAGATGCACTCGCGCAGCTCGAGGGACGCTCGCGAACCAACGAAAACAGGGATGTGTGAGCGCGTACAGCAGCCAGACAGGTAAACGCCGGAGACGACATCCATGCCCTCCTGGCGAAGGCGCTCCGCTGTTAGTTACGGCAGCGCCAAGGAGGGCCTCCTGCCACTCCGGCTCCCGTACCGGGCGAGGGGGGAACGCGAGCGCCTCACGTTCCTCGGGGAAAAACGACGTGCGGGCGCCAGGCGTTCGGTGTTCGAGGTTCGGAGAGGTTCCGGAACCTGCTCCCCGGCCCAACACCCGAGTCCCAGCGCCTAACGCCCTTTCTCTTTCATCCGCGCGGCACGCCGAGCTTCTCCCGGATTACCACGGGGGCGCGGGAGCTTAGCAGATAGCGGATGATGAACTGACGCAGATCATCATCCTGTTCCTGCTGCGCCACCTGCGGTTCCCCGCTGGTTCTGCGGATGGTCTGCATCGTGGAGAGGAATCGATCCGCCAGACCTGCCGCGAGCGTGCTCCGTTGGGCGGCATAATCCGGTGCAGGGAGGCTCCGCGCCTGCTCCGCGAGATCCAGCATTGCCCCGATGGCACTGCGGACCTGCGGGTTGTTGAGATCGATACGCGGACGGCCAGGACCTGGCCCGCCCCGTCGGCCAGCCGGCCCCGGCCCCCCCGGACCGCCCGGCTGGGCCATTCCGCGGAGCCCGCGCCCCTCCGGGATTAACTGGCGCAGGAACGGCGCCATCCGCTCGATGTTACCCCCGGCTACCGCCTGGCGAAGCTGGTCCCACTGTGCGGGCGGGAGATCCCGAAGGCGATCCAGCGCCGCTCCTCCGGGGCGGAACGGCCCGCCCTGAAAACGGTTTGCCTGCGCCTGCCACTCCGCCCGGCGACGCTCGCGCGCCAGCTGGCCGCTGGTTTCGACCATCTGTGCCAGCTGCGGGGCGCTCACGCTGCCCACCAGCGTGCGGTGAATGGCACGCGCCCGTTCGTCCACCAGCTCCTGGCGTCGGCGCCCCTGGGCGGCCACCAGTTGGCGGTAGCGCTCCTCCATTGGCGTGGTAACCTGCCCGCCCGCCAGGGCCTGCCGCCTCTCCGCCGCCAGCGCCGACTGCAGGTCCTGAATCTCGGCCGCGTCGGCGGCATCCCGCTGACGCAGCCGCCGCTGTGCATCTTCCAGAACCGGCAGCAGCCGCTGCAACTGGGTGTTCGTCAGCCCAACGGCGTTCAGCGCCCGCAGAATCTCCAGATCCTCGGCGGTGTCCCGCGCTTCCCGGGCGCCGTCCAGCGGATCGGGCGCGGGCTTTTCCTGCGCCCACGCAGGCAGCAGGAGTCCCCCACCGAGCACGAACAGGATGACAGCGCGTTTCATTGGCGATGCTCCGCCGCGCGAGGCCCTGCGCGGCACCTATTCAGACGCTGGAGGAGCGGAAAAGTTGCCTGCGTGCCGGACGAAGAAACCAGCGCCCTTTCGTGAATGGTCGCGCCGTGTTAAGCTTTTATATCGGCGAAATTCCATCACTGGCCGTTGGTCCCCATAAACAGTACCTGCGTGCTGACACGGTGGCGGAACGTATCCAGACGCGAATCTGGCCCGCGCCGGCCGCTTCTGGACGCGGATTATAGATCCTGTCGCCCTGGCGAGCGGTCGATGACGAGCCCCCCACACGTCCGGCGGCTGGTTATGCAGTTGCACGAAGATCGGTGGTAAGACGAGTGAGCGACGCCATAGACGAGCAAGCGACGGCCGTCCCCCACACGACCCCGCTGCCAGATGCACCTCATGCGGAAGACGATACGGTAACGCCTGAGGCGGTGCGTAGAGAGGTCCGCGACTTCCTGCGGTCTCACGAGGAGCGAAATCGGCAGTTCCCTCGCGCCGCCCTGGTAGGCATGCTCGCTGGCCTGGCGGCAGTAGCGTTCCGGTGGTCGCTGGCCGCGGGGGACACCCTGCGCAACGGACTTATTGCATGGGCACACCGGCATCCCATCTGGGGCTGGGTGCTGCCCATGCTTGTGGGCGCTGTGGGAGCAGGTGTGGCGGTACGCATGGTGCGCCGGCTGGCGCCGGAAACGGCGGGCAGCGGTATTCCTCATGTCAAAGCCGTGCTCTACCGGCTGCACTCGCTGCGGTGGGGCCGCATTCTGCCGGTGAAGTTCCTCGGCGGCACACTGGGGATCGGGGGAGGCCTGGCGCTGGGTCGGGAAGGTCCCACCATTCAGATGGGTGGCGCCATGGGCGCGGGTGTGGCGCAGCTCCTCAAGGTTACCTCGCGCGAGCGCCAAACGCTGATTGCCGCGGGGGCCGGAGCCGGGCTCGCCGCGGCCTTTAACGCCCCTCTCGCCGGCCTGGTATTCGTGCTGGAAGAGGTCCAGCGGGATTTCAGCCCCACTGTGTTCGCCGTATCGCTCGTCGCCGCAGTAACAGCGGATGTGGTTACACGCCTGCTCACCGGCCAGCTGCCGGTGTTCCATATCGCCACCTTCCCCGCCCCGCCGCTGAGCGCGTTGCCCGCGTTCCTGGCCCTGGGTCTGCTGGCGGGAGTCCTGGGGGTAGCGTTCAACCGCGCGCTGCTGGGCAGCCTGAACCTGTTCGCGCGGCTCCGGCACTGGCCCGCAGGGCTGCCCGCGGTGCTGGTGGGCGCGAGCGTGGGGCTGGTGGGCTGGTTTGCTCCGAGCGCGCTGGGCGGGGGGCAGCCACTGGTGGAACAGGTGCTCACGGGCAACACCCTCTTGCACCTCATTCTTGTGTGGTTCCTGCTGCGGTTCGCTCTCACGATGTTCAGCTACGGCTGCGGCGCCCCAGGGGGAATCTTCGCCCCCCTGCTAGTGCTCGGCGCGCTGCTGGGTCTGGCGGTGGGCAAGGTAACGCAGTCCATAGCGCCCGGCCTCATCCTTCACCCGCAGGCGGTCGCGGTCGTAGGGATGGGCGCGTACTTCGCCGCCATCGTCCGCGCCCCACTCACCGGCATCGTGCTCATCGTTGAGATGACCAACAACTACCCGCTGATGCTGCCCCTGCTGGTCGCCTGCCTCTCCGCCTACGCCGTGGCCGATTTGATGGGTGACCGGCCCATCTATGAAGCGCTGCTCGAACGAGACCTGCTGCGCAGCCAGGCGACCCCGGAGCTGGGAGAGACGCTGCTGCTGGAGCTGCCGCTACAGCCGGGATCCCCCTTTGACGGGAAGCAGGTGCGAGACCTGGGGCTTCCGCCGGGGTGCGTCCTCATCACCGTGCGGCGCGGCGTGCAGGAATCCGTACCCACCGCGGATACGCGCCTCCAGGCGGGAGACTGGATCACCGCGGTGATCGCAGCGCACGCCGCCAGAGCCGCAACTATGCTGCGAGAAGGCTGCACGGCCGGGCACGGGCAATCGACAGTGGCAGGCGGATGACTCCCCTGCCGGCGTCGGATCGCCCACAGGAAGCCCGCTCGCGTGCCCCGAATCCAGGAGTGGATCAGAACGCAGAATTCCCGGTGGAGGCGCCAGGCCAGCGTGGGTGACACCCGCCTCCCCGCCGGAGAGCGGCCCCTGCACGACGCGCGTGATTATCTCCGCCAGCTACCGCACCGATATCCCCGCCTTCTACGGCGCATGGTTCCTCCACCGCCTGCGCGCGGGTTACTGCCTGGTGGTTAATCCCTATAGCGGGCAGCCTTACCGCGTTTCCCTGGCGCGCTCCGATGTGGATGGGTTCGTATTCTGGACCAAGAACCTGGGTCCGTTCCTGCCCACTTTGGAGGAGGTGCGAGAGCGCGGCTATCCCTTTGCGGTCCAGTACTCGATCACCGGCTACCCCAGAGCGCTGGAGTACTCTGTGGTGGATGCGGGCCGCTCCATGGAGCACGTGCGGCGCCTGGCGGGGGAGTACGGCCCCCGGGTGGCGGTGTGGCGCTACGATCCCCTCCTCTTCTCCTCCCTCACGCCGCTCGATTACCACCGCCGCAACTTCGCCGAGCTGGCCCGGCGGCTGGCGGGCGCAACGGACGAAGTGGTGGTCTCCTTCGCCCAGATCTACCAGAAGACCCGGCGCAACTTGAACCGCGCCGCCCACCGATTCGGCTTCACCTGGTGGGACCCGCCGGACGAGGTGAAGCGGAACCTGGCGGCGGAGCTGGCCCAGATCGCCGCCGCGCACGGCATGCAGCTCTCCCTGTGCTCCCAGCGGCAGTTCCTGGCCCCCGGCATCGAGGATGCCCGCTGTGTGGACGCCCACCGGCTCTCCGACGTGGCGGGGCGGCGTATCGCCGCGCCGCACCGGGGACATCGACCGGAGTGCGGCTGCTATGCCTCCCGCGACATCGGCGATTACGATACCTGCCCGCACGGCTGCGTCTACTGCTACGCCGTCCTCCACCGGCAGCGCGCTCGCGAGCGCTACCGCCGCCACGACCCGCAGGGGGAGTTCCTATGCGAAGGACGAACCACGGTAGATGAGGCAGGCCTGCTGCAGTTGGATGTGAGGCGAGTCGCTGCCCGCAGACACGCTGCAGGGGATCCGGAGGCGTGAAGGGCCCCGGAGGGAGCGCCGGTGGCAGGACCTCGGGCGCCTCTCAGGCCGTGGTTCCTCGCCGCTCCACGCGCTCATCTGTGTTCGACGCCGATCTTAGCGGCCTGCGCGCCAGGGGGGAGAGGGACCAGATCGCGGGCCGGGGGGCAGGGCGGGAGGCTCAGGATGACCGAGGTGCCCTGGCCAACCTCGCTTTGGATGGACAGCGTCCCTTTGTGGGCCTCGACGATACTCTTGCAGATAGCCAGGCCCAGCCCGCACCCGCCGCTCCCGCGGGAGCGCGCCGTATCCACGCGGTAGAACCGCTGACCCAGCCGGGGCAGGTGCTCCGGCGCGATCCCCTCCCCGGTATCCGCCACGCCGATCATGACGCGCTCGCCCTCTGCACGAGCCGACAGCGTGATCTGCCCATCCGCAGGCGTGTGGCGGGTCGCGTTCTCCAGGAGATTGGCAAATACGCGCGTGAGGTACTCCTCGTCGCCGCGGATCTGGAGGGGCCCAGACGGCACGTCCAGCACCAGCTGGCGGCCGGCCGCCGAGGGGACGGCTTCCACGGCCCGCTGGAACAGCGTGGTCACCTCCACGGGTCCCACCTGGAGCGGCAGCTGCCCGGCATCCGACCGGGCGAGGAGCAGCAGGTTGTTCACGAGGCGGGCCATCTCGTCCGCCGCCCGATCGATCACGCGGAGCCCGGCCCGGTACTCATCCGGTGACTGCTCACTGTTCAGCGCCAGGCTGGTGGTCAGCTTGATGCGGGCCAGCGGGGTGCGCAGCTCGTGCGACGCGTCCGATGTGAACCGCCGCTGCTGCTCGAACGCCGCCTCAAGTCGGGCGATCATCCCATTGAAGGTCGCGGCGAGCTCGGCCAGCTCGTCGTGCCCCCGGATCTGGAGGCGGCGGGACAGGTCCTCGGCCCCGATCTGCGCCGCCGCCCGGGTGACCTCCCGCACGGGACGGAGCGCGCGGCCGGTGAGGAACAGGCCGCCCACGCCGGCGAGACACAGGGAGAGGGGGAGCAGCAGTAGCAGCGTCCGCAGCTGGCCGTCCACGAGCCGGTCGTACTCGCCCAGCTCCCGAGCCACCTGAACGGCGCCGATGATGCGGCCCTGGAAGCGCCAGGGGACGGACAACACGCGCACCCGCTCTCCCTCGATGGTAACGGTGGAATACCGCTCCTGCCCGGCGATGGCAGCCGCCACGGTATCCGGATCCCACGGCTGCCGGTCCATGGGGGGGCCCACCGCCTCTCCGGTGAGGGTGATGAACCGCGGACGGCGGAAGGCAGCCGACCGCTCCGCCTCCCTATCGAACGGCCACTGCGGGCCGCTTCCCTCCGGTCGCGCGATGGGCCGGACCCCGGGAAACGGCCCGGGAGGCGATCCCAGCGCGGGTGGCGGGGGACCTCCTCCGGGGGGGCGGCGGGCCTGGAGCGCCATCTCGCGGTCCAGCGCCGCGCTCATGCCGTTCCGAATGCTATAGCACAGCGCCAGCCCGAAGCCTCCCAGCACCACCACCAGGACAGCCACGTTCCACAGGGTAAGGCGCACGCGGAACGAGTTCCATGTCATAGCGTCTCCTCGCTGTCCGGCCGCCGGAGGACGTACCCGACGCCGTGGATCGTGTGGATCAGCTTGACGGGGTGCTCCGCATCGATCTTCTTGCGCAGCAGGGCGATGTGGAAGCTGACCGTGTTGGAGTAGCTCTCATCGTCGCCCCAGACGCGTTCTTGGATCTCCTCCCGCGCCAGCGTGCGGCCCTCGTTGGTCGCCAGCGCCTCCAGCAGGGCGAACTCGCGCGGGGTGAGCTGGATCTCGCGGCCGGCACGGCGCACGCGCCGGGAGGAGATGTCGATCTCCAGATCGGCGATGCGGATCACGCGGGACTTGTGGACCCTGTCCCGCCGCAGCAGCGCCCGCACGCGCGCCAGTAGCTCCCGGAAGTCGAACGGCTTCGGCAGGTAGTCGTCCGCACCCGCTTCCAGCCCGCGCACGCGGTCTTCCACGGCATCCCGCGCCGTGAGCATCAGGATCGGGACCGTGTTCTGGCGGGCCCGCAGGGCTTCGCAGACGCTCCAGCCATCCCGCCGGGGGAGCATCAGGTCCAGGATCACCAGCCCGTAGGGTCGCTGGCGCGCCAGCCGCAGGCCGGTCTCCCCGTCCGCGGCCACATCCACCGCGAAGCGCTCCCGTTCGAGCCCAACCTTGACGCGCTCGGCAATGACTTCGTCGTCTTCGATGAGCAGGATCCGCATGGCCCCCTCCGCGAATCGACGCGGCGGGCCTGACGTTTAGGGACTAGGCGACCCCGCCCGCCGGATCGCCCCCGAAAGCTTTCGGGGCCAGGACCGCCGCAGCGCACCGGTTACCCATCCTGGGGGAGACGTGGCTGACCAGCCGCACGCTCCCCCAGGATCGGCTACACTCGCCCCCCAGCGGGAGCGCACGGCTCGATCACACCAGCCCGCCGCCATGTCGGACCGGTGGCGCGGATTCGCTCGCGCCGGGCCCACCATTCGGGGGCCGCCTGTTCCCAGGGGGACCCCCGGGGCCGCCAGGGAAACCACCGGGGCCGCCCGGCCCCCGGCCGGGGCGCGTGAGGGCCTCCTCCACCTTCTTATACTGCTCGTCGGTGAGAACGCCCTTCAACCCGGCCATCATCTCCTGCAGGAGTCGCTGGCTGCCCTCCTGCGCCTGGCGGAACAGCGCGCGGCTCTTCTCCTGGTGCGAGCGCAGGATCTCATCCACCGCTCTCTGCTGCTCCTGCGTGAGGTCCAGATCGCCGAGCACCGCCCCAATGGGGCCCAGGAAGCCACCCGGGCCACCGGGACCCTGCCCCGGGAAACCTGGGCCCCCGGGTCCGCCCGGAGGTCCCCCGGGACCACCCGGGAAGCCCCCGGGGCCGCCCGGCCTGCCTGCCTGGATGCCCGCGATCAGCCGCCTGGCGACGTCCGCCGCTGCGGTATCGCTGCCCGCCGCGACCTTCCGGAGCGCTGGAAGGGCGGGCCTGCCCACCACCACCAGCGCCTGGCGCACGCTGTTGCTGATCACCGGGCTTCTGTCGGCGATCCTCCCCACCAGGGTCTGCACCCAGGCTTCGACGGCCGGATCGGGCCGGACCGCCGGCTGCGGCTCGCCCTGGCTGGCCAGCGCCAGAGCAGAGCCGGCGCACTCCTGCCGGTCGACGCTGGCACGAACCGACGGGGCGGCCCTCCCCAGACGGGCGACGGCCAGGGACAGCCCGAGCGCCGCCACCGCCGCCGCGGCGATGATCCATCCACGCTTGAACATCACTCTTATCTCCCTCGCCGCCCGGCGCCTGGCCGGGGGCAGTCGTGGCACACAGCGGCCCGGTAAGGACCCCCGAACACGCTTGTTGCTCTTATACGACGCCCCAGTCGTTAGGAATTCGTTAGGAGACGGGGCGACGCGTTTCCGGTTGCCAAAGACGTGACCAGAGGGAAACGCCCGCCCTTTCCGCTTGGTTGGTAGATCCGGCGGAGAGGGCGGTGCATCCAGTGGGCCTGGCGAAGACCTCAGGCCCGGTACTGATAGAACAATTAACAAACTAACAGTAATTGTTCAGCCAGCGAAGGCACCTGGAACAGGCGCTGGCCAGCCGCCTATTTATGGCAGGGATTCGTGACCCCGAATCCCTCGAGCTGGAAGTTATTGAGGCGCCGGGTGGGTGCCCCGTCGAACACGAGCACCCGGCGGTTCGGCTGCCAGACCACGTGCCCGTCCAAACAACCCACGTTGATCCCGTCTTTGTGGATCCAGGTCCAGTACTCGTAGCCATCCCAGATGGCCGGAGCATTGGTCGCCGGGGTAGGCGGGGTGGTATTCGCCGGGGCCATCGGGTCTGTAAACCCGAAGTCCTCGTCGATCGTGGCCCGGTTATTTGTGCTGCGCCCGAACGTGTCGTAGCTGGTCCAGTTGTTCGCACTGCCGAACGAGGTGCCGCGGATGTCGTTGGCGTAGAGCTTGGCGCGGTCGGCAGCGTAGGGGTCGGAGGGGCACAGCCACACCCAGTTGTTGCTCACGTACGGCCGATAGGCGAACAGGCTATCGCCGGGCGAGTTGCGCCAGCAGGGATCGGGCGGGCCAGGCTGCATCTCCACCCCAGCGTGGCAGCTATCCGGGTACACGTAGAGCTGTCCCTCGTTATCCTGACCGTACATCTGCATGGCCAGGAGGAGCTGCCTCAGGTTGCTCTGGCATCCCGCACGCTTGGCCGCTTCCCGGGCCCGCGCAAAGGCGGGGAACAGAATCCCGGCTAAGATAGCTATGATAGCTATCACAACCAGGAGTTCGATGAGGGTGAATCCTCGGCGTCTCTCTTTGGGTCTCATCACGGTCCTCCTCCTGACAGACGCGTGCTTATGCCCCCGCCAGCGGTCACTGGCAGCCGTAGATAAGCATCCTGGCTGCCTCGTTACGGAATCTTACCTGGTGTGTATCCTTATTAAAGGACCAAACGGCATCCTGGGTCTGGCCCTGGCCGCTAAAGGTAAAGGAAACGGCCAGTTCACTGCCCGTTGGATGAAGACCGTAGGCTCCCCAGATGGGGACAATGCCGCGCCGCTTCATGCACTTAGGACGATGCGGTCGTTAGGGATTCGTTAGGAGACGGGGCGATGCGTTTCTGGCTGCATGTCACCGGGGCCCATCTGCCTGTGGCGACGATGTCTCACCCTCGAGGGAGGCAGGATTCCCCGGCGCCGCCGTCCAATCCCCTGTCTGCCGCGCAGCTCGTCGAGTCAGGCGGCGGAACCCTTCTGCTTCGCACCCCGTCGGGCCGGACCCGTGCTGGTGGCGGCCCACGCTCACTGAGGTAGACTGCCATGCGCATCACCGCTCTCCGCACCACCGATGTCCGCGTGCCTCTGAACACCCCCGCGAAGTGGTCGGGTGGCACGCGGCTTACTGCTCCCGCCATCCTGGTGGAGATCGATACGGATGAGGGGATCACAGGCCTGGGGGAGTGCGTCGGGCCCACCATCCCCACCCTCCACGCCATCCTGGAGCGCGAGTTCGCGCCCTTCCTCATCGGCGCGGACCCCCTCCGCCACGAACTCCTCCTCCACCGCCTGGACGAGTTCGCCGTTAACTGGGCCGGCATCGCCCGCTACGCCATCGCGGGGATCGACATCGCCCTCTGGGACCTGAAGGCGAAGGCGCTGGGTACCTCCGTCTGCAACCTGCTGGGGGGCGTCTACCGGGATACCGTGGAGTTTATGGGCTACCTATTCATCGACCGCCCGGAGACGAACGCGGCGCAGGCGCGGCGCTATGTGGACGAGGGCTACCACACGCTGAAGGTGAAGGTCGGGCGAGACATCGAAGAGGACGCTCGCCGCCTGCAGACGATCCGCGACGCCGTGGGCTGGGACGTGGCCCTGCGCATCGATGCCAACATGGCCTGGAGCCGCAGCACCGCCCTGCGCGCCATCCAGCGGCTCTCCGAGTTCAAGCTGCAGTACGTGGAGCAGCCGATCCCCGATACCGATATCGACGGCCTGGCCTGGCTGAGCCGCACGGTGAACGTGCCCATCGCCGCGGACGAAGCCTGCACCTCCCTGCAGAGCGCGCTGGAGCTGATCAGCCGGCGCGCCTGCGAGGTGCTAATCCTCATGGTCAGCGAGGCGGGCGGCCTTACCCGCGCGCGGGATATCGTCCACCTGGCAGATGCGGCGGGCATCCACGTGGTGCTGGGGACGTGGGCGGAGCTGGGCGTGGGCACGATCGCGGGGGCGCACCTGATCGCTGCCTCACGCAACTTCACGCTCGCCAGCGATACCCACTACTCGATGCAGGACGATGACGTCCTCACCGAGATGCTCCCCCTGAAGGGCGGCCGTCTGCCCCTGCCGCTCGATCGCCCCGGCCTGGGCGTGGAGCTGGACCCCGCGCGCGTGGAGCACTACCACCGTCTGGAAGCGCGCGATTCCGTCTTCTACGACCCCGATAACCCCGCGTTCATCCCCAGGACGGGCGTGATCCTGCCGTAGGGGACCGCGACGTGTGCAGATGATAGCGTATGTGGTATCATAATAAATAGATGGCCGACGCAGCCGAGATCGTACAGAGGTGGCGCAAGCGCGTGCCTCCCGAGGTGCCGAAGGAGGACGTGCTGAAGGTGGTCGAGGCGTACTTCCCTGGGTCCTACGAACTGACGAGCGGCAGCTCGCACTTCCTCATCGTGAAGCACGAAGCCCTGCGCATCGCGCACGAGCGGGGCTTCAGCGCCAGCTTCCCGGGAGGCAGGCTGTCGCTATCGCACACGCGGGGGAGATACGTGAAGAAGTATCTCATCCAGAACTTGCTGGAGGCCATCGACGTCAGGGAAGCCTTTGACAGGGTGCAGGGAACGACGGGCGAGGCAGGGAGGGGCCAATGAGCGCGACACAGACGGGAAGGGACGCGGACTACTACTTGAACCTGCGCTATCCGGTCACGCTGCGGGAGCTGGCGCCCGAGGAGGGCGGCGGCTACGTGGCCGCGATTCCGCAGCTGGGCGTGCGGACGTTCGTGGCCGTTGGCGAGACCCCCGGCGAGGCGCTGGAGGCGCTGGACGCCCTGCGGCGGCATCTCATCCCCGAACTGCTGGCCGAAGGGGTAGAGCTGCCAGAGCCGCAGGACGAGCGCCATGCCATCGAGCAATATAGCGGCAACCTGGTGCTGCGCATCCCCCGCGGCCTGCACGCCCGACTGGCTGAGGAGGCGAAGCGCAACGGGTGCAGCCTCAACAAGCTGGCCACCCAGCTCCTGGCGGAAGGGCTGGAGCGGGCGCGTGTCACCGAGGAGCTGCACCGCGTGCTGGCAGGCCTAGCGCAGCCGGCCTTACCAGCAGGCGAGCTCCCAACCGCACGGTCGCATCGGCGGTAACGCGCGGACGGCAGGGCTGCTCCCTGACGGTCGCCGTACTGTTACGACCGAACCGCGCCCGTGGCCTACCTCGTTATGCTGGCCCTGTAGGAATGCGGCAAGCCGATGTTCTGAACAGGCCCAGCTACCTTCCCTATCAGCGTCCATCAGCGTGCAGCGGCGGTTCCATTAACCCCTTACCTCCAGCTCCACCACCAGTTGCTCCTCCACCGGCGCCAGGCACTCCGTCTGGCTGCAGGCCTGGTAGCGCACGCGCACGGGAATGCCGTAGCGGTTTGGGGCCGTCTCGGGGGAGACGCGCAGCGCCACCGTCGCAGTCACCGTCCCCTCGTACACCGGCAGCGTCTCCCCCGCAAAGCCGCTCCCGAAAGCTTTCGGGAGCGGCTTGGGGAACGCCGCCTCCCCGGCGGTGATCCCCAGCCCCTCGCTCACGGAGACGGTGGTCGGGATCAGGTGCTCGCCGCCGGGCGCGCTGGCGCTGATGTGCCACCCCGGCTCGATCTCAAAGCGCACCTGCAGCCGCGTTGACTCCCCCGGCCGCACCACAGCGGGCGATGCCTCCGCGGTGACCTTCACCCGATCCGCGCTCGTGGCGGACGGCGGCCCCGTCTCCAGGAACCTATCGGTAGCCACCAGCATGGCCCCGAAACCGGTGGGGAACCGCACCATGTTTTCCACGTTGGCAGTGAGGATCTGCTCCGCGCGCCGGCGATAATCCGCCTCACCGGTCCACTCTGCCAGGCGGATGAGCGCCCGCGCCGCCATGGCGTTGCCGGACGGGAGGGCGTTGTCCTGGGGGCTCTTCACCCGCGCAATCAGCGCCTCGTGATCGCTGGCGGTGAAGAAGTAGCCGCCCTCGTCCTCATCCCAGAAATACTGATTGAGCGTATCCACCAGCGCGCGCGCCTCCGCCAGCCAGCGGCCGTCTCCGGTGGCCGCGTGCAGCTCCAGCAGACCGACGGCCAGGAAGGCGTAGTCATCCAGGTAGGCGCTCAGCTTCGCCACGCCGTTGCGCCAGCTCACCAGCAGGCGACCGCCCTGCCGCAGGTGCGTGAGCACGAACTCCGCCCCCTGGACCGCTGCGTCCACGTAGCGGCGCTCCCCCAGCGCGCCGCCGGCGTGTGCGCACGCCCGAATCATCAGGCCGTTCCAGGCAGTGAGGATCTTGTCGTCCAGGCCGGGGTGAACGCGCTTGCTCCGCGCCTCCCACAGCTTCTGGCGCAGGGGATCGATGCGGGCGAGCAGCGCATCGCCAGAGACCCCCTCCAGCCGGGCGATGTCCTCACAGCTCGTGGCCACCAGGTTGGGAATACTCTTCCCCTCAAAGTTGCCGCGCGGGGTGATATCGAACACGCGGCAGAAGAACTCACCCTCTTCTTTGCCCAGCACGTCGATCACCGGCTCGGGCGTCCACAGATAGAACTTGCCCTCCTCCCCCTCGCTGTCGGCGTCCAGGCTGGAGTAGAAGCCACCGTGGGGGTAAGTCATCTCCCGCAGCCAGAAATCGAGCGTCTGGGTGGCGATGTGGCGGAAGTAGGGTCGGTGGAAGAGGCGGAATGCATCCACGTAGAGCGGCGTCAGGAGAGCGTTATCGTAGAGCATCTTCTCGAAGTGCGGCGCCAGCCAGCGTTCGTCCACCGAGTAGCGGGCGAAGCCGCCGCCGATCTGATCGTAGATCCCACCCCGCGCCATGCGCTCCAGGGTCACCTCCGCCATCCGGCCGACCTCGGGCAGGGGCCGCCGGCGGTACTCGCGCAGGATTAACTCCAACCGCATGCTGGGCGGGAACTTGGGCGCGCCCCCAAAGCCGCCGTAGACGGGGTCGAAATCACCGCGGTAGGCATCTAGGG
>JACQGL010000074.1 GCA_016199525.1 Armatimonadota bacterium
AAGGGGGGCAGGAAGGTACTCCCTGACGGCCCCAGGCCGTTGCCGTAGGCGCGCAGGTGGCCGTTGGTGTAGACCACGTAGGCCCAGTTATCCGTGAGCGCCACCCCCAGCACCGGCCGCGGGCTGGCCAGCTGCACATCGTCCAGTGCGTCCAGTGCCGGGGGAGGAGCGGGCGGATCGGTGGAGTGGTTCAGCCGCAGGAGCAACGCGGGCGTAAAGTTAAGGATAATCACCCGTCCGCGGTACTGGCTCCCTACATAGATCACCCCGTTCGAGGCGGAGCCAGGTACCACGCTCATCGCGGGCCGCAATCCGTTGTTGAACTCGGTATCCGTCAGCAGGCACGGTCCCTCATCCACCCCGCCGATCACTTCCTGAAGCCGCGCCGCACCCTGCCCCAGGCTCGCCCGCTGGGAGTTGTTGATGTTCCCTGGATCGCGCCGGCTGGGGAAGACGACCGTATCGGTCTGCCGCTCGTTGGGATCGCCCACAGGCACGTCGCCGCGCAGGTAGGTCACCTCCAGGGTATCACCGAAGTTGACCTGCCGTACCGTACCGTCGTCCTCAATCCACTGCTGGCGGGTAATGTAGACCGCCTGCAACGGCTGGTCATCCGCCGCCCCCTTGCGCCGGCCCACACGGACGAACTCCGGAGGCACATCAAACGCGGGCGCGACGTGCCGCACCTCGAGCTGTTCCACCGGCGGCTCGCTGGTGGGCAGCAACGGGATGGGCGGCGGCGCGTTCTGCTTCAGGCGGATCGGCTGGCTGACCTCAACGAACCCGTACGGGTGGAGGCCCCCCACCCACTCGAAGAACCGCTGGTAGCCCGGCGGGTCGCCGGGAAGCGCCAGGACGGGCTGGTCGAAGCGCGCGAAGACGTAGTCGTCGCTGATAATCGTGTTCGGCTCGTCAGCGTCGGGGTCGGCGTTGCGGCCCGCGCTGGCGGCCAGCGGGCTGCGGATCGTCCAGTCGGCAATCGGCGTACGGGCCACGTCATTCTGGCGCGGCCAGGGGTCGTCCTCGCGCGCGGGATCCAGCCCGAAGGCGGGCAGCGGGCGAATCTCCGGATACCGCCAGCGCAGGAAGGTAGCACCGGACGGCTTCCCTTCATCGGCGCCCGCCGCCGGCCCCTGGATCTCACCCTGCGCGTCGATGCCGTAGACATTCCCGCTCTGGGCGGCCACCACTACCACGTCGTCGAACCCGAAGTCCTGGGTAACCGATACGAGCAGCCCTTCGCCGTTGCGGATCGGCGTAGCCGGGTTCCATACGAGGGGCGGCACGGCAAATTGCTCCGTCTCCACCCCTGGAGTGACAGGGTCCCCATCCGGCTGGAACGACCAGCGCTCGTTCGGATCGAAGCCGCCGCCTGACTTCGGCTTGCCGCCCGCCTCGAAGGCGCGCACGAAGCCATCGTTGCCGTTCACAAACACCAGGTACTCGGAGACGCCGTTGGTGAGCGCCTTGCCGATGGTGTCCACCGGCAGCGCGGGCGCTGCCAGGGTGACGCGGCTAACCGCCGGCGCCGCTCCTGGCCCAAAGGCAGGCACGGGCGGGGCGGGCATCGACCAGCGCCAGCGCTCCGTCACGGCGCCGTCGGGGGCGGCGTTCAGGGCAATCAGCTCGCCGTCCTCCGTGGTCACAAACAGGAGCGGCTCTGGCAACGCGGGCGTGCCGATGTCGGCAAATGCCATGCCCACCACGGGCACGCTTCCCCCTCCCGCCCCGGTGACGGGGTGGCTCCAGCGCACGAACGGGCGGGCGGGATCGCCGGCAGGCAGGTCCGGATCGTCCACGGGGAGGTCCTCGGGGTTACTCACGTTCAGGCGCAGGCAGAAAACGCGGGCAGGATCGCCCGCCGTCCCCGCGCCGATCACCACGTACAGGAAGCGCCACAGTTCGGTCCGGTTGCCCACCGTCACCCCGGTAGCAGCGGCGATCACCGGCGCGGTCACCCCGGCGGTGCCGTCGGGCACGTCCGGCAGGGCGGTCAGGTCCAGCGTCCAGCCGCCGGTGAGGGTCGGAGCGAGCTCGCGGGTAATGGCGTCCAGATTCCCGAGGCCGGTCGCCGTCCCCGGGTGATAGGCGGCGAGTTCCGTCCCCCGCGGGACGATGATCAGGTGGTCGAACAGGTTGTCCTCATTCCCGGGGGACGCCAGTTCCACAACCACCGGCGGCCAGACGCGTGCGGGCGCGGCGGGCAGCGGGCCGAACTCCACCTTATCCGAGGAGCGCCAGTAGAGGCCAAACTCGCGGGCCGTGGGGTCAGAGAAGCGCTCGAACGGGTTGAAGCCGGTGTTGGTCGCCTGCGTCCCTGCGGTGGTGGTGTGCACCGCGGAGCCGTCAAATCGCCATGCGGTGAAGTGCCGCGCCGACGCCCTGGGCAGCAGCGCGAACGCCGCCGCCAGCGCGCCCATCCACACCGCGAGGTATTTCCATCTCCATCGCCAGTTCATCTCACACTACCACCCGATCCCTGCCCGCCATCGACACAGCGGGCGGCGTCTCCGAAACCCACTCATACGGGTTTCTCGTCCGGCAAATCCACTTCTGTGGATTTCAGACCGACAGACCTCGGCTGACAGCTGTTCGCGAAATCACGTGCTGAAGTCCCGGCGTCTGTGAACCCCTCCGGCCCCCTTCCCTCGCCGGGAGGGGGGGTTAGATTCTCTACCGGTCTTATCTCTTCAACCTCCATCAATCGAGGCTAATACACCAGGTCCGCGTACACCGGCTGGTCCGGAACGTAACTCCCCTCCAGGGCCAGGGGATTGTCGCCCGTGGCGAAGGTGGGTGGGCGAGACGGATCGGGCGACTCCGGGGCACGCCAGGTGACGCTGGGCAGACCGAAGATCGGTCCCGGCTGCGCGTAGAGATCCGGCACCCAGCCGTGTAGAACGACCGCAGTTGGATTGTAGGGCGCCCCGCCTCGCTCCAAAACAGTGATGAAGTCGCTGATTCGCAGGGTAAACACGTCCCCGCCCAGCCCCTGGAGGCCGGCCGCGTTCTCACTCCGCGCCGTGCGGCTGGTAATGAGCACGTGGCCGCTAGTGAGCCGCCGCGCCGAGGAGGGCGTAAACGCCCGCCCACCGGTCACGTACTGGTAATCTGCGTTGGTGAACGCCCAGGCCAGGCGAGCGAGCCGGTCCTCCGTCGTCGGCGTCTGCGCTTCGAGCGCCAGGCGGAACTCGAACACGCCCGCTGCATCGGTGATCAGGAAGTACTGCGCGCGGCGAAGGCCGGAGAGCGCGGGCGTGAACTCGGGATCCGTGCGGATCGTCCGCTGCAGGCTGGAGATGCCGCTAAGCGCGTGCAGGGCGCTTTCCCCCGCTACCGGATTCCCTTCCAGGTAGACCTCGCGGATGAGCGGCAGGTCGGGGAAGATTGCCCCCTGCTGGAAGACGTAGCGGTTCGGGTTCGCCGCACGGGCGGCATCCACGTCGCGGAACGCGGCATCCTGCACCACGCCCCCCGGCCCCAGCGCCCGCCGGCCGGTGAGGAACAGGATGGTATCCCCTCCCTGGCGCGCGCGGGGCACGGTGCGCTGAAGCACGGGCACGCTCGGATCCCACGACAGCTGCGCCCCGTTCGCCGAGCAGACGGTGACCGTGAGGAAGGGATCGAGCGGCAGGTAGGGCGGCTCCGTCTGCGGCACGCGCGGCACGTAGCCCGGATCGGGGATCTCTGCCTGGTTGCCTGCCGCATCCGCCGTCCGCGTCCAGTAAATCCGCTGGGCGGTCCGGTAGTTCAGTCGCAGCCCCAGCGCGTTCGTCTGGGACGACCAGACCAAGACGTGGTACCAGCGCACGGGCTGCCCCGCGTAGTCCACCTGGCCGGGTAGGTCGCTGACGAAGCTGGCGAAATCGAACCGCCCCCGCCGGAAACGGATCTTGTCCACGATTTCCAGCACGCGGGCATTGCCCGCGTCCGCCACCAGGGTGTGGAACACGAGCAGCGGCGGCCCACCGAGAGGATCGACCTCCGCGTCCACCCAGCGGTGCGCGTCCATGGGGCGGGAAAGGCGCAGCGGCTCGCCCGCAGGGAGCAGCTTCCAGGGGTCCTGGAACGAGGTCAGCTCCCAGATCACCCGGCCCCGCCCGTTGAACTCCACAACGCGGTCGTTACCGGTGTCCGCCGCCAGCACGCTGCTATCCGCCAGCTCGCTGTGCTCGCTGGTCTCTCCCAAAAGCGTGGGCGCCGTGCTGAAGAAGAGGGAGGTGAGCGAGCTGCTGCGGTTAAGCCGCCGCACGGTGGCGGGCCGATCCAGGTAGGTGCGCCGCGTGATCACGCTGGTATAGGGCGTAAACTGCGGATCGGTGGGGATGGGCAGCTCGCTTTCCGGCACCTGGTACTTGATCACCCCGTCCGTGGATGCGAACACCCCTGCATCCGCCGCCGCCTCTAAGATCCGGTTGCGATCTGCCACCAGCACCGAGGGCGAGGAGAAGCCGGTCACCCCCTGTGGGGTCACCACCGCCGTCACCCCCGGGCCGATGGCGGGCGACGCCAGGCAGCCGCCGACGCTCGGGTCCCCGATCTGCCGCCCGCGCACCAGCGCGCCGTTGCGCCACAGCGCCAGGTTGAAGTCGGGCACCGTGGTGCCGGGGAAGGCAGCGTCCTCCTTCCGCGGATCAACAGGGAACTGCAGCAGCACCCCGTCCTCCCGCATGGCGTAGATGCGGTCCCCCGACACCACGGGAGAGGACGAGAACCCCCCGGAGGGCCGGGGATCCCGGTAGAAGAAGACCAGGGGCACCGGCACGTCCACCTCCTGCTGGGGCTCGGCCTGGAAGCGCACCTGGATGGGCACCATCAGGCGGTTGTCGCCCGGAACGCGGCGCGCCTGGTTCAGATCCAGGGTGAAGCCCCGCATGTCGGTGAACGTCACGATGCCGGTGTCGGGATTAACGGTGTACTGCTGTGGCGGAATGCGCTGGAGGCCCGCGCCGGTGTCGTCGAAGAACAGCTGCAGGCTGCCCACGTTGTTCTGGCTCAACGGCAGATCCGGCAGTTTGAACGAAATGGTGGCATCCGCCTCGAAGGCGAACAGAACGGCGCCCCCACCCGCTTCGCGCCCCGCGAACACGATGACCTTGTCGCTGGCCGCCGGGGCGGATACGAAGTGGAAGTCGCTCAGGAAGGAGGCGCTGCCCGGGTTGATATCCTGCGAGTGCCCCGGATCACCGCCGCCCAGAAGATCGCCGCGGACGCGCGCCTTCCAGCGCACGCGCGGCACGCCGGACTCGATCTGCACCGCCGCCATGTAGCCGCGGCCGGTGCCGTAATAGATCGTCTCGTCCTTCCCCACCGCCACGCCGCCCGCCACACCGGACTGCTGCCCGGCCACCGCCCCCGGGCCCTGGAAGGCGGGCACGAAGTAGCGCCGCTGCCGGAAGAACGTAGGGGTGAGGCCGGCGCTTGCCGGATCCCGCGCGGCATCGACGGTGTAATCCGCCACAATCGCCACGTCGTCCAGGTCCTGGGGGGCCGGCAGGCGCAGCCGCCCGGGCTGGCCGCTGTCGTTAAGGACCACCCCGCTGGGGGTGAGCAACGTGTAGCGCTGCAGCGTGTAGCCCGTCTGCTTGTTGATGATGCGGACCTCCCACCACCGCTGGGGGTCCCACCGCTCCGTACGGCGCACGGGCACGAACGTGCGCCGGTCCGCCGAAGTGCCCGGCGGATAGACCATCGGCTCGCCGCGAGTGGAGATGACGATGCCGCCCATACCGCCCGGCCCCTGCGGGTTGTGCAGGCTGGTGAACAGCATCACCTGATCGACGGCCCCCGTGCGGCGGTCCTGAATCTGCACCACCGCCGGCGCGCCGTAGCAGCGGCCCAGCGTGTTCGCGGCGGCGACGGCGGGATAATGCCAGGCCTCGGTAAGGCCGGCGCCGCTCACCGCGTAGGCGACGATGCGGCCCTGCTCGTTAGCAACATCCCCCGCCGCCACGTAAACCCCCGGCGACGGCGAGCTGCTGTAGGTGGGCGGACTCCAGACCGGCATGCCCGCGCTGGCCTCACCGCGATTTTCGGGCAGCGACGACAACTCAGGGAAGGTCACCAGCGGGCTGGGCGTATTCAACATCCAGAGGTTGGTGCCTCCCGACGCGGACTGGCCGCTCACGAACAACCATCCCGCGCCTCCGAACTCCCCGTAGGCCAACCCGCCGATCACTGCGGGCCGGTTCATCGCCCCCGCATCAGGCCATCGGGCGATCTTGTCGTAAGACTGGCTGAAGGTGAGGTCGAGCAGGTCGGGGCCGCCGTCGTCCATGGCCCCATCCCCATTGTAATCGTCGGTCGGCTCCACCTCGTAGGCGTTCACCCAGAACTGAGTACCCGCACCGACGGGGCCCTCGGTCCAGTTGACGGCATAGACCAGGCCGTCCACCACCAGAGGTGACACCCACCCCCGGAGTGACTCCGGCGTCCGTTCGGACCAGCGCTCCATCAACCCGTGGATCGCCTGGCCGGAGGTCGCCTGGTGGCGAGGGCCCTTCTGCTGGTGGGAGAACTCATCTCTCCACGCCATCAGGTTGTAGCCGAACTTCAGATCCTCTTCCTCAGCGGGGGTGAGGTCCACGTTGGACGAGAGGGCAGGCTTGCGATCGTGAATGGCAGGAGGGTTAAGGAAGCTGATGGCGCGGCCGACGTTACCCGCGGACATTACAATGAACCCGCTGCCGTAGCGCCCCGCAGCCAGATAGGGCGCGCCGGTGCTGAGTACCGACGTCAGCTGGAAGGAGTTCGGGCCGCCTCCCATGTCCGCGGGCGCGAGATCGATCGCGCGCTGGCCCGGCACGGGGCTACTCCCGACCTGCTGCACATCCGCGGAAGTAAGGCGGTACTGGGCGGTAAGCACCGCGTGCGGCCCCGTAGGGGTGGGCAGCGAAGCCCCGCCGGCGGCCAGGAAGTCTCCGGGGAAGAACAGGCCATTGGCATGGTCCGTGCCGCCGATGGCGCCAGAAGGTGGGTTACCCGCGCCCGCCCAGTCGATCCAGAGGAGCACGCCGCCATCCACCAACCGTGTCAGCAACCGCCGCTGCTCCTCGTTCAGCAATACCGGGCTGCCTGGCGCACGGATCGGCATGTAGATCACGTGCATCTGCGCCAAGCGCTCGTAGTTCTCGGCCGTGAGGGGCACCTCCCAGTAAGCAGCCATGTTGGGGCGGAGCGGCTGGCCCACCGTCAGCGGCGCCTCCCCAGTGCCGCTGACGATCCGATCCCACCGCGCCTTCTGCGCCCACGTTACGGTGGCGGGGGCCGCAGGGTTCACAATGGTCAGATCGTCCGGCTTCAGGTCGGTCCGCTCGTTCAGGACGTAAAAGACGTAGGGGTTCACCGGCCAGTGCTGGTGCCCCTGCCCCGGCGCGGCTGTTTCACTCGGGGCGAGCCCTAACGGGTCGGCGGGCGGCGTGAGCAGCAGCACGCAGGCGTTGAGGGTGCGCTGCCGCCGCGCGACGAGCCGCTGTGCCCGCGCCAGGGGGAGTGTCCCCGCGCCCAGCGCGGCCAGGGCCAGCAATGCGATACAGAACCGGCGTGTCATAGGTTCAACTGTAGTGCAGGCATCCCTACGGGCCGTATGGCCTGCCTGCCTCCCATCGCTTCAACTGTAGCGCAGACATCCTGCCTGCCTGCCATCGCTTCCCCGAATTCCATGTAGGCTGGCAGCCTGCGCTCCACCTCGTGCCTACAGCGGATTCCCTTGGTAGACTATGGGCCCGGCGGGGAGGTTCGGCAGCAACGGCAGGGTTACCACGTAGGTCCCGCGGTCGAACGCGGCCTGCATCACGTTCTCCAGCATGGGGGCCTGGGGCGTATGCGCAATCTGCGCGCCAACCGGCCCCACGTAGGCGACGCCTTCTTCCCCTGTGTCCACAAAGCGATACCGCACGTAGCGGCGCAGGTTGTGGTCGTAGGAATAGCGGATATTCGGCGCGTACCCGGGTGACACCGGGTGCACCGCGGTATCCAGCCAGTGGCGGTTAGTCCAGGCGACGCGATCCGCGATCTCGACGGGCATATTCTCCGTGATGGTGCCGTTCACCACGATCTGGATGTTGAGCGGCTCGTGGGCGAACGGGTAATCATCCGTGTTCTCGGGATAGGTCCCCGCCGCGCGCGTGCCCGCCGACCGGCCGGTGGCGGGGTCGCCGAGTAGGAACAGCTGCCGCGTATCCGCCGTGTTGTCATTGAACCAGGGCGTGGGGATGACGAACCAGCTCCCCTCCTGCGCATAGATCAGCGCGTCGATCTCGATCCGCAGCGGCTTTCCCTGGGGAATCAATGCCGCGCGGCTCAACCAGTACGGTTGTCCATCCGGAATGGGATCCACGAACCACCGCAGGGACACAGTTTCTCCCGGGGTGTTCAGCAACCGCAGCTCCCCCGGGTTACCCCCGGGCTGGAGGAAGAACGTCTTCTGCTCGTAGTTGGCCGTTCCCCCCGTGGAGGACTGGTGGTTGGAGTAGGCCCACCCCGGCGCCGACCCCGGCGGATAGAACAGGAAGTGATAGCCGAAGTCGCTCGGCCCCGCGCCCGCGCTGGGGTAGGGGGGCAGGAACTTGCCGAAGTCGTAGCGATCCGCAAGGCTCAGCCCCTGGAGGTAGAGGGAGACATCCGTGCGCGAAGAGATGTCCTGCGTCCCCGCGCTGTGGCGGACGTGCAGCAGGTATCCCTGGCTGGGATCCACCGTCTCCGCATTCTCCGTCGCCACATCCATGTGGGAGCCCTGCGGCACGGTGAAGTGGAAGCTGGTGGGGTCCTGCCCCGGCTGGAACAGGTCTGCATCGAGCACCACGTCGTCGCCCGACTGGAAACGGAAGAACGCTGTGGGGTTCAGGCAGACGTTGTCTCGCGCCAGCAGTGCGAGGTAGGAGTTCGGGTGCCCCTTCAGCAGGTTGCCCTCAATATAGATTGTCCCACCGGAGACCAGGGTTAGCTGGCGCGGGGCGCCGGGGCCGCCGACCAGCCCGCGCACGCGGACGCTGCCCGCGCAGCAGACCACCCCGTTCTCGGGATACGGGAAGACGGCCGTCTGCCCCACGGGGGCCAGCAAGCCTGTTACCGGGTCTATCTGGTAGAAGAGGCGCGTGCGCCCTGCCGCGCGGCCGAAGTTATGGCCGCGCACATCCCGGTCGAACCGCGTGGCCTGGATCCCATCGGGCAGGAACTGCAGCTCCAGGATCGGGTGAACGGTCCCCTCGTCTCGCACGCTGGGGACGTACTGGAAACCATCCCAGCCTGTGCGGCGCACATCCGCCGCGCCGCGCTGCAGCCACTCGTCGATCACCGCGTTGCGATCCGCAGAGTACTGGATATCCGTGTAGTTGTCGAGGTACAGACCCCGCCCCAGGCCGTAGAGCCCCAGGTTGACGGTGCGCGTGTCCCCATCCACGGTCACGGTAGCCATCCGGCCGGATTCGCGTGTCAGGGCCTCGTAGCGCGGCAGCTGCGTGGCCGCCTCGGGAGCATCCAGCGAGGGAGGCGCCAAGCCGCGGCTGCTCCGCGCCTCCGCCCCCGCCCCCGGCTGGGTCAGATACTCCTGATCCGCGTAGAGTGCCCGTCCATCCAGCAGCAGAATCGGGTTGTAGCCCGCGCTGCCGGTCGGGCCCTCCGGAATGGAGGCGAGCACTGTGCGGACGCTATCGTCCTGGTTATCCTCCTCCGCGGTGGCGCCGGGGGTATCGTCCTCCCGCAGCACATTCACTTCCGCCGGTTCGCTACCACTGGCCCGGTGGAGAAACCGTCCGCGCACCTGAACCGCCTCACCGCGCGCCGGAAAGATATGGAGGGTGTTCCTTCCCACCCACTCCAGATCCCCATTCACCAGGATGCTGCCGAAGTATTCCGAGTTATAGCGAACGGAGAAATCGTTGCCGTCGCGGAACGGCGGTACGCCCAGCTGCGCGGGGCCGCGGCGGTTCGAGCGGTTCGTCACCCACCAGAGCTGATCCGTCAGCCCCACGGGCGCCCAGGCATCCAGCTTGCGCCATTCACCGACGATCTCCTCCAGACGAAAGCCGGTCCTCGTGGGGTCCCGCAGCGTGCTGGGATCCTTCTCATCCACCACGCCCGGCCGCCCCACGGACTCGATATGGAGGAACATCGAGTTCGGATCGAACTGATCGCGGAAGGCGGAGGTAGGCAGCCCGGTACGGAAGCGCGGCTCCAGCGTGAGACGGACGAGGAACCGGCCGTCGCGCGTGTGGAAGCGTACGAACGGGCGGCGCAAATCCGCGCCGAGCCAGGGGTAGTCCGGATCATACTGGCGCCGGTTGAGGACGCTGGCGTCGCTGGTCTTGGACTGGCGCCACACCACCTCGGTAGGCACAGGCCGCCAGTCCGCCCCCTCACGCGAGGTGAGCAGCTGCTGCTGGACGAACTGCAGGCCCGCCAGGGCTAACGTCTCCGCCCGCGACATCCCGCGTGTGATGTCAACCCGCCCCAGGTTTTGGGTGATGAGGGTGACGAAGATTCCCCCCAGAATCAGCAGCAGGAACATAACCCCCAGGGCCAGGATAAGCGTCTGGCCCCGGCGCACCCCGCTCCTGCGATAGAGAACGCTCTTCATTGAATGCAACCGTTCGGATCCCGACGCTACTGATACGCAATGCATACTAGGTGTGGGGGGCGCCCCCCGTCCCCTCTCCCCTTCAGCGAGCCAGATTCCGCACACGGATGCGCTGTGTCACCTGTGTGGGCAGCGCCTCGTGGGTTTGGGGGCTGTACTGTACGAGCCCCAGGTTGACAGTCATCATCTCACGGGTAGCGTAGGTCACCCGCACCACGTCCTCGCTGGTGTTGGTCTGAAACTGGTACTTCACCCACAGTTCCTCGACGCTCCCGGGGCCAACCAGAGCCAGGCTCGGGTCGTCATCGGAAAAGAACAGCCGGCCACTCCGGTAGTCGATGGTGTATTCGTCCGCAGCCAGGTCCGCCGGGGCTACCCGCCGGTCCAGGCTGCCCAGGCCGCTCCACCCCGCGCGGCGCAGCAGGCGCGCCTCCCCCGTGGTCTGGTTGACACGCGAGACCGTCTCTGAGAACGGCACCACCTGCGCCGAGGGAAAGCGCAGCCGCGCCGATCCCAGGCCGCCTGGCATCGGGGTGCTCACGCCGCCGAGGGTCGAAATCCGCTGCGCGTCGTCCTGCGATAGCGAGGCCGTGAGCTGCCCGGATGCAGGATCGCGCTCGATAATTGCCGAGTAGGCCTCCGGGTCCGACGCTTCGCCGGGGAACGGGTCCCGGTCCGGATCGCGGGACCGGCGAATGGCGAACCGCACCACGCCGCGGTTCGCATCGTAGGAAACCAGCCGCGCGCGTCCGCCCGCCTGGGCGCTATCAAATACCAGCGTATCTCCCTGGTATACCTCGATACGGGGACCAAACGCGAAGTCGGCGGCGGGCGTCCCGGAGTTGCTAAGCCGCAGGCCATCGGGAATAACGCTGCCGCCGTCGTTGAACAGGCCCGTCCAGTAGCCGTACTCGGTGAGGTACTCCTCCGGCTGGATTTCGCTCGTTTGCACCCCGCCCGGCACCGGCACGCCCGCACGGCGATTGGGCGCCGCGGGATCGCTTTCCACTGCCGAGGCGGCAAAGCGCGTCATCGGCATCGGCCGCCACTGGCCGTCGCCCAGGCGGGTCAGCTGCACCTGATCGGTGTCCTCCACCGTGATGAGGGGAATCGCGCGCGACCTCCACTCCCGGTAGTAGGGCACCCCGCCCGCGTTCAACGTGCGGTCGTAGAAAAAATTCGAGTTCGGCCCCCTCAGCGTGCCGTCCGGATTCCAGAGGAAGAAGTTGTTCAACCGACCGGCAGGATTGATCTTGCCATCCGGCCCGATCACCTCCACCGTCGGGATCTCCACGCGGTAAAGCACGTACTGGTTGTCAAACCCGCCCGTCAGGCCCACGAACAGCGGGCTGACATAATGTGGATCTGAGTTGCCGGGCTGGCCCGGAGGTGTGGTGCCGGGATCGAAGATCGATTCTGCGGGGTAGCCTGGCTGTTTCAGCCCGATGAAGTACGCCACCCACACCGGCTCCGGCTGGAGCGGCTGCAGCGGCCGTAGTTCCACGGGCGATCCCTGATGACCCGCTCGCACGCACGTATCGATGGCCGCGAGCGGTGACACCTCTGTATCCAGCAGGTAATGGTCGAATTTGGTGCAGTAGTAGCGGTGCTTTGGCAGGGCGAACACCAGCATCCCATCGTTAACCGAGTAGGGGACGGGAACCGCGGTGCTAACCGGGGTGGGCTGATCGCCGCTCACCGTGTAGGCGCTGTAATGCCAGAGGGTGATAGCGCGCGGCTCGAAGACGATCATCGCCTGGGACAGCTCGCGCATCATGCGGCGGATCGCCGTGCGCAGACTATCCTGGCTGGAAACCATGGAGCGGGCGCGACCGGTGAGGTTGAGGCTTTGGCTCAGCGGTACGAGGACCATGCCGAGCACAATGATGGTGATCACGATGACGACGAGCATCTCGATGAGCGTGAACCCACGCCGTCTTGTTGCCTCGCCGACCCTCATACGGTCCTCCAATGTTAGTGCAAAAGTAAAAGGCAAAAAGGGAGGTAAAGGGCACGAGGCGTCACCGCTAACGGCGCTGGCCCCTGAATGCTGCATTCCTCATTTTGCCTTTTGCATTTTTGCCTTCTCAGTTACGGCCGACTTCGCTCCATCACCGTAGTCGCCTGCAGGTGCCGCCAGTCTGATCCTTCCCGCCAGACCACGTGCGTGTGGAGCGATGCCCCGCGCACGCCCAGGATGTCCACCGAGCCCGGCACTACGTCCGGGTTGCGGTCCGTATCCGCCCCGTTACCGGGATCACCATCGGGATTCCCCACCCGCACCCACCAGTAGGGCGAAGACGAACCGTACAGCCTCTTCGGGCTGCCTGGATCGTCCGGATTCCGGACCAAGTGCAATTCACCGGTGACGCTCCGCACCGCGCCCGTGCTCGCCTGCCGCCACTCGTAATCCACCAGCACGGACTCCTCGCCGTCCGATACCGGGAAGAAGAGGTAGCCGAAGGATCCCTGCGTGTACTCCCGATACGCCAGGGGGGGCAGCGGGGAACTGGGCTGCTGGAGCGTATAGCGAGCGAACGGCTTGCGCAGCGAGACGCCCCAATCGAAGCTGCCGCGGTAGTAGACGCGCACGTTGCGCCCTGTGGCGGGGGTGATGATGGGCCCGCCCCCCGCTGGATTGCTCCACGAGAGCTGATCCGCAAACCGGATCTCACCCGTGCGGTAATCCATCTCGCCGTTCAGCCCCACCTGGCCGCTGGGCGCTAGTGTGCTGCTGTCCAGCGTCAGCCCCGTCTCCATATCCACCACCAGCACATCGATGCCCGGGGTGCCGCTTGGCCGGCCGGGGAAGGTGCGCATCAGGCTCTGGTACTGGAGGGTGGGGTTGCCCGCTGAATCGAAGTTGACCCAGTCTTCCATTTCCCCCAGACGCTTTACGTACGGCACCGCCAGCTTCACCACGTGCGGGCTTTCCGCCGGAACCACCCGCTCCTCGCGCAAGATCCACCAGTCGTCCACATCGTAGTCCACGCGGACCTGGAGCCCCAGCGCCTCGCTCGCCGGCGACGCAATCCGTGCCCCCAGAGGATTGAAGCCCAGCAGACCGGTGACTGGATTCAGCACCTTGTACTGGTAGGGGTCGTCGGTAAACGAATCAGTCGCCGCCAGGCGATTGAAGCGGCGGTAGAGCTTCTCGGTGCCGCGCACCAGAGTGACGCCTAAGGGCAGGGATAGCGAATAGCGGAACTCGCTCGGGGCCAGCGTGAAGCCAAGGTCGAGCGGCGTATCCAACCGCACGAAGCCGGGTCCTGCGGACACGTCGTAGCGGTAGGAGAGCTTGAACTGCCGTGCGTAGGGCACCGGCCGGAAGAACAGCGTGGCGGTGTCGTAGTTGATGGCCACCGTGTCCAGGTTGAGCGAGGCGACGTCCTGGGCGTCGAAGTCCTCACCCACGGGCTGGACGCGCAGCGGCGTGCCGCTATAAACGTCCAACCCCAAGCTCTGGCCCGGAATCGGGTCTACCGCGTAGACCGGCCCGAACATCAGCGTGTCAAGCGAGACGGATCCCGACAACACGAAGGGGGAGTTGCTTACCGGCGGGGGCACCACAAACGTCTCGCCCACCACCCGGCGGGCGCGGTTGAGCACCGAGTAGCGCGGATCGGACGCATCCAGGCCCGGGTAGGGCTGGGAGAGAAGGAATTCACCGGGGCTGACATCCCCCTTCATCCTGCCGGTGGCGTAGTCCACGCTCACCACCCCGTCCGGCAGGTTCTGGACGCGCCCCCGCAGGTACTCTTCCAGCGCGCGTGTTAACGTGTAAGCGACCGAGGCGTGCTCCCCATAGCGCAAACTGCCGAACCCCTGTGGGAACAGCCGCGCTATCCCCAGGATGCCTACCACGAACACCACTAGCACGACGAGAACCTCTACCAGGGAGGATCCCCGACGCCCGATTGTGTGTTGTGCTCGCATCTTCCTTGCCGTTCAGAGCCGGATGTGACGCCGTTTTTCCGGTCGATACCGCCTTGAAAGCCTTGGAGACGGTGTTTCTTGCCCCGAGCTAGTTACCCGGGTTAACCTGCCAGTTGTGGTCCGGCACCTGCGTCCAATCGGTTAACTTCTGTGCCGGGATGGACTTGACGCGCCCGTCCAGGAACAGCACCTGCGCCATCTCTCCCGCCCTCGGCGTGTCCCCCGTGAAGCCGGCATGGTACAGACACCAGGTGACCACCGTCTCGTCCGAAGGGTTGCGGAAGATGAGCTGGCGGAGATTCGGAGAGCCTACGCCCGTCCACGGCTGCCATTCCCGCCAGTAGTGCAGCTCGTAACCTCCCCCGATAGGCACGAATTGGCCGTCGTAGCTGTCGAACCTGGGAAAACACTTGCCAGGGACACTGAGCCCGCTCGGGCCGCCCAGTCTGGCACCTGCGAAACTGGGGGGATCGGCCGGGAACGGGGAGTTGGGACAGCGAAAAATAGCAAGGCTCTTTACAAAATTGGGGTAGAGGAACGTCACGTCCGGGGCGACGGGCGCAGGATCACAAGTATTACTTGCCCGGTAGCCAAGCAGGTGCTCGGGATAGACTCCAAAAGTGTCCTTATACATTTTGAGAGCTTGTTGAATCTGGCGCATATTCGAAATGCACTGTGCGACTTGGGCGCGCTTCCGCATGCTGGCCATCACCGGGAAGATGATCGCCACCAGAATGGCAATGATGGCGATGACGGTGAGCAGCTCAATAAGGGTGAAACCAACGCGACGGCCAGCGGGCTTCATCGTCTTATCCTCCCGAAGCGCCGGCCCCTCGCCGCCTTGCGGAGGGGGCCCACACTTCCTCTCAATCAGGTGTTCGACGAGGAGAGTATACGGGATGTTCCGATCAGGGACTCCCTCGTTGTTCAAGCAAGCGCACGTTCACTGAGCGACCCGTGAATCCCTTGGTGCTTTCGGTCACGGGGTAGCAAGGATGGCTCCGGGAACCAGGCCGGTGGCAGCCAGGCCGGACGCGGCCAGGTACCACTGGATGAGCCGGTCTCCGAACAGGGCGGCTACCAGGCCGCCCATCACCAGGTAGGGACCAAACGGCACGTAGCGCGGTCCCAGGTCCGGGCTCGCCTCGAAAGCGGCATCCGCCATAGGTGCCCAGTGGCGATCCCCCTCCCACCAGCGGTACGCACCCATTCCGATGGCACAGACTGCCACCACCAGCACGGTACTCCAGACCCACGGACCGCCTCCGATTCCTTGCAAGTCGCTCTCGGGGAGCAACACCCACCCCGCCAGCAGGGCCAGGCCGACCCCCATCACGGTGAGCAACCGTCCTACGCGGCTGGCGGCAGGCAGAGGCGGCAGCGGGTCTTCGGCCGCAGCGTGCCGCTCGATCTCCTGGCCACCCGTTGCGGACGCACGTTTCGCCAGGGCCGCCTGCGTCAATCCGGCCACCGTGCCCAGAGCCACGGCTATAATGAGCGCCACCACCACCAGACGAATGGGCCACAGAAACGCCCCCAGCGCCGCAGCCAGAAGTGAGTCCCCGCTGCCCATTGCCTCGCGGCCCCACGCCGCCGATGACAGCGCGGCCAGAGCCCACATCGCGATAAAGCAGACGATAGCCCCCCAGAGTGAGAGCGGCACCGGCGCTGTCCAGCCGGTCCCCGGAATTGGACGCTGCAGGCTGCCCCCGCCGAACACTACCGGCCCCATCTCTCTCACTACGCCCGCGCCCACTGCGATCAGCGGGAGCACATCCGGAATGATGTAGTGCTCCAGGTCAACGAACACCACCACGGTGAGCGCCGCGATCCAGATCAGCGCCGGAAACAGGTCCCACAGATTCGAGCCAAACCGGAGTGTCAGCGCGGAGAACGCCACGCCGGTAGCCAACTCCACCCAGAAGTATCGCCAGGAAAAGCGTTCTCCACAGTAGCGGCAGCGCGAGCGATAGGCCAGTTGCGAGATGAGCGGGATCATATCCGGCCAGATCTGCAGCTGGTGACCGCACGCCGGGCAGTGAGACGGGGGGTAGACCAGAGATTCGCCGCGTGGCAGCCGCCAAACGCAGACGTTCAGGAAGCTGCCGACGATTGCCCCGAACACGAAGGCCACCACGGCCCAGTAAGTAATCCAGAACTCGTTCACTCAATATCCACGCGCGGTGGCGCGCCCCGCTCCTGTTGGGTACTCCCGCGCCGCCGCGCCAGGATCCATCACTCGCTAGCCAGTTCTACTCCCCACCGGTCGCCTCGCCACCACCCGGGGACTGGAGGCTCTGGATGATGTTCACCATCGGCATGAGCACCGCTAACGCGATGAAGAGCACGCAACCGCCGAGCATAACGATCATCACCGGCTCGATGGCGGCGGTCAGGCCCTCGATTGCTGCGTCCACCTCCGATTCGTAGAATTCCGCCACCTTGGTCAGCATCTGGTCCAGCGCTCCGGATTCCTCACCGATACTGATCATCTGCACCACCATCGGCGGGAACATGCGGCTCTTCTGGAGCGGCTCCCCGATCCGGTCCCCTTCCCGAATGCGAGCCCGCGCCTGCATCACCGCGTCGGAGATGATCTCGTTATCCACCGTCCCGGCGACCGTTTCCAGCGCCTGGAGGATGGGCACGCCGCTCACCAGCAGCGTGCCTAGCGTCCGCGAGAAGCGCGCCAGGCAGATCCGGTGGTTCAACCTGCCGAACACGGGCACCTTGAGCTTAAGCCGATCATACAATCGCTTGCCGAACTTGGTGCGCACAAACATCCGGAAGGCGATCACGCCCGCAATGACACAGGCAGCGACCGTCAGCTGCCGCTGGGGGAAGTTCATGGTGAGGAAGTTGCTGAAGCTCATCAGGTACTGAGTAAGTTTGGGGAAGTCCTTCACCCCCAATTCTTTGAACAGCGCGATGAACTTCGGGACGATGAACGTCACCAGCCCGATCACAATGCTAACCGCGACGACCATAACGATTATCGGGTAGGTCATCGCGCTCCTCACCTTGCGGCGCAGCTCAACGTCCTTCTCCAGAAACTGGGAGAGACGCTGGAGGCTTTCCTCGAGCACGCCACCCACTTCCCCCGCGCGAATCAAGCCAATAAACAGGTTGTTGAAGATGCGCGGATGGCGGGCCATCGCCGTCGAGAGAGATTGCCCCGACTCCACCTGTGCCTGAACGTCCGCCAGAACCCGCCGCAGTTTCGTACTGGGCGATTGCTCCTGGAGAACGGTGAGGCAGCGGACCAGCGATACACCCGCGTCTACCATCGTGGAGAACTGGCG
>JACQGL010000081.1 GCA_016199525.1 Armatimonadota bacterium
GACATAGATAGAGGACTTGGCCCCGAGGCACCGATGAGCCCGAACACGGTGAGCCAGAGGTTATCTGTGGAGCCCGGGATGACTTCCGTGATTGTCCTGAGACCAAGCGGCGGCAAGAAAGGATCTGATTCGTAATCCGCCAAGCATAAAATGAATAGTCAATCGGCTAATGTCCTTGAAGTATCCGATTGACCAGCTTGCCACTTGAGCCCTGACAGACTACCACCTGAATACCTGAACACCTGCCCCCGGAGGTGCCGCATGTACCCGTCCTGGCTGCTGCCCGCTCTGCTGGCCATTGTATTCTGGGGACTCTGGCCGTTTTTCGCTAATCTGGGAGCCGTCTACGCCCCGTACCGCCACGTGCTGGTATTCGAATGGCTCGGCTCTACCGTGGTAACCCTGGGGGTGCTGCTCTCACTCGGCGGACGGCTTGACTGGCGGCCTGGGGCGGTTTCCTACGGCGCGCTGGCGGGCGCCCTGGGGCTGCTCGGCGCGCTGACCTACCTGGCGGCCGTGTCGCGCACCCGCACCCCCAGCCTGGTCGTGATGGCCACCGCACTCTGCCCTGCCATCACCCTGATCTTGAACCGCCTTTTCCTGGGAGAAGTGCTCTCCCCACGGCAGCTATGGGGAGTGGCGCTGGCGTTGGTATCCGTGCTGCTGATGGTACGGGCGTAGCCAGGTCACTCCCCGTCCTGCTGCCCCGGCCGTCGGATGCCCGCATCAGGCCGACGGCCGGGTGGCGCGCACGAAGGCGCTCATCACCGCCCCATCCAGCCCCGCCGCATCCACCTCCGCGCCACCCCCAAAGTACATGCGAACGGCCTCGGCGATGTCCTCCTGTCCGTAAACCCGCGTGGGCGTGATGGTGACATCCACAAAGCCGGCGGCGGCCAGCCGGGCGCGGTATTCGTCTTCGAGCAGGGCGCCCGCTGTGCAGCCTGCCCATAGCGCCAGCGAATTCGCCCATGCCTCAGGCAGCTGCCGCCGCAGCACGATGTCCGATACCGCGAACCGCCCCCCGGGACGCAGCACGCGGAACGCCTCGCAGAACACCCGGTCCTTGTCGCCGGACAGGTTGATGACGCAGTTCGAGATGACGACATCGACAGAGCGGTCCGGCAGGGGGATCGCCTCGATGGTGCCTTTAAGAAATTCCGCGTTTTCGATGCCCGCCTGGCGCTGGTTCTCGCGGGCCAGAGCCAGCATCTCGTCGGTCATGTCGAGGCCGTAGGCCTTGCCAGTTGGGCCCACGCGGCGGGCGGAGAGCAGCACGTCGATGCCGCCACCCGACCCCAGGTCCAGGACCGTTTCGCCGGGTCTCAGATCGGCGAGGGCGGTGGGGTTACCGCACCCCATCGAAGCCCGCACCGCTTCTGCGGGCAGCTGGGCCACCTCATCCGGCGCGTAGAGGTCGCGGATGATGGGATCATTGGCACTCGCCGTCCCATCGCAGCAGCCGCTGCCGCCGCAGGATTCCGAAAGCTTTCGGGACAGGGCGGCCTGCGCGTAGAATTTCCGCACGCTCTCGCGGATGTCATTCGCCTCAGCCATCTGTTTTCTCCCTCCGGGCCTCTCCCGGGGTCTGGCTATATCGAAGGTTGTCGATATAGGGGCCAGAAAAAAAGCGCCCGCTAATCAAGCGCCGAGCCGAACTCCACCACGGCGGCCAGACCCTGGCGATCCAGCGAGTAGTAGACCCACAGACCGCGCCGCTCGGCCCGGACCAGGCCGGCTTCTCGCAGCACTTTGAGGTGATGCGAAATAGTCGGTTGCGAGAGGGCGAAGTTCGCTTCGATGTCGCAGACGCACAGCGCCTCACGAGCGGCGGCGAGCAGGCCCAGGATTTGCAGGCGGGTCTCATCCGCCAGCGCTCTGAACAGGTGCGCGCAGCAGGCGGCAGCCTCGGGCCCGAGCCGCGACGGCGCAGGCGGCGTGCAGCACCGCACCGCCCGCGCCGCGCGCTCTGCTAGCCTGTTTACCACCCTTCCGACCTTGCTCACCGGTTGCCTCCGGTGCACAGTATATCACCTGTATAGACGAACGTCAATATACTTCCGACCACTACACAGGTCAGGAAAACGCTGCTCCCTCATTCCCCCGCTGCCGGGCCGGGCAATGGCGGCCGCTCACACCTGCGGCTCCCTGGCCGGACGGACGGCTACTCCAACGCCACCGCCTCCGGTACCTCGTCCAGGCTGTAGTAGTGGTGCGCGATCCGATCCTCGTAGACTGCCACGATGCGCAGGCCGGAGGGGTCGTTCCCCAACGGCCTGCCCACGGCGCTGGTGGTCACCATCTCCATCTGGCCGTCGCGGCCGGAGGCGTTGCGGTGGTAGTGCCCCGCGAAAATGGCGCGCACGCCCGCGCGGCGCATCAGTGCCAGGGCCGGTTCACGCCGCTCCCGGGGGATGTTGAAGTAACCATCCGGCTCATCTGGCTTCTCCAGGAACCAGGGATGGTGCTGGAACACCAGGATGTGCCGTGCCCCCGCCTGGTCTGCCGCCTCCAGCGTGCGCGCAAACCAGGCGGCCTGCCGCTCTTGCTCCCCGGGGGCGCCGGACGGGTCGGAGTAGAGGCAGGAATTGAGGACCAGGCAGCAGACGCCCCCCACCCAGAACGAGAACCAGTCATCGCCGAAGCGGCGTCGGTAGTCGGCCAGGGTGACGGGCGTGGGGCGACCGCCTACGTCGTGGTTGCCGGGCAGGCACACCAGAGGGATGGACGGATCGATCTGCCGCGCGATGCGCTGGAACTCCGCCACCTGGGCCTCATAGTACGGCCCGCCCACGGGCTGGTTCACTAGATCTCCGCACACCACCACGAATCGCGGCCGGAGCCGGTTGATGTGCGCCACCGCGCGGGTGAGGAGCTCGGTCTCCTTCTCCCAGCTGCGGTCGTCGCCGAACATCCCGAACTGGGAGTCCGCCAGCTGGATGAAGAAGAACGGCTTCGTCCAGCGGCCCTCCTGCTCCCGGGTGAGGCCGGGATAGATGCCGTTCGCTGCCCCCTTGAGGGGCCGCTCGTTCTTCTGAAACGCCCCGCCGCCGTGCAGAGAAGAAAGAGGGGTGGATCCGCCCGGCCACCCGGCGGGGGAAGGGATACGGGTGGCATCCGAGGGGGCGCTACCGGCGTTCTTACTCCCTCCCAGCGCGACAAGGAGTACCCCCGTGAGTACAGGCAGCAGAAGCGAGCGTACCACAGTAACCTCCGTGGTCGTACGACGGCTCTCATGGGCGCTCCTCCTCCCGCCCCAACAACGGGAGCGAGAGCCGGAGTGTGCGTAGGCAACAAGCGAGGAGCGGGCCGCTTAAGTCCCTACTAAGCTAGACCGGCTCGCGAGGATTCCCCCTCCTCCCCGGTGCTCCCCGGGGTTCGCTCTGGGAGGACTACCCCTCGAACCGGAAGTGGCTGCCGCCCACGCGAATCTCATCCCCGGAGTGCAGCAGCTGTTCGGAGACGCGCAGGCCGTTGACGTAGGTCCCGTTCGAGGAGCCCTCATCCCGTAGCACGTAGCCGCCGCCCTCCAGGTCGATGCGTGCGTGGACGCGGGATGCCATATTGTCCCCGGCGAGCACCAGGTCGCGGTCGGGAGACCGGCCGATGGTCAGACAGGGCCCTGCCAGAGGGATCACGTGCCCTACCAGCGGCCCCGCCGCGGCGACTAAGCGGGGACCGCCTCCCGGAACTGCCGGCGCTCCACCCACCGCCGGCTGCTCCGCGTAGGGAGCGGCCCTACCGGCAGCGCCGTACGCGCCCGGCGGGGACGGGGCAATCGATGCGGCAGCCGCCCCGGCGGGCACAGAGCAGGCGCAGGCGCCCGTAAACGGATCGGGCGGCTGGCCGCAGTACGGACACACTCCCGCAGGCGTCCCGACGGCGTCGGGACGGAGTGCTGGGGGGGCCTGGTCCACCAGCCGCGGCGCCGGAGCGCCCGCGTGGCGGGCGTAGAACGCCACCGCCACCCGCCCCAGCTGGATCAGGTCGCCGTCGCGCAGCCCCGTCGGCGCCGCTACCGGCCGCTGGTTAACCGCCAGTGAGCGGCCCTCCTCGGGGTAGAGGACGTAACTCTTCTCCACGCGGCGGATGGTGGCGTGCCGGCGGCCGAGCTGCGGATCGAGGAAGATCGGTACCTCCGCCAGCTCGTCGCGGCCCAGCACGTTGACGGCGCGATCCAGCAGGAACTCTTTCCCCTCGTTGCGACCCACCAGCACCCGCACCCAGGCCTGTTTCAACGCCTCATCTACCAGGTTGACGAATAGCCCGATCGAGGCCCCCATAACGGTGAACCCGATCAGGCGCAGGTGGATGCCGCTGAATTGATTGGTAAACGCCAGCGCCTGGAACACGAACCCGCTTAGCAGCCCCCCGATGAACCCGCCGATCGCGCCGTTGCGCGCGCGCTGCCCGGAACCCCCCGTGAAACCCAGCGTGAGGCCCAGCAGCAATCCGATCACGGACCAGCCCACCGTCCGATCAAAAAGCATGTTGAAGAACTCGACCAGGGTGTGGGTTTCCGGCGCGATCTTGCCGCCCATCCAGGCGAACAGGTACTGCCCGAACGATATGCCTAGCCAGCCACCGATGATACCGACCGTCGCCCCAATTGCCGTGGCGCGCCAGAACCGTGTCTGGGTGCCTGCCAGAATCCCTTCCCCTACCCCCAGAGAGGTGCCAATGCAGAGGCCCAGCAGGGCGCCCACCACCGGAACGCGCCAGGCGTTCTCCGCTTGCCAGGCCAGCTGCTGCGCAGCGCCCATAGCCGCATCCGGGTCCATGGATCTGTGCAAAATCAGATGGCTCAAGATGGGATCGTTCAGCGCCCAGGCTAGCGCGCCGCCCATCGCGCCCAGTACCAGGCCCAAAAGCACGCGTCCGGCAGACATGGACTACACCTCGAAGCGGAAGCGAGTGCCGCCGATAGCCACTTCATCCCCGGGCCGCAACGGCGACTCGGATACACGGGCGCCATTCACGAACGTTCCATTCGACGACCCCTGATCTTGCAGCAGGTAGCCGCCATTGCTGGGCACCACCAGCGCGTGGCGCCGAGAGACGGTGGTATCCTGTTCCAGCGCGATGGTATTGGTGACCTCGCGGCCGATGGTCCCATCGCCAACGATTGGGAACACGTGCCCCATGTAGAGCCCCGAGAGGCCGATGAGGCGCGGCCCTGCCCCGGTGGCGGGCGAAGGCGTTCCGAACGGACTGGCAAAGGACGCGGACGCTCCGGCAGACCCCACGGGTGACGGCGTAGCGAACGCCGCCGCTCCCAGGGAACAGGCGCAGTTCCCCGCCGCGTCTTTCACCTCGCCGCAGAACTGGCAGCGGCTCGGATCCGCGACTACGGGCGGCGGAGGCGCTGCCGGGGGCATCGCCACTGCGGCCGCGCCTGCGCTCTCGCCACTGTCGGGCCGCACCCCCAGCTTCTCCAGCAGTCCCTGGATCGTCCAGCCCTGCTTGCGGCCGTAAACGATTGCCGCGTAAACCAGGGCCGCCAGGATGGCGAACCCAAGCACCGTCTGGAAGAAAGACGCCGTCGGATCGCTGCGTGGCGGTGGGGGGTAGGGATAGGCGGGCGGGGCGGCGGGCGCCGCCGCTGCGGGCGGCTGCGTGGGCGTTGCCGGAGGGGCCGCTGGCCCGGCAGCAGCGGGCGCGTTCGCCGCCGCAGACGTGTCCACCACCGCCGTCGCCTCAGGAATGGCGAACGCGTACGTCTGGCTCGTCTCACCCTTCGGAACGGCGAGTTCCACCTCCTTGGTGGTCGCCGCACCCCCTTCGGGGACCACCGTCACTTTTGCTGCACCCGTTGCCAGGTCGGCGAACTCAACGTGTCCCCCGTTCGCCGGCTCCAGGACCTTCGCCTCGCGCTGGCCCTCGCGGTCTTCCACGGCCACTCGGCCCCGCGCGAGCGGTCGGCCCTCCTTGCCGGTAACCTGGATCACGAGTCGGTGCACAAGCCGGAAGTCGGCCGCCGCGAACGCCACCTCCGCCGGTGGCTTCCCGGGGTTGACAGATGTGCGCGCCGCGTAGCCGGTGCTCTCGTCCAGAACGAGCACCGTCGCGGTGTTCGCCGAGGGGTCCAGATCGAGCGTTACCCGATCGCCCGTGGCGGGCACTGGGGCGGCGGACGCTTCGGCGATCCAGGCAACGCACCTGCCTCCCGCGGGCACGCGCACCGCCAGCGGCTTGCTCGGCGCGGCCCGCTTCACGGCCGGCTTCGCCTCGGGGCCCGGTTTCGCCGGGGGTCTGTCCTTCTCTGGCGGTGCCGCAACCGCTGCTGTGGCGAGCAACAGAGCGGCAAAGCCGCACACCCAAATGCGATCCACACAAATCCTCATCCCATTTCCCCTTCCCGTTCTTCCTACGCTCTCCTCTTCACGGCGCTCTTATCCCCTCCGCAACCAGGCGCAGCGCCCGCGGGATGCAAGCCAGCATGTCTCCTGCCGCCATGCCCACCCCGCCCACTTCGGCGGCGGCCAGCTCCCCCGCCAGGCCGTGAATGAACACCCCGGCCGCCGCGGCATCGAACGGGGCCAGCCCCTGCCCCAGCAGGGCGGCGATAAGCCCGGTGAGCACGTCCCCGGTGCCGCCCGTCGCCAGCGCGGGCGTGCCCGAGCTGTTAATCGCCAGCCGTCCGTCCGGCGCGGCAACCAGGGTGGCGGCGCCTTTCAGAACCACCACACATCCGAACCGCGCCGCCGCCCGCCGGGCGCTGTCCAGGCGGTTTGACTGAACCTCTTCGATAGCGGTTCCCAGCAGGCGCGCCAGTTCCCCGGGATGAGGGGTGACCACCGCCTGCGGCGGAAAGGTTCGCTCGTCCGCGGGGGCAACCAGATTCAGTCCGTCCGCATCCACCACCAGCGGGCGGTTCCACTCTCCCAGGAGAGCGCGGACGAGCGCGCCGGTAGCCGGATCGCGCCCCAAACCCGGTCCGAGGGCGAGTGCGTCTGCGCTTCTCGTTCCGGCGCGAATGGCATCCATCGCCTCTGTGGAGCCGGAGAGCGCCCGGGAGGGCGTCTCCGGGAGCGGCAGGGTCATTACCTCGGTGACTTTTGTTTCCAGGATATCATTCAGGCTCCGGGGAATGCCGAGGGTCACCAGACCGGCCCCGCCGCGCAGAGCTCCCCCCGCCGCCAGGGTGGCGGCGCCGGTCAGCCCCACCGACCCCGCGAGCACGAACACGCGCCCCGCATCCCCTTTGTGCGCCTCGGGGCGCCGGCGCGGCAGTCGCGGGGCCACCGCGGAGGCATCGATCCATTCGTGGCGGAGGGTTTCCTGGCTGAGGAGCGGCGGCGGCAGGCTGATGTCCGCCACCCGCAGGTCGCCCACACGCCCCCGCCCCGGCCAGACGAGCAACCCCACCTTGGGTAGCCCGAAGGTCACCGTAACCTCTGCCCGCACGCAGGCGTTGGCCCACGTACCCGTGTCCGCATCCAGCCCTGAGGGGATATCCACGGCCACCACCGGAGCGCCCGCCTTTTCTATGGCGGTGATGAACTCCGCCCCGACCCCGCGGATCTCGCCCTTCAGCCCGGTGCCGTAGAGGGCGTCTACTACCAGATCCGCCTCCAGCTGCGCAGGCGCAGCGTGCGGACAGATCTGGAGCGGCATCCCGAGCCGCCGGACGATCTCCAGGTTCACGAGCGCATCGCCCTGCACGCGCTCCGCCTCTACGGTCAACCACACCGTTACCGGACGGCCTTCGTTCCAGAGGTGGCGCGCCGCCACGAACCCGTCCCCGCCGTTGTTCCCGCGGCCGCAGACCACCGCCACGCGGGCATCCCGCCGCGGCAGCCGTTCGCGGACCACCTCCGCGACCGCTCGCCCGGCATTTTCCATCAGCATCAGCGAGGGAATGCCGTACTCAGCGGTGGCGCGGCGGTCGATGTCGCGCATTTCCGCAGCCGTGCAGGCCTTCATCAACAGTAAGATACGGGAAGCTCGCCGCGGCAGCCTCCGGTGTTCGTGGCACGCTGCCACTGTAATCCCACTGCCAGGATTGGGGAGCTGCCCGGGCAGCGGCATTGGAGCACTCCTTCATGATTGTGCTACTGTTAGGAAAGCACTCCCCGGCCCATCCGAGAAAATGATCGCCTGGGCCACGGCATAGGCGGTGCAATGGCTGATGCTCAGCAGCAGGCGCCGCCCTCCCAGGGCCGCCGCGGCGCGGCCGGAGAGCACCCCGTAGGGCTGCCCCACATCAAGGGAGAGGACTTCGATCTCGCGCCAGGGGAACGCGCGCCCGAGCGCCTTCATCACCGCCTCCTTGGCGGCGAACCGCCCCGCGAACCGCTCCCCGCGGCTGGCAGCACGGCAGTAATGCGCCTCCCGCTCGGTGAACACCCGACGCACGAAGCGCGGGTTGCGCACCGCACGTGCGATGCGCGCGACCTCGATGATGTCGATACCAACGCCGTCGATCACCGCGAGTGCCTGTTTATTGAAGCTACAGAGCTGGAGAAAATACAATGATGAAGAACAGTGGAGGCATACGAGATGAACGCCCGTCTTCCGCGCCTGACCGACCGGATTTCCCAGTCTCTCGTTTCCCTATGTCCTCTCGCCACGCCTGTATTCTCTCCCTCTCCGCGCACTCTAACCTCTACGACGGGAGGGCTACGCTACCGCGGCTGGCCGGATGGCGGCGCGCCCATCCTCTCCCGGATCACGGCGGCGATCTCATCCACGATCTCAGCGATTTCCGCTGCGTCCGGTCCCTCTGCCATCACGCGGATCATCCGCTCGGTGCCGGAGGCACGCACCAGGATGCGACCGCGGCCACCCAGTCGCTCCTCGCCACGGCGGACCGCCCGCCAGAGGTCCGGCTGCTCGCGCCAGCCGCGCCGGCGCCAGACGGGCACATTCACAAGTCGCTGTGGGAACTCCTCCACCTGGCTGGCCAGCTCGGAAAGCCGCCGGCCGGTGCGCACCATCAGGCCTGCTACCTGCAGGAGGGTCAGGATGCCATCGCCGGTGGTGGCGTGCTGGTGGAAGATGATGTGACCCGACTTTTCGCCGCCCAGCGCGGCCCCGGAGGAGAGCATCAGGTCGGCGACGTGCCGGTCGCCCACAGGGGCGCGCAGCAGTTCGATGCCGTGCCGGGCCAGCCCCACCTCCAATCCCAGGTTGCTCATCACCGTGCCCACCACCCGGTTTCCCGGCAGCAGAGGGGAATCTTTCCAGGCGATGGCGCACATAGCCAGAACGCGGTCGCCATCCACCAGCCGGCCGCACTCGTCGGCGAAGATGGCGCGGTCGGCATCCCCATCGAAGGAAACACCCAGATCGGCTCCGTGCTTGCGCGCCGCCTGCTGGAGAACTTCGGGATGGAGGGCGCCGCATCCCGCGTTGATGTTCGTGCCATCAGGCTGGTGGCAGAGAGGATAAGCCGCCGCTCCCGCTGCCTCGGCAACGCGCGGTCCCAGGGCGGAGGCCGCCCCATAGGCGCAATCCATCACCAGGCGCAGCCCACCCAGGCTGATTGGCATTGTGTTCTGCAAGTGTTCTACGTAAGCCTGAACCAGCCCCTCTGCGGGGAGCAGCCGACCGACGTCGGCTCTTGTGGGCGAAGGCAGGTCCTCAAAACGATCCAGGTGCACCTCGATCTCCGTCTCCAACTCGTCCGCAATCTTGCGGCCGTTCGGGCCGAAGAACTTGATGCCGTTGTCGGGCATTGGGTTGTGGGACGCGGAGATCATCGCCCCTGCTGCGGCCGCGGTGTGCTGGGTTAGATAAGCGACCGCGGCGGTGGGCAGGACACCCAGGTCTACGGCGTGCGTGCCTACCGACAGAAGGCCGGACACCAAGCCGCAGCGCAGCAGGTCCGCCGAGATGCGGGTGTCTTGGCCCACGAGGATCTTCTGACCCCTTACGCCGCTGCTGATGAGGAAGCCCGCAGCGCGGCCGAGACGAAACGCGAAGAAGGCGGAGAGATCGGCGTTGGCTAAACCGCGCACGCCGTCCGTACCGAACTTGGGATCTTCCCGCATAATCCTGTCTTTCTCCGCTCCTGGGAGAAACGCGGATGTGGGTTGTCAGCCTTCGCCGTGCCAACGGGCAAAGGCGCCCCCGCACCAGCCGTTGGCTGACTAGGGCCGCGCCGGAGGCGTGCTCCCGCCCGCCAGCGGCGCCCGGGGAATGGCCTGCACGACGACCTTCACCGTGCGCGGCTGCAACCGCGTGATCCCAGGCGGCGGCGAGAGAGTCACCTCTTCGGTTACCTTCGTCTGGCCCTCCGGCAACTCCACCACCGGCGTCTCCAGGAACTGGAGGTCGCGCAGTGCTTCCAGCGAGCCATAGACGGCAACCGTGCTCGGTTCCGCGCTCACCTGCGGCCGCCAGCCGGGCGGGATCCCCGCGAACACCACCTGCACGTACACCCGTTTACTCCACACCTGGCGCACCAATCGGCCCTTTACCCGCGCGAAAGGCGGCTCGAGCTGGACCTCTCCGGCCATATCCTGGCCGTGGCGATCCAGTGCGTGTAGCGTCACGGGGAGGGAGAGCGACTCCTGCGGCGAGATATCCCGCAGCGCGGCCACTACTCGCGCTACCCGCTCCACCTGTGGCCGGAGCCCCTGCACGCTGACCTGCGCTGGCGTGGCCCGCGGCGGCTCACGCCATTCCCATTCCGACGGCAGCGCGTTGTCGGCGTCCAGCGTCACAGGGAGCGCCTTCGTTACCCGAGGCTCCATATGGACGATTATCTGACTGGGATGCGCCTCAATCTGCGCTCCCCGCCCCCGCAGCTTCTCCGGAACGATAACCCGTACCGGCAGCGCCTGCTGCTGGCCGGGCTGGAAGCCGGACAGATCCAACTCCGCTTGCCAGTCAGTATCCTGGAGGTCATTGAGTAACCAGGTGGGGCCGCGGACCGAGATGGTCACCAGCTGGTGGGAGCTGCTGGGGGTTACGAGCGCTTGGCCCGGGGGCACCGGGATATCCACCTGCGCCATGAACTGGCGTGGGGCCTCGAACTCTTGCCCGTGGACGTAATAGAAGAGCAGGAGCGCGAAGCCCAGCGACAGGAGCTTCAGGCCCAGATTGTGTCGTAACATCTGCACCCGGCATTGCTCCTCGCTGGTTCTACCTAGCTTCGGCGCGCTCCCGCCCGCCCGGCGCGCCAGAGCGGCGCGCCACCGTTGCGCCCGTTCGCGGGGATGAGCGCCTCCGCCAATCGCCGCCGCAGCGTCTCCGCCTTCAAACCCCGCACCAGGTGGCCGTCCGCGCTTAGCGAAATCGCCCCGGTCTCCTCGGATACCACGACCGCGAGCGCGTCGCTCCGCTCGGAAACGCCGATGGCCGCGCGGTGCCGTGTGTGCAGGGAGGCGGCCACGGCAGGACTGTCGGTGAGGGGCAACAGGCAGCCGGCCGCGACCACGCGGTCCCCCCGCACGATTACCGCCCCATCGTGGAGGGTAGTGCCTGGGTGGAACACGGTCTCCAGCAGTTCGGCGGAAACCTGCGCGTCCAGGCGCGTCCCGGTGGCAATCAGGTCGTCCAGCCCTTCTTCTCGCTCCACCACCACCAGCGCCCCGATGCGCCGCTGGGAGAGGCTGGCAGTTACCTTTACCAGCTCATCAATCAGCCGATGGATATCTTCCCTAGGGAGCAGGCGCAGCCGGTTCCGCCAGAACTGAACCCGCCCCATCTCCTCCAGGGCGTAGCGCAGCTCCGGGTAGAAGAGGATCACCAGCGCCACCGGAGCGAGGGGGACTACCTGCTGGACGAGCCAGTTCAGGGTGCGCAGCTGCAGCAGGGCGCTGAGAAGGAAGATGCCCCCCAGGGCGATGAGCCCCCCCAGGATCTGCCACGCGCGCGTGCCACGTGCGAGGGTCATCAGGCTGTAGAGGATGGCCGCGACAACCAGGATATCTACCGCCGTCGCCACGGTTTGCCACACGTCTCCGGCCATCGCTGCCCCCGGGGGTCGGCCGCACCAGGGTTTGCGCCGTAGAAAGCCTTTAATCCCGCGTGCTCCGCCTTCGGCTATCGGCTTTTCGGCCTTCGTCGCCGGCTGAACGCGGAACGCCAAACGCTTGTCCAACAACCTAATCAACAACGCGAGCCGCGCACAGCCCCGATTGTACGAGGACTGGCAGGCGCGGCTATCGCTGCGATTGCTTCGTCCCCGCCGCCCGCGGGCGACGGGGACGCATCCGGCGCCCCCTTTATAACAGAAAACCGGCGGGCGGTCAATGCGAAGGATGCCGGAGTGGCGATGTGGATCAGTGCTCCTGCGAGGAGAGAGCGGGCGCTCTGGCCGTATCCCACAGAACGCTCCAGCGGCCGCCCAGCGGGGACTACATCACTTCTTCCGCAGCAGCGGGAGTGGGCATCTCCTCCTGATGATAGCGGGCGTGCCGCACGGCGTCCAGGTACTCTTCCACCTCCACCGGGTCCACAGGAGAGTAGTGAAGCAGCGCGTGCCGCGCCACCTCCAGGCCGGCCTCAAATTCCGCCTGCACCACCTCATCCGCTCCCGTGGCGTAGAGGCGCTCCAGATCCCGCACGGAGTGGCCGCGTGCCACCACCGACAGGCCCGGGTTCAGAGCGCGCAGCCGGCGGATGGTCAGCTCGGCGGCAATAGCATCTGGCAGGGTGATTGCCGCGGAAGCCGCATGCCCCGGAAACACCTGCTCCAGCACCTCTGTCCGCGTGGCATCCCCATAAACCGCCCGCACGCCTCGACGAGTGAGCTGGCGGACCTCGTGGGGGTCGTAATCCACCACCGCAAAGGGAATGCCGAATCGCTCCAGCGCCGCCCCCACCTGGCTGCCCACTCGTCCGAAGCCGCAGATCACCACGTGGTTCCGCAGGGGAGGAGCCTCCATCGCCTCGAGCGGCCCCGCAAAGTAGCGTGGCAGCCAACTCGTCAGCCAGCCTGCCGCCCGGAAGAGCAGCGGCGTCAGGAAAATAGTGAGGATCGCGCTGCTGATCACCAGGGCGTAGAAGTCAGGGCTTACCAGGCCCTCTCGCAGACCGATCTGCGCCATCACGAACGAGAACTCGCCGATCTGGGCGAGGCCCAGACCGACGAACAGGGCCACGCGGGGGTGGTACCCAAACGCCCGGACTACCGTCCCCGTAATCGCTCCCTTACCCAGAATGATGGCGGCGGTAATCAGCGCCAGTGGCCCTAGCATCTGCACCAGGAACGCGGGCTGGAACATCATCCCGATGGAGACGAAGAACAGGCTGGCGAACACATCCCGAAGCGGCACGATCTCTGCCAGCACTTCGTGGCTATACTCGCTCTCACTCACGATCAGCCCCGCCAGGAAGGCCCCGAGTGCGGGCGAAAGCCCCATAGCGCTGGTCACCACCGCAGCGCCCACGCTGATTCCCGCTGCCGTGAGGATAACCAGCTCCTTAGCCCGCGCGGCGGCCACCCAGCGCAGGATTCGGGGAACAATGATCAGTGCGAGCACAGTTGTCCCTGCCAGGTACAGGCTGGCCTGTGCCAGAGAACGGGTGATTACCACCAGGTTCTGCAGAGACAGATCGCGCAGCGCGGGCAGCACGGCCACCAGCACCACCACCGCCAGGTCCTGCACGATCAGGATACCGAGCATCACCAGCCCGTGGCGCGAGTGCAGTTCGCCCCGCTCGCCCAGCAATCGCAGTACGACCATCGTGCTGCTGATGGCGATCACGCTCCCCAGATAGAGGGACGGGTACCAATCCCAGCCTAGCAAACGACCGATGGCGTACCCCACCAGGGCCGTCAGCGCCATCTGTGCCAGGCCGCCCAGGATAGCCACCGTGCGCACCTCCCGCAGGTGGCGCAGCGAGAACTCCACTCCCACTGCGAACATGAGCAGCGCGACACCGATACTGGCCGCAGTCTGCACACTTTCGGGGTCGATCCAGTAGCCAGGCGTGTGGGGGCTCAGGAGGATACCGGCCGCCATGTAGCCCAGCACGGTGGGCTGTCGCAGCCGGTGGGCGATCAGTCCACCGGCGATGGCCACCACCAGGATGAGCGCAAAATCAATGAAGAATCTGGACGGCATCAGGGTAGACCAGGAGCGGGCGTTGTCGCCCTATGCCACCGGTATATTACCCCGATAGCGCCGGCGATCCGCGGTTTCGAGGAGACCAGAGGCAAGGCAACCGGGGAGAGAGCAGAGAGTGCGATTCCCGAACGTAGCTAGTAGCACGTCCTACGCCTGTACAAGCCAGGCAGACAAGTCGATCATCGTCTCGGTCCAGCACGGCCGTCCGAATGGCCAGCACCCCGTACGAGCCGGGGATCGACCACCTCGTTTCCGCCTGCTTCAATCCCGGCGCCGTCGGGACGACCAGTTTGCAGCCCGCTTCCACCGGGCCGCTCCGCCTCCCACCACGCGCTGTACCAGAGACACGCAAGCCGGTGCGCCGCCTGCGTGAGCCTTCGTTTCACCGTACCGAGCTGCGAGGCGGCGAACTTCTGGTAATCGAACTGCCCATCTTTCAGCGCCTCGCGGTCCGCCTTCAACACCCCTTCCACCAGCTGCGCGCTCTCCAGCAGCCATCGCCGCGCCCGGTGGTGGACTTTCCCCTTGATGCGGAC
>JACQGL010000005.1 GCA_016199525.1 Armatimonadota bacterium
CCTCGGCGATCATCGAGCCCCACGAAGGCTCGGGGGGCTGCATCCCCAACCCCAGGAAGCTCAACGTCGCCTCCGCCAGGATGACGCTGCCCGTACCGACGGTCGCCGCCACGAGCACCGGCCCCGCCAAGCTGGGCAACAGATGGCGCACCAGGATGCGCAGGTCGGAGGCCCCCAGCGCCCGCGCTGCCTCCACGAATTCCTTGTCCCGCAGCGCCAGCACCTGCCCGCGCACCAGGCGCACCATCCCTGGCCAGCCTACCAGCGCCAGGGCGAGGACCACGTTGAACAGGCTGGGGCCAAGGATGCCGGTGATCAGGATGGCGAGCAGGATGTCGGGGAAAGCGAACATCATGTCCGCAACGCGCATAATCACCGTATCGAGCGCCTTGCCGTAGTAGCCCGCCAGCAGCCCGAGCAGGATCCCCAGCGCGAGTTCTATTCCCATCACCACCGCCGCCACGGCCAGGGAGGCGCGCGCGCCGTAGATCAGCCGGCTGAGCACGTCGCGGCCCAGGGCGTCCGTCCCCAGGAGGTATGCGCTGCCGGGGGGCAGGAGACGCGCGTCCAGATTCTGCTGCCGGTAGGAGTGCGTCGCCACCCAGGGGGCGAGCAGTGCCACCGCCAGCAGCACCAGAATGGTGAGCGCCGCCACCACTGTCGTTCCGCGGCGCAGGGGGGCGGGTAACCGCTGTGAAATGCGTTCAATCGCGTTCATTGGCGGCCATCCCACTCCGCACGCGCGGATCGACGCAGGCGTAGGCCACGTCCACCAGCAGATTGACGAGCACGAACGCGCTTGCCCCGAGCAGCGTCACTGCCTGGAGCACAGGGTAGTCGCGGCGGGTGATGGCGTCCAGGGAGAGCCGGCCGATGCCGGGGATAACGAACACGGACTCCACCACGAACGATCCCGCCAGCAGGTAGCCGGTGCTCACCCCCACCACGGTAAGGATCGGCACCAACGCATTGCGGAGGGCGTGCCCGAGCAAGGCGCGCGTGCGCGACAACCCCTTCGCCAGCGCGGTGCGGACGTAGTCTTGCCGCAGCGCCTCGAGGACGCTGGCGCGGGTAATGCGGGCGATGAGTGCCGCCGGCCGGCTGCCCAGGGCGAGGGCGGGGAGCAACAGCTCCAGCGGCCGCCCCGTGTAGGCGACCGGCAGCCAGCCGAGGACCTGGGCGAACACCAGGATGAGCAGCGATCCGAGCACGAAGGACGGGAGCGACACCCCTACCACCGCTACGCCCATCGCCAGGCGATCCACCCAGCGGTCCTGGCATGCGGCAGCGCTCAGACCGAGCGGCACCCCCAGCAGCAGGCTGAGCAGAATGGCGTAGCCGGCCAGCCGCGCCGTCTCCGGATAGGTCTCCGCCAGCGTTTCCAGGACGGGGCGGCGGTCGTAGTAAGAGATGCCGAAATCGCCCTGGCAGACGTGGCCGACGTAATCCAGGTACTGCCGCCAGAGAGGACGATCCAGCCCCAGCTCGTGGCGCAGCCGCGCGACCGCTTCCGGGGTGGCGCGCTCGCGGAGGATGGTGGTGGCCGGGTCGGATGGGGCCAGGCTGCCCACCAGGAAGGTGATCGCCGAGAGGAGCAGCAGCGTGGGAATCGCCAGCGCCAGCCGTTTCAGAAGGAAGGATCGCACCGCTGCATCATGGCTCCAGACGGGTGGTAAGGTGAGGCAGGTGGCCCATCACGCAATCCCGCACGCTATGGTCCAGCTTCGGGTTCCATAGTTCGATATCTTTCTGAAAATAGATCGGAATCCAGGGAGCATCCTCGACGGCAAGGCGCTCCGCGCGACGGTAAAGAGCCAGTCGGCGACTGGAATTCATATCGGTATCAGCGGCCTCGCACAGCCGGTCGAACTCAGGGTTGTGATAGCCGATGGTGTTCTGTCCGGCGCGGGAGTGCAGCATCACGGGGAGGAAGTTCTGGGGGTCGGGATAGTCCGCGGCCCAGCGCAGGAAGTAGAAGTTCATCTCGCCGCGTGCCCGGCGGGCCAGGAAGGTCCCCCACTCCATCTCCCGCAGGCCCACCTGCACGCCCAGATTCTGACGGAGCATCTCCGCCGCCGCCTCGCAGACGCGCTTGATATCGGGGTCCCGCTCGCGGAAGTTCAGTTCCAGCGGGGGCAGGCGCGAGCCGTCTGCATAGCCCGCTTCCGCGAGGAGGGCGCGCGCCCGTGCGGGGTTGAACTCCAGGCCGCGATAATTGGGATCGTAGCCGGGGATGCCCTGAGGGATGATCCCGTAGGCGGGAGTGGTGAACCCCTGCATGATGTTGCGGTTGATCGCCTGCCGGTCGATGGCGTGTGCGAACGCCTGGCGCACGCGGCGGTCGCGGAACGGTGGGTAGCGGCGCAGGTTCAGGGCGAAGTAATAGACGGCGGGCCGGGGGAACTCGTGCATCTTCGCCTTGAGGTCGGGAATCTGGCGGTCCTGTTCCGCGTCCGCCATGGAGAGAACCAGCATATCACTCTCGCCGTTCTCAAACATGGCGTGGCGGGTGGTAGCGTCCCCGACGATGCGGCGGATGATCCGCTGGAGCCGCGGGGGACCGGCCCAGTAATCGGGGTTAGCCTCGAGGATGATCTGTTTACCCACCTGGTACTCGGCGATCTTAAATGGCCCGGTGCCTACCAGGTTCCGCTCCGTGATCTGACCGCCCGCCTGTTCCACTCCCGAAAGCTCTCGGGACGCCACCACGTAGCCGGTAGGATAGGTGAGCTTCATCAGAAAGTACGGCCTGGGCCGGTCGATGGTAATCTGGACCGTGCGCTCGTCCACCGCTTTAACCCCCCGAAGAGCGTTGGCGGGGTTGGCCGCTACTTCCCGGAAGCCGACGATGTCGTTCAGGTAGGTATCGGCCACCGGGGAGTTGGGCAGGGAGGCGGCGCGGTTGAGGCTATAGACGACGTCCGCCGCGGTCATCACGCGGCCGTTATGGAATCGCACGTTGGGACGGAGGTGGAACGTGTAGGTGCGGCCATCCCGGGAGATCTCCCAGCGCTCCGCCAGACAGGGGCCGACGGTGCTTTGCTCCGTCCATTGAACCAGCCCTTCCGCCACGTGCATCAGCACTTCAATGGTGGGGCCGTCCTGCACCGTGTGCGGATCGAACTGGACAGGCTCTTCTTTCTGGACCAGGCGGAGCGTTCCTGGCCCGCTCTGCGAGTGACGCGCCGGCGTGCCGCAGCCCGCGACGAGAAGCGCCATACCCAGCGGGACCACCGCGGCCCAGGGCATTCGTGGGGGGCAGGCAAGCGACATCAGGGATCCTTCCGGGCGAGACAAGCGAGCACCTTACCGGCGTGGCGGAGGCGGAGCGGGGAAAGCGGTTTGCCGGCCACAGCTCTACGGCCTGCGTGGCGCCCCGAAATCTTTCAGGGTTGCTTCGAGAGGTGCGTGCCGGAGTCCGACTGCCTGGGCGCTCCCCTCACGCTGCCGAGCCACGGGCTAATTCGGGCGGCGGATCATCTGGCGCAGTTCGGTCAGGTTGCCTGCCGCTGCCAGAGCATCTTCTTCGGTAATCAGCCCCGCCCGGTAGTAGCGCAGCAGGCACTGGTTCATCGTCTGCATGCCCCAGTAGCCGCCTTCCGCAATCGCCGCATAAATTTGCCCGAACCGCCCTTCCTCAATCAGCTTGGAAATGGTGGGAGTGCAGATCATCACCTCCACCGCCGCCACGCGCCCTGTCCCATCCGCGCGCGGTATCAGCTTCTGGGAGACGATGCCCCGCAGCGATACGGAGAGCCGCTGGCTCACCATAGGCTTGTCGTGCGGGGGGAACATGTTGACGATGCGGTCCATCGTTTCCGAGCAACTGGGCGTATGCACCGTGGAGAAGACCAGATGGCCGGTCTCGGCAGCCTGGAGGGCGATGTTCATCGTCTCCACGTCGCGCATCTCACCGATAAGGATGACATCCGGCGCCTGGCGAAGCACGTACTTCAGCGCCGCAGTGAACGACTCGGTATCCAGACCAACCTCCCGCTGGCTAACGATGGATTCCTTGTCGGGATGGACGTACTCGATGGGGTCCTCGACGGTGACGATGTTACAGTGACGCTGCTCGTTAATCTGATTGATCATCGCCGCCAGGGTGGTGGATTTACCGCAGCCGGTGGGCCCGGTAACCAGGATCAGCCCTTGCCGTTGTTTGGGCAGCTCTTTGAGGACCGGCGGCATCCCCAGGTCATCCAGATGCGGCATCTCCAGGGGGATAAGCCGGAGGACCATGGCCACCGAACCGCGCTGGCGGTAGGCGTTGCCGCGGAAGCGAGAGATGCCTGGCAGGCTGAACGCCAGGTCTAGCTCGCTGCGCTGCTCGAAGCGGGCGATCTGCTGGGGCGTCATCAACCCAAAGACGATCTGCTGAACCTCTTCGGCGGACAGCACGGGGTAATCGGTCACCTGGACGCGTCCGTGCAAGCGGATGGCGGGGGGGGCGTTTTCTTTGAGAAAGATATCGGAGGCCTGCAGCTCTGCTGCCTGCCGCATCAGCTCTTTGAGATCGAACCGCATTCAGGGTCCTCGCTCGCTGGCGGGATGGCGTGACGCTGGCGCAGCACCGTGTGCGCGATCCAGAAGATGCCCATCCCCGCTATCAGCGCTATCAGCCCGATGCCGATCACCGGCCCCCAGCCGATCCCCGATGGCTGTAGCGAAGGGAGGGTCTGGGGGATGCCGCGGGACTGGTCAATCCAGATATGATAAGTGACGGAGAACGGGTTGCGGCTAGTCAGTTGCCAGCGCACCGGCCCGCGGGTTTCGCCGCCCGTGGGCCATTTCAGCTGGAAGGGGGCCCACAAGAAGAAGCTGACGGCAGTATGCCGATAGCGCTTAAACGTCTCCAGCAGCGCATCCAAGTTCAGGCGGCCTATCTGCCAGTTCACCAGGCCGGTGAGGTTTGCCTCCGCCCCCACCGAGACCGACTCTCCGGGGAGATCCCGTCGGCGCTGGATCTTGGGGGTAACGACGGCGCGGTTCAGGCTCCGGGCCAGGGCGCGATAATCCTCACGCACCTGGTTGTTCGAGACCGGCACGGCATAGCTCACGGCCACGATATCGGGACGGCCGCCGCCCGCGGCGACTACAACCCATACGTCCACCGGATCTGATCCGGTCGGGGCAGGACCTGACTGGGGAAAGCCGGGGGTGGAGAGGAAGAGGAGAAGAAAGAGCGGCAGCGCTCGTGCGGCTAGCCTGGCGCGCGAAGAAGTCATATTAGGAAAGGCGGATCTGGAAGCGAAGCCGCCACGCGATACCGGCGCACGGCCTGGCTTAGAAAAACGAACTCAGGGTGGCGGCGAACGCCGACCTCTGAGCCTGGAGGAAGTGGAGCAGACGGGATTCGAACCCGTGACCCTTACGCTGCCAGCGTAATGCTCTCCCAGCTGAGCTACTGCCCCCCGTACGGGATGTCCCACCTGGGCGGTGGGCAGCGAGATTATAGCAGAGGCCTACGGCCGCGTCAACGGGCAGGCAGAGGTGGGGTGCGCGTCAGAGTCTTGCGTAAGGCTTGGCTCGACGGATCTTCCGCCGCCCCTCCAGGGCGGAATCC
>JACQGL010000079.1 GCA_016199525.1 Armatimonadota bacterium
CGTGGCGACGATCTTCAAACGGTAGCGCCCGTCCTTGACCAGCCGGGTAAACCAGGAGTACTTCTCGCCACCGCTTCCCTGGTCATCTACCTCGGCCAGAAGGTCCTCGATGGTCGGCTGCGGCGGCTCTTCATCCTCGCTGCTCGCCAACGGATTTGAGAACAGGAGCGGGCTGGAGGCCTGCACGCGGGATGGGGCCTGGGTAGCGCGCAGCAGCGGACCTCCGCCTGGCCGCGCCAGCGGCGCAGGCCGGCGACGCAGCGCCAGGGAAGGTCCCGTGGCAGGCCGACGCGCCCCCATCTCCGCAAAGCCGGCGGCCCCTGCTTCTTCTTGCTCCTCGGGCGCCGCCGCGCGCGTGCCAATCTTGATCCAGCGGCTGCTCCCCTCGGGTGAGCAAAAGAGTTTATAGGAGAGGCGGTCACCGTCCGGGTCTCGTGCCGCCCAAATAATGTTCCGACGTCCGGAGAGCGCCTCGCCGGCACGAGGAAACTTGATCCCCACCTCGGGAGGCCGGTTGTGAGGTCGGTAGAAGAGCGTCAACGCGCGCACCGACGGGGGCACCTCGCCGCCGAGCAAGGTAACCTGGTACTGGAGGTACTCGCCTTCCGGCGATTGTACCGGACTGCCCGTGGGGTCGGTAAGCGGCGCAGACCAGGGGCCCCAGGTGCTGTCCGGATAGGCCGTCCGCCCCGCCCGCGTGCGGATCTCAACCTGCCCCGCGCCTGACCAGCGCAGGACTCCCCAGCGCGCCACGTTCCCTGCATCCAGCACGGGCGAGGTATACGTGCCGCGCGCCCCGGGCGTGGCAGGAAGCCGCACCACGGTGGTTGGCCCGGCAGTCGCCGCCAGCAGGTCGCCGTTGGGAGCGCGGCTGAGGGATAGGACGTAGGCGGCGTCGGGATCCCACAGACGTGCCACGGTGCGATCGGGGCTGATGCGGTAGAGGTAGCCGGGATTCCCCGTCGCGGCGAACAGCGTCCCATCCGGAGCGACCACCATCGCCAGAATGTGCCGCGCCTCTCCCTGGTACCAGAGCGTTGCCTGCCCATCCGGCGTGATGCGGAAGATGCGCGCCTTCGGTGAGGTGCCGGCATAGAGGTTCCCGGCCCCATCCACCGCCAGGCTGGTAACCGTTACCTGCGGTGTCTCAAAGATCGGTGTCGCGCGGCCGGGACCCTCCAGGCGATAGATTTTACCCATCGGATAGGTGCTGAAGTACAGCTGGCCTGCGGGGTTCGCCGCCAGAGCGAAGACGTTCCGGTCCGGCGCCTCGAAGGCCACTTCCGTCGCACCCGCAGGGGTGATGCGGTAGAGGAGCCCGCGAGGACCGGTGGCGGCGTAGAGGCTCCCGTCCCCGGCAGCGTGCAGCGCCCAGATTTGGGCGTCTGCCAACTGCGCGATCTGGCGCGGGGCGCCCCGGGGCGGCAGGTAATAGATCCGCCCACCGGGAACGGAGGCGGCGTAGAGGCCGCCGTGCACGTCTGCAGCCAGCGTCTGAACGGCAACGTCGCCCGTATCCAGCACCGGGGATTCCTGGCCGTCATCCGCCAGGCGCAGCACGCGTCCGTCCAACCATCCGGCAACGTAGAGGTGGCCTTGTGGCCCGAGCGCCTGTGCCCACAACAGGCGATCCGGCGCCCACAGCAGACGCTGTGGCGCCGGCGCCAGCGACAGCTCGCCGCGACTGCTGATCAGCACCCCGTCTGTGCTGCCTTCTTTGAAATCGGCGGCGGTGGCGTGGCGCCAGACGTGTGGCTGCCCGGGCTTCGGGGGCTGAGCTGATGCGGGCGGCGCTCCCGCCCCGGCCGCCTGGGCGCGCAGGAAGTCGGCAAAGGGGTTGGACCCCGACTGGGCGGATCGAACCCCGCTCTCCAACAGTGGCTGGGGCAGTCCCGACGTGGCTGGCATGGCCGCGGTGCTATCCTCGTCCCCAAACATGGAGCCCAGCCGGAACAGCTCCAGCAGTGAGCCAACGGTCCCGAACGGCGAGCCTGCGGGCACCTGCACCTCCCCCGACTTGTCCTTCTGGTCCGCTTCCACGGTCAGCGTCAGAATCTCAGTTCCCGAAACGGCCCACGGCGTGGCCAGCGTCTGGCGGGTGTGGCTGCGGATCGCCTTGATACCGGTTGGGTTCGCGGAGATCAGCACCTCCACCACCGCGTTCGGCAGGTTGGTGATCTCCTGGCCCAGCGCCGCCACGCCGACGACGGGTAGCGCCATCTCCACCACTAGGTCCTGGTTCCGCGGGCGATCCGTGATGCCCGCTACCAGCTGTCGCAGGTTCCTGGCGGGCGGACGCCTGATCTGCATAGACTGGAGCATGCGCTCCGCCGACATTCCCCCCGCGACACCGATCCGCAGCTGACCCCCCGGAATGTGGCGGGGAATCTGCACCTCCAGCTCGCGGACCACCTTCTCGCCACTGTAAGGCTGGAGCACGACACCGATCTTCACCTGCTCGCCAGGCTTCACACGCTTGCGGTCTGCGTACGCCCGCTCGATGGTGGCCGTCTGTCGCTTCTCGCTCACCCGCACGTGGGCGCGGATCGACTCCACCGCCACCGGTCCGTAGGGGTTGTACTCCAGAGTCTGCAAAACGAGCGTCAGGTCGCTCATTGGAAGACCTGCCATGGGATCGCCGAATAGCTGCTCCAGTAGTGTCTGGGGATCACCGACGGAGGAGACGTTCTCCCGCCGCATAAGCGGCAGGTCTTTCGCCTGAATCTCCAGGGTACTCCACATCGTGCCGCTGGTGGGCGGCGCAACAGAACTCACGGCGCTCAGGATCAGGGAGTAGGCCAGGGGGGCGGTCAGCTCCCGGTGCAGCACGGACTCCGTTCGGTAGTCGCGCTGCACCTGTCGATCCACATCCTCTACGTGGATCTCGCTGCGCACCGTGCGCGCCGTCTCCCCGAGCTTCCCGCCGATGCTCCAGTTTCGATCCTGCGCAATGCGCCCTACCGTCTCCACAGGGGAGGCGAGCTTGAACGACATCTCCTGGCTGGGAAGCACCCCGTGGATGTAGGCGGTGGTCATCGGCATGTCCAGTGATCCGAGGCCGAACATCGGATGGCCGAAGGCGATTACGTGGCCGTCCTTCACGTAGGTCACCGTGCCCACGGCGGTAATATCCACGTCTCCGCTCGCCAGCTGCACTCCCAGGGCGGCCCCGGGCTCCAGGCGCGGGCGCTGGTCGGGGGGTAAGTCAATTCGCCCGGGTCCTTGCATGCTCACCAAGCCGAAGCGGGCGAGGCGCTGCCGGAGGACTTCCAGGCCCACCCCGCCCATCCCGCTGATGAACACGGGGGTGGCGATGGGTGCCAGAGTAAGGCGATCGGCGGGCAGACCGCGGGCCAGAGGCGCCTCGGGCACCACGGTGGCCCGCTCGTAGTGCCGACCGCCGAGAAACAGCGGTTCCCGCGGGATCAGATCGCCAGACATAGCCACCCGCGCGGGCGCCCCCCCGGGCTGGTAGCACTCCAGCATCTGGGCGATAGGTGTCACCCCCGCGATCGGCTCCTTGGCGAACGTAAACGCGAATGAGAGCGCGCCGATCAGCTTCCCGTCCACGGTGATCGGGCTGCCGCTCATCCCCTGGCTGATGCCTGCGCCGCTCGTAACGGGCGGCCCGCTATCGACACGGATCAGGATGATATCCGCGCCGAAGTCGATCTTCTTCAGCACACCGAGGACCGTGACGCCAAACTCCTCGATCCGGGTCCCCTCGAATACCGACCGCCCGATCCCTTTCATACCGGGGCGGATGGCGTCCACGTCCAGCATCTCATTGGGGGCGATCAGAGGAGCTGCAGGCGCTGGCTGGCTGCCGCCCGCCAGGCCCGCGGCGATGAGGACCACCGCGGCGACGAAGAGCAAGATCCAGGCAGTGCGTCGAGTAGCGGATTGCATCAGTGAGACACTCCGAAGGACGAAAGGCGAACGGCCAGAGATGGCTGACGCATAATGAAAGACGAAGCCTGCCGCGCCCTCCCCAACCACAAACCAAGAGCCGCAAACCAGACCCGGCAGCTCATTACGTCGGATTGTAGTTCATCCGCACCGATTTCTATCCATTCGCCATTCGTACCAATTGCGCTTCAGGACCTGGGCAAGCAAGCGGGTGCCCTCACGGTGAGGGACGTCCTCCTCCCGAGGTAATCAGGACATTGGGATTGGGATCGGGACAAGTGACGCCGACTTTCCAGTTGGCGCTGACCCCGGGCAGAAGCCAGGCGGAACGGCGCACGCGAGAATTACCCGAAACTTCAATCGCACCCCTTCACACGTCAGTCTATTGAATTGTCGCCGGCCCAGGGGTCCGGCAGCAACGCGGCGTGAACGGATGGGAGCGGAATGGGAAAAAACCAGCAGGATAGCAGAACGTTCCCGAGGGGATGTATTACCGATTCTGCCTCCCTATGCCCCTCTCACTGGAGTAGCGCGCGGCGAACGCTCCAGGTCTGGCGGCGGCGCGCCTTTCTCCCCAGGCGCGGGCGCCAGGAGATGTCTTGACGATGGCCCCTTTGGCTTCCGAACCAGACGGCTCCCTCTCCACCCCGGCGATCGTGCGCGGCTTGAACGACATCACGCGTCTTCTGGCGGGTGAGGAAGAGAGCGATTGTAGGCTACGCGCCGCGTTCGCCAGCGCCAGGGAGCTCGTCTCCTGCGACCACGGGATCATCCTCTGGTGGCCGGAGGGCGAGCTGCTGCCGCTGTGTGAGATGGGCTGCCCGTACGGATCGTCCGCGTCAATCCGCCCACGCCTGGAGCGCCACGCCCGCATCATTGCCGGGGAGAGCATCGCCCGGGCGGAGGAACTCCACCTGCGTCAAGAAGGGATGGAGGCGATTCTCCCCGCCGGCCCCGAAACGGCCTGGCTCTCGCTTCCTCTGATGGGGCCCGAGGGCATACTGGGCCTGATCCATCTGGCGCGTGATGAATCTCGACGGTTTACTGACACACAGATCGGCCTTCTCTCCCTCGTCGCGTCCCAGATCGCCGCCTGTGTGGTCACCGCTCGCCTCCAGGAGTCGCTCTCCCACACGTACACGGCGCAGGTACGGTTCCTGGATGTTGTCTCGCACGGGCTGCGCAATCTACTCACCCCGATCCTGGCAAACGTGCAGGCGATGGCGCTGCAGATCGGCCCGGACGAACGTCTCCAGCGGATGCTGGGGCGCGCCGAAGCCAGCGTGCGGCAGATGGTGCGCTGGGTGGACGACCTGCTGGACGCCCAGAGGATCCTCCGTGGGGTCGTCGAGCTGCGCCCGAGGGTCGTGGACCTGTGCCTGATCGCGGAGTCGGTAGTCGAAAGCCGGCGACCGGCCGGGGCGGAGAAAGATCTGGCGCTGCAGCTGGAACGCTGCTCTGCGCCGGTGTGGGTGATGGGGGACCGGCTGCGCCTCGAGCAGGTGGTAGCCACCCTGGTGAGTAATGGCATTCGCCACACCGAGACGGGCGAGGTACGGGTAGCGGTGGACCGCGAGGAGAAGCACGCCGTGCTGCGGGTGTCTGATACGGGGATCGGGATGGATGCCAGGGCCCAGGCGAATGCGTTTGAGTTGTTCCGGGCCGAGGATGTCGGGGGACAGCGCTGCGCGGGCCTGGGGACCGAACTGGCAGTGGTGAAGCGGCTGGTCGAGCTGCACGGCGGTCGCGTCTGCTGCCACAGCGCCGGCCCCGGCCGGGGAAGCACGTTCATCGTCGAGCTCCCGCTCGCACCCCCGGCGAACAGAGAACAACTGTAGGCATTGGGCGTTCAGCGTTCAGAGACTTCGCCTGCCGTGTTCGAGATGGGTGTTGGACGTTCGGGAAGTTACCCGAATGCCAAACGTCCTGTGCCCAACGCCCCCGGCTCCGCCTGCGCGCGGAGTCGGAAGCGGCGTTGCGAACCAGGTCGACACGCGCGCACCGAACGCTTTGGAGGCGTCCTTCGGCCAGCGGTGTGGGCGTAGCAACTTACTATGCCGCTATTGGATAATAATATTGCCGCAGCGCCAACGAACCGATGGCGGCGAGGAGCCAGGGAATGAGGGGGGTGTTGATTGCCGGGGGGTGGCTACTTGTGTCGGCGGTTGCAGTTGCACTCGCCCGCCGTGATCCGATCACTCTGGGTTCTCTGGGTTTCACCGCAGCGGTTGCCACTGCAACTCTGATCCTGGCGCGCAGCGATGATTTTCCAATGCGAAGGGCAGCGCTGGCAAGTTCGTGGGTCGGCCCCCTTATCTTGTTACTCGAGCTTCTGACTTGGGATTGTTTAGGGACTGCTATACGCAATGTGGCAGACTTACGGATACAATACTACCTAATTCTCGCAATTTTTTTCCATATGGGATGTTGGAATGCATTGATGATGGCCTGGCTGTCCAGGGGCTATGGCGTGATTCTAGTTTTCGCAGTGATGGCAGCAATTGTGGCGCCGGGTTCCAGAGCAAAAGAGGGGCTCAGGGAGGCGGCAGAGAGCTATCCCTGCCGCGGCTGGTGGTGGTGGCCACTGATTCTTTTAATTATACCACTTATTGCGATGACAGTTATAGGAATATTGTTGCTATCATACCTTTTTCCAGTGCCGAATGTGAGATTCTGATAGGTGCTATCCCTATGAAGATCCATCGGCTCCCTGGGGATCTCCGTGCTTCTTCCCGCACGCTTTCCTGGGTTCACCGGCGACCAACTTCTGCACGCGCTGGGCCAGCAGAGCTTCACCCAGATGCGCTCGGGTATCTGCACACCAGCACCTACGACCCGGCCGGCTGCCTGGAGGCCGGCGATCAGAGGTATCCCGAAGGCGTCTCGGAGGGTGCGTGAGGAGTCGCTGTGCGGCCCGAGACCGGATAAGGGCGGAGGTGCCCTCTTAGCCCCAAGTACTACCGCTACACGTTCAACAGAAATGGCTGGTTGCGGTACAGAGATCGCGCAGTGGAGGGCCGTCGCGGAGCGCAGTTCGCGTGCGCGGGAGTCGACCACACCCGCTCACTCGGACAGGTGCGGCTGTAGTAATCAGCGAACCCTATTCTTTGCCTGTCTGCACCATCACCAGCCGCTTGGGCGCCAGCGTCAGGTGGAAGATGAG
>JACQGL010000080.1 GCA_016199525.1 Armatimonadota bacterium
GGGCAGGCCCGAGAGGGAGCAGGACGCCCAGACCTACGTGGCCGCGTTCATCTTCGACGCCCTCGGCCAGCGCATCGCCCTGCAAGACGCGCACACCCGGCGCTGGACCTCGGTCTACGAGGTGAGAGGCGGTGAGCTCGCCACGCAGGACCCGCTGAGGGCAGGAATCATCTTCTAGTGTGACCTCAACTGCAATCGAAGCCTGAGCACTGATGTCCGCAGCCCTCGTAAAGCCACGGCTCAGAAAGAGGCGATTACCTCTGCCCGGGTGATGCCGCCGGGGAGTGTGATCCGCTCCTTCGCCGCCTCGAACCGCTGCCAATCCTTCCCGTTGACGGTCACACGCCGCATCGGCCTTCCCTCGGGATGCCGCAGCCTCAAGAAGGTGCGCGCCGGGGGATTCCGGGAGGGCAGCACCAGCGAGGCGGTGATCGTGCCTTCGGAGGCGTGCGAGGTGATTGTCATTGCCATCGGCCCGAAGCAAGTGGCTGCCTTCTCGATGCGGATCACCTTGCCATCGGTCATCCAGGCGCGGGGAACCCCCATGCCGAGGTTGAGCGTGCCGCCTTCTTCGAAAACGAGCAGGTTGCGCATGAACTGGACGAACCGGCACTCGTCGGGGGTCTTGTAAAGCGGCCCGCCACCGCGGCCGTAATCGCTCACCCATTCCGCGAAGCACATCGTATCCGGGTAGAGGCTGGTCGAGCAGGTGTTGTAGAAGACCCGCAGGAAATGGGGGATCTCGTCCCGCCGCAGATGGGCCATCGCATTGGAGAGCAGATTAGGCTGCAGCGTGAATCCACCGAAATCGAAGAAGCAGGCCGCCTGGTCTGCCACTCCGTAGCCGCTCTCCTTGCTGAGAAAGATGTTGTCCTCGAGGTCCTGGAGCAGCCAGGTAACGAGGGGGTGGCGGGGCTCCACCAGGTTCCCATCCAGCAGGTGGAGGGCCGGATACAGGCTCTCCCGAATCCAGCCTTCCACCAAGTGGGTGAGGACGTAGGCGCGCGGCGGCACGTAGGGGACGTACGTGCCGTCCTTCAGTCGCACGACGGGGCTGGTGGCGAGGGACTCCTTCACGCTGGCCAGAATATCCGCCCGGTAGTCCTCCGCGTCTTTCTTCAACCTCGCCGCCGCCGGGTGTTTGATCTCGGCAAGCACCTCCGCGGCGGTGTTCAAGCCCAGATAGTAGTAGGCGTTGGTGGCGTACCAGTAGAGGGTTTCTTCGACATCCTCCAGATCGCCCGCGGGCGCCAGGCCCCATTCGACCGGCTTTGTGCCGTCGGGATTCAACACTTTGGTAGCCTGCCGCTCGCGGGTGATCCAATCGCAGGCGGCCACCAGGTGCGGGGCGACCGACTGGAGGTAGTCCGCATCCCGCGTCCACTTGTAGTGCTCGGCGAGGTGCCATAGTACCCAGCCGTGGTGCATGTTGTAGCCGCGGGCGGTGTAGACGTCCTTGGCGGCGTCCGGATAGGCGGCGTAAAACAGGCCCTCCTGGCTCTGGAAGTTGCCGGGCAGCGGCTTCACGCCCTGGCTGACCAGGAACGGCTCCAGCAGACGGAACGCCTCCCGGTGCTCGCCGCGCATCTGCAGCGACTGCGCCACCATGCAGGTTTCGTTGGCGTAGTTGAGATAGCCCATTGTCGCGGCGCCGTGCTGGTAGAGGCCGGTTTCGGGGTCGCGGTCCGTGGAAACGAGCACGTGCCAGAGGCTGGTCCGGAACAGATCGTTCAGCAGCGGTTCAGGGACCTCATACCTCATCCCGGCGTGGATGCGCTTCCGCCAGTAGTGCACCGCCTCTGCGTGCCGGCTGTCAAAACGCAGGCGCTTCAGGGCGGCGAGTTCCGCGTCGTTCAGCAGCTCGATGTACGGCACGTACAGGAACAGGGCGTGCGTCTCGCCGGGGGCCAGCCGGACCGTGTAGCGGAGGACCGGGCGCGGTTCGGATGCCTGTGTGCGATCCTGCTCAGCGTCGCCGGCCGCGGGGACGCAATCCGGCAGGCAGGCCAGTTCCCCTCTGCCGTTGATATCCACCCTGCCGCGTACCGGGGTCAGGCCCGCGCGGGGCTTTCCATCGGAGGGCGCGTGGAGAACCAGCAGGCCGTCCTCCCTTATGTGTACCGGGGCCTTCAGCGGCAGTTCCACCCAGAGGTAGGCCGTCTGCGCCGCGCTGCCGGTGTTCTCGATTTCCATCCTGTCCAGCAACACGAGCGGCTCATCGCCGGTGCGGGCGTCTTCCTCGTCGCCGATGCCGCCCAGCAGCACGGTGGCAAACGCTGCCTGCCGGTACTGGAGATCACCGGAGCGCCATTCGGTGTGGAGTACGGGCAGGTAGTTCTCCGCCAGGAAGCGCCGGACCTGGCGTCCGCCCTCCGGCGTGAACACCGGCTGTTCGCCGGTGGAGAGCGCGTAGCGCAGCTCTGGAGCGTCCCAGGGGCGCCGGTCTGCATCCCGTCCGGGGGTGCGAAGGCTTTGCTTCAGGAGCAGGATGTTGCCCACCGGGTCAATGGTAAACTCCTGCCGCATATTAGGCACGCCCAGGTGCGCCTCGCGAGGGGGCTTGGCGGGGATCGCCTTCAGGGCCTGCTCCAGGCGTTGCTCGGGCAGGGACGCCACCTTCTCCATAACGGTAGCATCCCACTTCTCCGCAGGCCCTTTCCAGGTGGCGTAGGACAGGTTCTGCGACGCATCCGAGACGAAGGCGTCGATATCCCGCACGTAAATGCCGCCTTCGCGCACCACGTCGTCCACGAAGACGGCGAAGCTCCGCCATCCGGGAGCGCGGAAAATGAGCATGCCGCGGTCGGCGCTTCGTCGATCCGGCACATCGGCGTAGCGAACCCCGATCACCACGGGGCCGCTGGTCCTGCCGGTGGGGGTAACGGAGAGAATGTGAGCGTTGCGCGCCTGGATGCGTCCGTTCCAGATGGCGCGATTCCCGGCACACGGCGACCATTCCAGCCGGATGGCAGCGGTCTTCCATGTGGCGGAGGAGCAGGCTTCTACCTCGCTCACGCGGGCGGGGGACTGGAACGTGAGGCGAATCTTATAGATGTGTCGGAAGGGAAACCCGGTGCGTTCTACCAGGGGGTTTTCTTCCTTATCCAGAGGCGCGAAGGTGTAGATCAGGCCTTCGGCGCCAGCCACCGCGCTGGCCTTGACCGTTACCCATCTCCCGTTGAACGGGTCATCCAGCCGCTGCCAGCCGCCCTCGCCGTTGTCCGGCCAGATGCGATACCAGTACTGCACCTGGATATCCTGGGGCGGGGGAAGCAGCGGGCCGCTCACGACGACCCGGGACACGTCGCGGGGCTGCCGCCACTCGATCTGCAGTATCTGCCCGGCGGCCATCGACAGGCAGGTATCCGGGTTGCCGTCCGTGATCTGGGGGGCGTAGACGGGTGGGGCTCCGTCTACGGCCACCGACCACGCGGTGCCGAATAGGGCGATGTTCACGCGGTCTTGGGGAGCTTCATTCATTGGCAAACCACAGGCGGCGAGCGCCAGTATCAGGCCCGGCCCGGGCCACAGGTGGAGGAACGCGCAAACGGCAGCGCGGCAGACGGACAAGCGCGGGCGCGAGATCTCCTCTCAGGCTTGCGGAAAGCTCATCTCCTCCACGAAAATCTCCTGGAAGCGAGGATCAGCGCTCAACGAGACGTGCTCGGTCGCGGTGCGCAGGGGAGTGTAGGACCCATCCTCTCCATCCGAGGAGAATAGCGCCAGCTTCGCGCCCAGAAGTGCTGTGTTGCCGCTCGGCTGAATGTTCTCCTCGGGAAAGTCGAGCAGGCCGATCCGGCGCGCGCTGGTGAGGTTAATGTAGTTGCCGAAGGCGCCGGCCAGATAGAGGCGGGTCACGTCTTCCGGCGCGGCGCCCCACCACTGGAGGAGAATGCGGATTCCGGCGGCGATCGCGCCTTTCGCGAGCTGCAGCTGTCTCACATCCATTTGCGTGAGCGAGACGGGAGGGCAGAGCGGCAGGGTATCCCGGCCATTAGCCAGCTGTCCGCTAGGTTTTATCCGGCCGAGTTCCAGGCTGGCGGCCACCGCATCCACCAGGCCGCTGCCGCAGACGCCCCGCGGGGGCACGTTGCCAAGCACTTCGCAGTTGATCCGACCGTCGTACGCGGTGACTTTCCAGATGGCGCCGGTGGCGGCCCGCATGCCCGAAGAAATCCGCGCGCCTTCAAAGGCGGGGCCGGCGGCGGTGGAAGCGCAGATCAGTCGCTCCCGATTGCCGAGCACGATCTCTCCGTTGGTGCCCAGATCGATGAGGCCCACCAGCGCTTCGCTGGTGCAGAGGCCGGTAGCGAGCACACCCGCCAGGATGTCGCTGCCGACGAAACTGCCCAGGCAGGGCAGGAACTGGACGGTGGGATTGCTGTTGAGCGCCCAGCCGAGGTCGCGGGCGACAAAGGTCTGGAGGCCATCGTGAACCGACTCGAACGGGTAGTGCGACAGAGGTTCCACACTGATGCCGCAGAAGAGGTGATGCATCACGGTGTTACCGACGAGCACCACCTTGCGCAGGCGGTTATCCTCCACGCGCGCGGCGGTGAGCAGCTGGTGGATGAGCGTGCCGATCTGTTTACGGATCAGTCCTTCCAGCTCGCGCTGGCCCCCCTCGGAGACCGCGAACTGGACGCGGCTCATCAGGTCCGCACCGTGGCGCGCCTGGGGGTTGAGCGCCGTTCTCACCCCGAGCACATGTCCGGTCTCCAGATCCAGCAGTTGCGCCACCAGGGTGGTGGTGCCCAGATCCACAGCCACGCCCAGCCCTTCCTGCGGGGTAAAGGCGAACGCCTCCTCGTTGCTGAGGATGGCAGCATCCCACTGGCGCAGCTCGATGACCAAGTCATCTTCGAGATGGCACTGGCAGGCGAGGCGCCAGCCCTCGGCGATCTCCGCCGCGGTAAGGCGCTCCTGCTGGGCGGCGTTGATCTCGGCGTGACCTTGCAGCACGCGCACCTTGCAGCCGCGGCAGCGGCCCTGGCCGCCGCAGGGGAACTCCACGCCTTGTTCGAACAGCAGGTCACGCAGAGAAGCGCCCGCGGGTGCCTTCAGTTCGGCGCCTACGGGCTGAAGGAGGATTGTGTGTGTTCTGGTTTTGGCCACGGATCTGATGTATCTCTCTTTTAGCTTATCGCCGGCGGCCCAGAACGGGGGCCTCACGGCACAGGATGATCGCGAGCATAATCCATCATAGCGCAAAAGTTGGCAGGAGGGGTATCGCGCGGTACCTCGCAGCCTGCCCCCACGATATAGCGGCGGCCCGCCTGCCGATGGCACTCCGCTAGGGCCTGGTACACCTGATCGGGCGTGCCATCCCGCAGGACACGCACCGGGTCGATGTTGCCGAGCAGCACCTGCTGCGGCCCCATCTTGGCGCGGCCCTCGGAGACCGGCGTGAGAAAGTCCAGATCCACGATGTCGCAGCCGAGCTGCCCGATTCCTTCCAGGAGGCGGCGGGTGTTGCCGCAGATGTGCAGCCGCACGCGGGCACCGAGCGCCCGAACCCCTTCGACCATCTTCTTCTCGTAAGGCCACACGAACTCGTGGTAGATCCGCGGGCCGACCAGGGATGCCGCTGCGTCCCCGATGCCGATCTGTTCAGCGCCCGCGGCTACCTGCGCAGCGGCGAATTGCAGCTCCATCTCCAGGACGAAGTCGAACAGATCGCGGACGAAGGCGGGGTCGTCGTAGAAGTCGAGCATGAGGGCGTTGATACCCCGCAGATCGGCTGCCTCGGCGATGGGGCCTTCAATCCACCCCTCGATGAGCTTCTCACCGCCCACGCGCTCCTGGTAGAGCGCCAGCGCCTGGAGGCGGGGCCCCATGCGGCCCGGCGCGGTGGGGTTGGGGATTTTCAATCGCGCCAGCGCGGTCTTGTCCATCAGCAGCGCGTTCGACTCATCAATGGCGGGCGGCTGATCGGGATGGAAGCGGACCACCGCGCCGCAGTCCGCCGCCTCGCAGGCGGGGTCGGACATAATGTTTACGTAATCCAGACCGTAGTCTTCTGCGATGCGGATTTGTCCCTCCACCAGCACGCGATGATCGGTCGCGTAATCCAGGTACCGGGCGCCGATGTGGGCGGCAGCAAACTGCATGGTGATCGGCAGGCAGGGAAGACGATCCACCGGCCGGCCGTCCAGCAGCGCCAGGACACGCTCGCGGCTGTTCATCTTTCCTCACCTCCCTTACTCCTGCAGGCTCACTTTCGCGCCTCCGATCGAGATGGCATCCAGTTTGTCGATCCCCAGAAGCGTATCGCGGTGCCGGAGCGCTGCGGGTCCATCCACCCAGAGGAATCTTAGCAGTTACCTCTCGTCTGGCCTTCCTTTAGCAATAACTACCCAGCTGTTTCGCGAGTTCTACGATGCGCCGGAATCCCTGGAGGCTGACGCTAGAAGGCACGGAGTGGTCCGAGGAGAAGATGAATCCGCCGGATTCCTTGAGTACGGGAACAACTCGCCTCATCTCCGCCTCGATCGCCTCCAGATCGTCCCACAGGACGGCGTTAATCCCGCCGTGGAGGACCAGTCTCTCCCCGTAGGTCTTCTTGAGGTGGATCGGATCCATGCCCGCCTTGACCTCCAGAGGGTTAAGGGCATCGAGTCCTATCGCGACGAGTTCAGGGACAAAGGGGTTCACGTCGCCGCAGGAGTGCAGGTGGGTTTTGACGCCTTTCGCGCGGGCCCAGTCGATGGCCTTCTGGTGGACTGGCTTGAGGAGGCGGCGGTAGGTGCTGAGGGAGAAGAACTGGCGGTGCTTATAACCCATATCATCCGGCCAGATAACGCTGTCGAATGGGTAGCCTGCCTCCCAGACCCTATCCAGCAGGGCCAGGTTTACATCCAGGAAGTGATTGAACATATCCACGCACCAGGCCGGGTCCTCCACCAGGGCCACCAGCAGCCGTTCGGTGCCGACCGTCCAGGAGTGCGTCACGTCAAAGCCAAACCACAGTCCGCCCTGGATCCAGTAGCCGGTTTCCCGCCACGTCCGGTAATGCTTCTGGAGGGTGTGCCAGGGGATTCGGTCGTCCGCGGGCGTCATGCGCTCCTTCGCCCGGCGCCAGCTTTCCGGATCTTTGATGGTGAAATCCAGGAACTCGGGCACGCCGCCGGCGTGCTTCCAGTCTTTGAGCGTTACGCCGTAGGACGTGGTGTGGATGCGGTACTCTTCTGTCTCCTCGATGACCTGCACGGGATAGCGGGGGCTGATATCCACGCTGATTCCGGCCACGCGATCCAGATCGAAGTAGTCCACAAAGCTCACATCTGAAGGCATTCCTTCCCGGTGCCAACGCTCGATGGTAGATGCCCAGGGACCGTCGATAATCGGCACCCGGTCGGCTTCCTGGTGGGCGAACATTCTGGCAAAGCGCTCGTGTGAGGTCATCAGTTCACCGTTCCCCGATCATCCGCGGATCGTCAAGCCAGCGGTTCCCGTGGCCAGGCGTCCCGACGCCTCCAGCAGGTAGGAAGTGCGGCAACCTGGGGCTCTCTCATCATTCCAGCTCGCGTCGATAAAACGCTCTATCTCGCAGGGGAGAATTACCTCCGCCTTCCCACTCGACGCGGCTGAAGCCGCATTTTTCGAACACCCTGCCGATACCGGGGTCGTGCGGATTGCCCTCCACGCGCCGAAAGCCTCTGGCCTTCGCATCCGCCACGGCCTGCATCACCAGCCGCGTCGCCACACCGATGCCCGCGTACTCCCCTCCGTAGGCACCGCCCGCGAAAATGCAGGTGAGCAACAGCGTGCGATCCAGGAATTCATCGTCAGGAGGGTTGAAGCCAGCGTAGCCGGCCCCGTCTCGTCGGACAACGTCCTTGAGTGCCACCCCCATCCACCCGCAGACCCGATAACCGTGGCGGGCCACGTATCCCCAGCCGCCGAACCGGTTGGTAGTCTCCTTAAGCAGCCGGCTATCCGCATCAACCTGGCCGCCTGTGATGTAGCAGGGGTGTCTACCGGAGGCAAGATCCCCTTCGGTAAGCAGGCGGACGATGATCTCTTCACTGGGCACCGGGCCGCCGTCCGGGCGCGAGGTGGGGATCCTGGCCTTCGTAAACAGCTCCGGATGCTGCCGGGCCAGAGCCACGAGCTTGAGAACGTCGTAACCGGCAAACTGGAACTTGCGGACGCGGCAGTCAACGATCAGTTCCTCCACAGTTCCGTCAGAGAGATGCACCTTATCGAAATCCGCGCAGGAGGTGGTGAGCGTATCCACGCGACTATCCACAAGATGCATGCTCGCCACGACGCTGCTCTCCCAGGCGATCCGGTTAAAGGCGCGCGCCACGTGCCGGGCGGATTCGGCCTCCGGCGCGCCGCCAAGCCTGGCCGCCACCGTCTGTCGCACCGCCACCGCTTCCCGCCCGTTATGGGGGGATAGCGGCAGCCATTCGCCGTCCAGGAAGAATCCCCAGGGGGAAGACTGGCCGCTGCGGATAGCGGCCAGCTTTTCCCGAACGTAGGTAGGGATGTCGCCATCAGCGGTGGTCACCGTCCAGGCTTCGTACGCGTGGAACTCAATCTCGAAGCCGTATTCCCGCTGGAGTTCCAGAATAACCTGGGGCGGCTTTGGCTCAAGGCGGCCGGTGCATGAGTGCGCGGCAATCGTCTCGACCTTGACTTTCATCCTAGCCCTCTCTTGTCTGCCTTCGTTCCGCACGCTCCGGTCACCGTGATGAGGTATGGGCGGGAACCGGTGCCGCGCGCAGCCCGCCGCAAAACTACGGCAACCGCTGAATGGCATGGTTAACTGGGTGCCGAAGGCGCCCCAGAAGGAGAGTGGTTTCAGCGGCGCCGCCCCATTGCCACGCTCATCAGCGTGCCGTACTGCGAGGCCCCATCGCCCACGTAGGGCCGCAGTGTGCCGGGCGCGTGTCCACGCCGGAATACTCGCTGGAGCCCTGCCGGCCGGTTCGCTGCCGGAACCCCGCCCGTTTGGCGGGAGCGAAGCCAAATCCGAAATCGAGGGGAACCCGGTCCGGTGTCTGCCGGCGCGTAGCGGTGCTCACGCGCGGGCGGCGGTTCATCACGAGACCTTCTCCGCGGCGATGATGTCGCCGCAATAGCTGGCGGCCACACGATAACCAGGCGGTACCATCAGGAACTCGTCCTCGTTCCAGTCGCCATCCAGCAGGTGCTGAATGAGGGAGAGATCGCCCTGCACCTTTTCAAACTTCCAGCCGCGCCGCGCCGCCTCCTCGCGCGTGCGTTGCTCGAAGCTGTCATCCGGCTCCACGCCCATTTCGATGAAGGTGAACTGGCTGTAGTTACGGGTTCGATCCCCCAGCATCTCGTAGAGATAGCGCGCGTTCTCCTCGCCGTATCTGGCCACCAGCTGCTCGTAGCTGATGTCCATACCGGTGAGTCGCTGGATGGAGAGCTGGCTTAAGTCCTCGGGATTCCTGTCGCGTTCGATCCAGCCGGTGGTCTTGAAGTAGACGCCTGGATGGGCGTTGAAGTATTCCAGATAGCGTTCCTTGCTGCCCAGGAATAGGGTGATGCAATCATGGGCTCGTGGTACGACGAGAGGGACGGCGGGCGCCCGCAGCCCGACGAGACCATTGTTGCAGAGCCCGTAGCCGAACAGCGCGGCGTCGTACTGGGTCGCGTCTACGCGGTCGAGCGCCGCCTGGACGAGTGCCTGCATTCTGGCTGCGCCGAGATCGTGCAGGCCGCGGGGGAGGAATTCAATATCCACCACGTTGGGGGAGCGCACAGCAGCCAGGCACATCTCGCGATACAACACTTCGCAACTGATCAACTTCAGCCGCATCCGGACCTCGTTCCCCCCTTTATGGAAGCTGGCGGAGGGCGCCCCGGTTGGTACTACAAGCGACACGCGGGCCCGCTACCGTGGGGTCCCCCACGTCGCGCGACGCCCGGGCGCCGGTTTTCGCCCATCCCCCTCAGGCGAGGTAGACGCACTGTCGCGCGGCGCGTGCGTAGGCTGCCAGATGGGCGGGCGGCGCATGGAAGAAATGGTCGCTGGGGCTCATAATGTAGCCGCCGCCCGCGCCGTACGTCTGGAACAGATCCCGCACGTGTTGTTCGATTTGATCCGGCGTGCCCACTTCGAGCGCCGAGTTCTGGTCCAATCCGCCGATGAGCGCCACCTGCCCGCCGAGGCGCGCCTTCAGCTCGCGCGGACGCGCATCGCCGCCCATGGCGGGCGGCGTAAGCGTCTCGCTTGCATCGCAACCGTTTGCCGCAATTAACTCCAGTATCGGCATCATACCGCCGCAGGTGTGGTAGACCACGCGATGGCCCAGACTGTGCAGGGCATCGTGCATACGGCGGTCGTAGGGCAGGCAGAACTCACAAAAGTAGTTGGGGGAGATAACAGTTGCGGATGCGGCGCCACCCCCCGTCTCGATGAGGTCATAGGCGGCGCCATCCAGGTTTTCGGCGATGAAACGCGCCTTTTTGCGCCAGAGGACCTCCAGCAGCGCGTGCACCCAGTCGGGATGGTCCGCCGCTTCCAGAATCAGTGCCTGGGTGCCGACCAGGCAGGTGGCATGCTGCCAGCAGCCTCCCTGATCCCCAAACACGAAGCCGCGCATAATTCCGTCTTGCCCCAGGGCTGTGTACTCTCGCTGCAGGGCGTCCCGGTCGAGCCGCGGCACCGGCATGTATTTCTCGATCAGCTCCAGGTCTTCGTGGTGCTGCACCAGATGGGTGATGTTCCACCGCGTAACGGCGGTTTGGCCCACAAGGTTCTCCAGCACGCCCTGTGGTGTGGTGAAGGTAACCTGGAAGCGCTGTTCGCCCGGAGGGGCCTCCAGGGCGCGCGTTTCGATCACCCAGTTCGGGTCATTGCAGGGCAGCAGCGGGAAGCGCGTCAACGAGGCGTCCAGCCCGAATCGGCGAAACGCCTCCAGATCGCTAATGCCGCCCAGGTAGGTGTTCAGGTGGAACGGCTGCCACTGGTGCACAGTGGCGGGGACGCGGTCGGGCACGCCTCGCTCGAGGGCAATCAGCATCCTCTCCTTGGCGGTCATTGCCTTCATTTCCCGGCGCCCTGCCAGCCGTATGCTTCCCATGCGGGCGGGCAGCCAGTACGACCAGACAGGTCACTCCCCGAGGTGCCACGAGTAGCGGGAATGGTCCACCTTCGGCGCGTTCGGATCCAGAACGCCCGTTGGTTTCAGGTTGGGCAGGTTCTTACCCCAGACGCGCTTGGCCTCTTGCAGGTAGAAGAGATAGTTCTTCAGCGGCACGTCCGGCGGCACGCGATGGTCTGGGGTTGGGATAAAGCCGCCCTCTTCCACCAGGGGAGCGAGCCGCTCGACCTCACGGGTGATTCCTTCGCACGGACCGGCGAGCATGCGCTTACCAACCCCGCCGATGATCAGCATATCGCGGCCGTAGCGGCGGCGGTACTGGATGGGATCCCCGCCCCAGGTGCCAACCTCGATGGGGAACATCGTGTTCACCCCCGCCTCCAGCCACAGCGACGCGAGCTGGGAGATGTCTCCGTCGCAATCCACGACCACCACGTCCACGCCATATCGTTTGAGCAGCGCGGTGATGCGCTGGTAGTTGGGTGCCAGCACCTCCTTGAATATTTTGGGGGAGAGAAGCGGCCCGGCGCGGTAGCACATATCCTCCCACATGAGCGCGTACTCGAACTGGATATCCGCCTCCAGCGCGGGGGTGAGGGCGGCGATGGCGCAGTCCGCCACAGTTTCCACCATCTCCGTGAAGAGGGCCCGGTCATCATAGACCAGTTCAGAGATGGCCTGCAGGCCCATCCAGTTGCGGAGCCATCCGTACAAAGAGCCGGCGTTGATCCCCAGCGGGTAATCGCGCGCCGGATCCCGGTACTGTGCCACCAGGTCCGCCCAGTCCGGCGGATAGCGCTCGGGATGGGTGCCATCCAGACGCCACTTGAATTCCGCCTCCCAGGTGGCGCGATCTTTGAGGGTATGATCCAGGTGGCGCGGAATGGAGCTCAGGAACTTGCCTTCCTCCTTGGTCACGCCCTCCACATCGCGTACCACGCGCGTCTCACCGCGGTCCTCCAGCACCACGTGCTCGAAGGCGGGGTAGAGCTGGACGTTGACCGGCGCGACAATCCACTGCGGATCCATCCCGAAGAAAGCGTCGACGTTCGCGCCTTTGGGCAGACCGTACTGCTCCCAGATCACCAGCGTATCGCTCCAGAAGCCAAAATCCATAATCGGGGAGCGATCCCGCGGGAGATAGTGCATGGTGGCATGGAAGCGTTGGCGGGCGTTCATAACTTGTTTTACCTCCCGAGCGCCTGCATCAGGGCGCGGATGAATGTCGGGCCGGTGCCACAGCATCCGCCGATGAAGGCCGCGCCCGCGTTCACGAGCGCCACGGCTTCGGCAGCAAACTGATCCGGCGTGGTGGTGTAGATAGGGGCAGCGCCGCCCTCCACCCATTTCGGTAGCCCGGCGTTGGGCTTGATCCAGAGGGGAAGAGCGGTCGCCGCGCGCAGGCGTGCGCAGATGAGAAGCATTCCGGCGGGGCCGAGGGCGCAGTTGGCGCCGATCGCCGCCGCGCCGGCAGCAGCCAGCCCGGCCGCCGCCTGCTCCGGGGTGACGCCCATGATGGTACGATCACCCGCTTTACCGGAGCCGAACGACATGCAGGCCACCACTGGCAACCCCGCTTCTCGCGCCGCGCCGACGGCGATTTCCGCCTCAGTCAGATCGGTCATCGTCTCGATCACGAGGGCATCAGCGCCGCCCTCGGCGAGCGCGCGCGCCTGCGCTGCGAACGAAGCGTGGACCTCATCCGGCGACACTTCGCCGGTGATCAGCATCTTGCACGTTGGCCCCATAGAGGCGAACACATACGCGCGGTCCCTGGCTGCGCGACGCGAGATGGCGACGCCTGCCCGGTTGATAGCCGCTGCCCTGTCCTCCAGGCCATATCGCGCCAGCGCGATCGGGCTCGCCCCAAAGGTGTTGGTCAGTATGACGCGGCTACCGGCCTCCACGTAGGCGCGGGCCACCTCCTCCACGCGCTCCGGGTGGGATAGGTTCCAGGCGTCGGGACACTCACCGGCGGGAAGCCCGCCCGCCTGCAATTCTGTGCCCCACGCGCCATCCGTCACGACAGGGGCATCGGCGAGGAGTTCTTGAAGAAGCATGGTCGCGGATAGGGAGATCCAGTTGAAGTCGAAATCGCGGCCCGCAAATCGCGGGCCTGTGCGTTCTCCCATAGGCGCGCGGGAAGACGGGTGAGCATCCTCGCATCGGAGGAACCGCCCGTCTTCCCGCGCGGCCAATGGCGGAATGCGGCGTACGCCGCTGCGAACTTACGGCGGCGTGCCGTTATTTTAGGCCATTCCGATGATACGTCCTTCTTCCGTCACCTCAATTCGCTCGACAGCGGGCACCAAGGGCAAGCCGGGCATCGTGAGAATATTGCCGGCGTAGCAGACGATGAACCCCGCTCCCGCCATCACCCGCAGGTCTTTGATGGTCACCGTGAACCCGCTCGGTCTCCCCAGCAGGCGCGCGTTGTCGGATAGGGAGAGGTGGGTCTTCGCCACGCAGAGCGGCAGCCTGTCCAGACCGAGCGCCTGAAGCTGCGCCAGCTTCTGCCTGGCAGGGGGCAGCAGCTCCACGGCCTCAGCGCCGTAGAGCGTGCCGGCAATCGTCTCCAGTTTGCGCTCCAGCGGCCACTCGATATCATAGAGAAACCGAAACTGGCTGGGCTGCTGGGTTGCTTCCATCACCGCTGCAGCCAGCGCCAGTCCGCCTTCGCTTCCGTACTGCCATACCTGCGTGGGTACGCACTGGATGCCCTGCGCCGCGCACAACTCGTGGATGACCGCCAGTTCCTCCGGGCGGTCATCCGAGAACTGGTTGAGCGCTACCACGCACGGCAGCCCGAATGCCTGTACGTTCTCGATATGCTTCTGCAGGTTGGCGAATCCGTTCGCCACGGCGTCGCTATCTTTGTTGCCCAGTTGCGCGAGGGGCACGCCCCCGTGATACTTCAACGCCCGCACCGTGGCAACCACGACGGCGGCATCGGGAGTAAACCCGCCTGCGCGGCAGATCAGGTCGCAGAACTTCTCGAAGCCGAGATCGGAGGCGAACCCGGCTTCCGTAATGGTGTAGTCGGCGAGCTGTCGGGCCAGCTGTGTCGCCCTCACGCTGTTGCAGCCGCAGCCGACGTTGCCGAATGGGCCCAGATGGATGAGGGCGGGCGTGCCTTCGCTCGTTTGCGCCAGGTTGGGCTGGATGGCATCCCGAAGCAGCGCCACCACGCCCGCAGATTTCAGGTCGGCGACGGTGACCGGTTTACCCTCGCGTGTGAACCCGATGATGATGCGGGCCACGCGCTCTTTCAGGTCCGTGATGCTCTGGCTAAAGGTCAGCGTGGCCATAAGCTCGCACGCCGCCGTCAGCTCGAAGCTGCTCTCCCGCCCCCCATTTCCAGAGGCCACCGTGATGTGACGGAGCGAGCGGTCGCACACATCCAGGCAGCGCCGCGTGAGCACAGAGTCGGGGTCGATTCCCAGCGCGTTCCCATGATAGAAGTGGTTATCCACGAACGCCGCCAGCAGGTTCTGCGCCGCGGTAACGGCGTGCAGGTCACCGGTGAAGTGAAGGTTGATCTCTGCGGCAGGTTCAACGGTGGCTTTCCCGCCGCCGGTGGCGCCGCCCTTCATGCCGAAGAGCGGTCCCAACGACGGCTCGCGCAGGGACACGCAGGCTTTCTTCCCCAGGCGCGAGAGGGCCATCGAGAGACCGATAGCCACCGTCGTCTTCCCTTCGCCCGCGGGGGTGGGAGTGATCGCGGTGACTACCACCAGCTTGCCGGGTTGTCTCTGCTTGGCGCGCTCGATAGCAGAAGGCGATATCTTCGCCTTGAACCGCCCGTAGAACTCCAAGTCGTTTTCGGCAAGCCCTAACCGCTGCGCTACCGCGGCAATGGGCTGCAAGCAGGTATCTTTACTCTGGCTGTGCATGGGGATTGATCTCGACAGACTGCTGACGAACGTAGGCATCCATGGCCACCGCGGCCCGGACGCCGGTAGCAATGGCGCGGGGAACGTCGAGGGAACCGGTGACGCAGTCGCCGCCCGCGAACACACCGGGGCGAGACGCCGCTTGCGTCTGCTCATCTACCACCACCGTGTTCCAGCGGCTGAGGGCGATGCCGGCGGGGGCCAGCGCCGCCGTGTCCGGCTCCTGACTGACCGCCTCAATCAAGAAGTCCGCGGCGATGACAAACTTGCTGTCTTCCACGGGCACCGGACGCGGTCGCCCGCTCGCATCGGGCTCGCCCAGCCGCTGCCTCTGGCAGACGATGGCCCTAAGTCGCTGGCGCTGGTCGCTCAGGAGCTTGATGGGTTGCGTCAGGAAGTGGAACTCGACGCCTTCTTCTTCGGCGTGGTGCACTTCCTCTGGGGAGGCGGGCATCTGCGCCTTGTCGCGCCGGTAGATCACAAACGCATCCGCTCCCAGCCGCCGGGCACTGCGCACCGCATCCATAGCCGCAAACCCACCTCCCACAACGGCAACCCGCTTGCCGGCCAGCCGGCGCGGATTGGGGGAGCAGACCTGTTGCATAAAGTCCAAAACGTGCAGCAACCCGCGGCAGGGCTCGCCTTCGATGACCATCCGTTTCGGCTTCAGTGCCCCAATGCCCAGGAAGACGGCGGCAAAGCCCTGTGCAAACAAGTCATCCAGGGTGAAATCAGTACCCAGAGACATCCCCGTCTGGACCTGCATGCCCAGGTCCAGGATGCGCTGGATATCGGCATCCACTGCCCAGCGGGGTAGTCGGAAGGCGGGAATGCCGTAGCGCAGCATTCCGCCTAATTCCTGTTCCGCTTCAAAGAGGGTGACGGCGTGCCCCAGTTGCCTCAGCCGCCACGCACAGGACAGCCCCGTCGGCCCAGCGCCGATTACTGCCATGGGATACTCGACCGGCTCCGGGGAATGCTCGCCACCGGGTGCGGATAGCCGCTCAAAGTGGTAGTCATCCCCCACGCACTCCACCGCCGCGCGCTTGAGATAGCGAATGGCAACGGCATCACCCCGCTTGGCGTTGGGGCAGACCGCTTCGCAATGCGCGGGGCAAACCCGTCCGCACACGCGGGGGAACGGGTTGTCACGGACGATGATCGACAGCGCCGTTTGGAAGTCGCCCTGCTGGATGGCCCGTATATAGTCGTCCACGGATTGCCCGATGGGGCAGGCGGCGACGCACTTTGGCTTGGGGCAGAGAAGGCAGCGACGGGCCTCGGCCACCGCTTCGTCGCGGCTGTAACCCCGCACCACCTCGGCAAAAGTGTGCGTGCGACTCTCCGGCAGCAGGGTGCGTACCGGCACACGCACGGGGTTTAGCTTCTGCTTCTTGTCTTTTTCTGCAAGAGGTTGTTCCATCGTTAGCATCACGCCCCGCTTAATAGACCCGCTCGTGCCGCCGCCAGATACCGGGCACAGAACTCGTCCTTCCCCAGCAGTGCCTCTGCTGCCAGAAGCATTGCCATCAGATCGCGATCCGTGGGATCGCAGATAACGGCATCCAATCCGGCACCCATTGCCAGAATGAGCGTGGCACGATTTAGCCAGCGGCGCTCGGGCAAGCCGTAGGAAACGTTGGTCAAACCAATACTGACCTTCAAGTTCGGGCAGCGGCGTTTGAATTCGGCAATCGCCTGCAAGACGCTGATCCCGTGTTGTGAGTCCACACTGATAGGGAGCAGCAACGGGTCAAGAATCACATCTTCTTCCGGCACCCCTGCGGAAAGGAGCCGGTCGATAAGGCGCAGCCCGATGCGGATGCGGTCTTCGCCGGTTTTGGGCATGCCCTCATCGTCCATGCAGAGGGCGATGACTTTGGCGCCGTATTGGCGCACCAGCGGTAGCAATCGTTCCAGCTTCTCCCGCTCCCCGGTGATGGAATTGATGATGGGCGCGCCACGGTGGACCTTCAGCGCCGCTTCAATTGCATCCGGGTTGGGGCTATCGAGGGAGATGGGCAGGTTTACGCACGCCTGCACCGTCTGCACCAGCCAGCAGAGCGCCTCCGGCTCCTCCTCCCGTCCCACGGTGGCGCCGTTGCAGTCAATGTAGTGGGCCCCTGCTTCCCCTTGCTTGCGCGCCTCGTCCTCAATGAATGCTGTGTTGCGTTCCTTTACCGCCGGCGCGACGGTTTTCCGTGTGGAATTAATTCGCTCGCCAATGATGAGCACTTCTCATCTCCTTCGGCGGGAGACGGGAGGAGCGATACGGCGTTCTTGCCGGCCGCCTCCCTACAACGCCGCCGCTAAACGCTTACCTGTACCTGTGCCCGTTCCAGCAGCGCCGGGATCGCCGCCTCCCAGTAGGGAGCCATTAAGTGCGCGCCGGAGACGCCGACCACGTTTTTGACGCCGACGAGGATTTCCTCTGCGATGCGCAGACCTTCCTCTTCTTTGTCCTGCGCCGCTGCCAGCCGCTTCACCAGGGCATCGGGAACACGGATGCCGGGCACGTTGCTCAGGAACTCGAACGCTTTCACCGACTTGACCGGCATGACGCCCGCCAGGATGGACAAGCGCTCGGTCACCCCCTCGTCGCGCACGATCGCCATAAACTGCTCAAACCGCTTCAGGTCAAACACGCACTGGGTCTGCACAAAGTCCGCGCCTGCGCGTTCCTTCTTGAGTAGCCGCAGAACTTGCGCCTTAGGCGGGTCGGCGGTGGGGTGCGCGGCGCAGCCCAGGAACAGATCCGGCGTGAACACGGTGCCCTTGGTGCCGTCGCGCAGGTCACCACCGGACGCCAGCTTGCCCTCGGCCCGCATCCGGTGGAAGATGGCGAGCAGCTGCACGGCGTCCACGTCGTGCACGGGCTTCGCCTGCGGGTGGTCGCCGATGGTAACGTAGTCGCCGGTGACCACGAAGACGTTGCGCACCCCGAAGGCGTAAGCGCCCAGCAGGTCACTCTGGAGCGCCAGTCGATTACGATCCCGGCACGACAGCTGGAAGATAGGCTCCACACCGTTTTGAATTAGGAAAGCGCACGCCGCCCAGGACGGCATCTTCACTGTGGCCGCCGCATTATCGGTAACGTTGACAGCGTGGACTTTACCTTTAAGCGCATCTACTCGTTTCTGGAGCAGGCGAAAGTCGGGCACACGGGTTGGGACCAGCTCTGCCGTCACCGCGAATTCGCCGGCTCGCAAGCTCTTCTCCAACTGCGTTGCCGGAGGCCGATCGGTGGTCGGCTCGTGAGCAGGTATGGCCCATCCATCTTTAGTGTGCCCATCTAGATCAATGGTGCCGCGCACCAGGTTAAGCCATGCTGA
>JACQGL010000002.1 GCA_016199525.1 Armatimonadota bacterium
GGCCCGGCCCGATCTCCAGGACGGTATCTTCAGGCCCCAGTTCCGCCGCCCGCAGGACGAGATGGAGGGTATTCCGATCGATGAGGAAGTTCTGTCCCCACCGCTTGCGCGGGCGGATGCCGTACCGTTCCAGCAGTGCTCGCACCTGCGGTGGTGAGTAGAGGTTGACCACGGTGGTCTATTTCCCGGCGGGTAGGGCCACCCAGATGCCGTCGGTACGCGCCGCCACGGAGCAGACTACCAGCGGTCGCAGAAACTGCTTCCGGCACGAGCGATTCTGAGGGTAGACGGCGGCGGGATACAGGTTCTCGCCGGTGCGGATATTGTACTGGTAGCCGTGAAAGAGGCAGGTGATGACCTCGCCCTGGATGTCGGCGGTATCGAGCGGCGCTTCCTGGTGCGGGCAGACCGACTCGAAAGCCACATGCTCTCCCGCCAGGTTCACCAGGAGGATACACTGTCCGTCCACACGCACTACTTTACGCTCACCGGGCAACAGCTCGTCCGCCGCCGCGGCATGGAACCAGCGCTTATTAGCCACCCATGCCCTCCCCCCATTGTGTACCGGGATCGGGTCCTGCTTCAGGATAGCGCCCTCGCTCGCGGGCGCCAACGACGCTTACCGGCGCTTCCGCCCTACCCCCGGGATGCTCGGTTTGCGCGATGAACAGACGGGGAACGTCCACAGCAGAACCCCTTTCAAGGAGGCCTACTGTGGAGCGAGCCAGAGAACAGGAAGTTGTGGTGGTGGATGGCGAGGTGGCCGAGGTCCCCAGCCCCCGGCGAGAGCGGATCACGGCGCGCGCTGCACAGATCCTGAACTTCGTGTTCGGGGTTTTCTATGCCTTGATCGCCATCCGCTGGTTGCTCGATCTGATCGGCGCCAACCGCGGGGCGGGCTTTTACCGGTTCATTTACGCCCTTTCCGTGCCCCTGCTGGGCCCGTTCGAGGGGCTGGTGCGCGCGGTGAGGCTGGACGGTAGCGGTGTGCTCTACCTTTCCTACCTTATCGCGCTGGTGTTCTATATGCTGCTCCATATGGGGATCTACCAGCTGATGCGGCTCATCGTCTACCGACGCGTCACCGTGTAGCACGTTCCCCAAACCAAAGGGCGGTTTTGAGACCGGCAGCAATGGGTAAAGGAAATTCGTTGCTAGTGCCGGCCCGGTAGCCGGCCGAGCGACCTCACTCCGTGTGAGCGAGACAGCTACCGATTTTCATTGCCGCTGCCCCGCCGGCGGCGGCTTCCGACACCCGGCGGAAGCGTAACGTATCTACTGCCGGCGATTAACGCGGCTGCCAAGGAAAGGAAGAGGGCGATGCGGAGAGGAATCGTGCGCGCCAGCGCTGTTCTCCTGGCGGCGCTGGCTTGGGGTGCGCTGGTCCCTGGTAGCCAGGCTCAGCAGACCCGCGGCACCCCTACGCTAGCGATTGTCACGACTGAGATCAAGAATTCTCCCCTCGGTCCGGCCGAGGAGCCGGTCGGTAACCTGATGGACCAGGTGATCGTGTCGCTCTTCGAGGGCGCCGGCTTCCGGACCCACCTGGTGGATAACCCGAGTGGGGACTGGCTGTCAGACCAAGAGCTGGCCCGTATTGGCCGCTCGGCGGGCGCCCAGTGGGTCGTCTATCCCAAGATCCTGGTGATGGCCTCAGCGCCTCTCCAGCCGGGGCAGCAGGCCTACCCGGACCCCCACGGGACCCGGGCGGTGCTCTACACGCGCATCGTGAACGCCACCGCCAGGCGCTATCCCGCTACCAGTTACATGCGCCAGGTGGCCCCGGAGTGGGAGACCCCCACGGCGAACCTGGCGGCCTATGGTGAGGCGAATAGCCTGCCAATGGGCGTGGTGCAGCTGTTTGAATTCTTCCGACCGCTCAACCAGCGCCTGGCGGCCCGGGGGCTGCCTTCCATCTGGCACGCGCCGCTGCGTGTGACGCAGGCGATCTGGCCCGAGGAGCGCGTCGCTGGGTACCGCGAGAGCATCCAGAATCCGTAGAGACGCTACCCGCAGGTAGCCTTACAGAGGGGGCACAAAGCAGCCGCGCCTGCCACGGATACCTTCTGTGGCGGGCGCGGCTTTATCCAGTGGGGTGCCCGAGCCGCCCCAGTTCCCTCCGGGTGCGGGCTACCAACCCAGCCACTGCCGGACGATGTTTGAGGGTCGCGCGAACGCCAGGTTCTCCTTCGGCACCCCGTCCACCGCTCGCACCAGCGTGTTGACACCCACCATCTCCCCTTTCGGGTTGAGAAGCGGACCGCCTGAATTCCCCGGGTGGACGGCTCCGTCCGTTTGAATCAGGTTCCGAAACTCGGGTGACAGATCGCTATCGTCCCTGATAGCGCTGATCACGCCCGAGGTGAGCGTCCAGGAGAGCCCATAGGGGTGACCAATCAGGTAAACCCGGTCCCCTACGTCTATACGGTCCGAATTACCGAGGGCGAGTACGGTGAGATCGCTGGGTGGGTTGCGAATCTTCAGCAGCGCCAGGTCCAGATCCGTGCTAGTCTTGACCACCTCACAGTCGTAAGTCACCTGCACCTGGGTGCGGAGGCGAACCTTCACTTCATCCGGCGCGCTCTTAATCACATGGTAATTGGTGAGTACGCTGCCATCGGCACGAATGATGCTGCCCGTGCCCCGATTGCTGCCCGCCTCCACCCAGACAACCGCGTTGACGATCTTTCGGTAGACCTGGCACGCGAAGCAGGGTTCGTTGGGACCGTGATCATGCCGCGCGCCCGGCTCCGGGCCGGGCGTGGGGACACGTAACGGCCCAACGGCCGGCGGGGACGACGGCGGGAGGGTCACAGGGTCGCCACGAGTGAGGGTAATGCCCGACGTGTAGGTGGCGATGGCCTTGTACTCATCCTGCTGCCGGGCCCGCACCTCCAGGACGAACTCCAGATCGTGCTTCCCTACTGGCAGATCGATCGGATCATAGGGGCAGAACAGGGTCAGGTCGTCAAATTCGGAAACGTCCTGGCGAGGCACCATGGTCTGCACCACCGCGTAGTTCTTCAGGTTGTTCTGGTACTTGGGGACCGTGCTCTTGACGTATTCACCGCTCTTCTTGATGAACAGCACCAGCGCGCAGTCGCGCCCCTTGCCGTTCTCGATCCGCAGTTTCGCGTGCAGGCGGAGGCCTTTCACGCTCACTCCATCCACCTGCTCGTCGACGTTATGATCGAATGTGACGCGCTCGATATGGGACTCGACCGCTGCCGGCGCACTGCGCGTGAAGAGGATATCCGATGCCCTGGTCGTCAGGATAGGCCATTGGCCGTCGTCTTCGGAGCGAACTTCCACCAGAGCGCTGACATCGTGCTTGCCCTCCGGCAGATCGACGGGTTCGTAGGGGCAGAAGAGCGTAATGTCCGCGAACTGGCTCTCACGGCGCTCGCACCGCAGGGTGCGGAACACGACGTAGTTCTTCTCGTTGTTCTGGTACTTCGCTTCCGTGGCCTTGACGAAGTGGTCCCCCTTCTTCAGGAAGACCACCGCGGCGCACTTCTGGTCCTTGTTGTCCCTGACCACGAAGTCAACGTGAACCCGCATCCCGGCGCGGGAGGCGCCATCCACCGTTTCACGAACGCTGTGATCCAGAGTGAGGCGCGTGATCTCGGCGCTGGGAGCCGCCAGGACGGGAGCGCCCAGCCCCAGGCTCAAGAGCAACCCGATGAGCGTAGACCATCGGGATGCGTGGTACCGCATCTCTGCCACTCCTCAGTTGGCACGACTCCGCGGCAACGGATATCGTCTCTCATCCGCCCCCGCTCGGGGATAGCAAGTGGTTCGCCGTGGTAGTTCGTTCTGGCCACCCTGAATTCCCTCTCCAGACCGCCAGGCGGGTGGCTCTCTGGTAAGCGCTCCCTCCGTAGACCCGGAGGGGACTGCGGGCGTTTCTGCAACCAGGCACAAGTCGTGCCAGACCCGCGCACCTGAACTGGCCCGGTGGTGGCATCCTCCCCCAAACGAGGGAAAATAGCACCGGAGGCACGGGCGGACGGACGGAACGAGGCTCGAACAAGCCGATTTCGCGGCTTGACGGGTGGATGGGGTGTTGCTATAATGGCGCGCGGAGGAGAGCCGTGTACTCTCCTCGCTAATTATTTGCCTGAATGGTGCGTACGGACGCACACGGTCCCGGTCAGAAGCGTCCGGACACTGCGACGTCCGCCGGAGAGGCGCCGGCCGACGCTGCATCGCCACAGCATCGGGGGCATCCCCACCGATGCGGAGTTAAACCCGCCACGATGGCCACCCAGGTCAGAGATAAAGAAATGAGTGATGCATCCGCCCGTCCCAAAAAGGAGAAGGAGCGGGGCAAGGGGGCCGGGGCCCCGCGGGTTACCGCGCGGCGACCGACGCTGGGGCACAAGTGGCTGCGCTATCTGCAGGAGGTGCGCCACGAGCTCAGCCGCACCCAGTGGCCATCGCGTGAGGAGTGGATCCGGGCTACTCAGGTCGTGTTCGGCCTGCTCATCGCGGTAGGAATCTACATTTTCGTTCTGGATTCGGCGCTCTCGTTCGTGATAAAGGGAGTATTGGGTTTTGGTAGATAATAAAGGCAAGAATGAGAGGGGATTCCAATGACTAAGGCTTGGTATGCGGTCCACACATACTCGGGCCACGAAAACAAGGTCAAGACGAATATCGAGCGACGGGCGGAATCCCTGGGCCTGCGCGATAAGATTTCGCGGATCCTGGTGCCGGTGGAGGAGGAGCAGCGTAACCGGAACGGTCGACGCACCTCCATCAAGCGCAAAGTGTTCCCCGGCTACGTCCTCATCGAAATGGATCTGAATGACCAGACCTGGTACCTGGTCAAGAACACGATTGGTGTGACGGGATTCGTGAGTTCGGGGAACAAGCCAGTTCCGCTCCAGGCTCGGGAGATCGCCAACATCCTGGAGTCGCTTGAGGATGGCACCCGCAAGGCCAAGCCCGCCTGGCAGAAGGGCGAGGTGGTGCGTGTGAACTCGGGTCCGTTTGCAGACTTCACGGGCACGATCGAGGATATCAATCCGGACAATGAAAAGGTGAAGGTGCTCATCTCCATCTTTGGCCGGGATACGCCCGTGGAGATGAGCTTTGCGGAAATCGAGCGAGTGTGATCTCCAGGCACTCCGCCTGCCCGCTTCTGGGTTTGCGCTGGTCTCAGACCGTCTGGGACCAGCGGTTTTCCGTGTCTGCTGTCCCGAAAGCTTTCCGGATCGCGCACGGTTGAGGATTACTCTATGGCTAAGAAAGTGCTCGCGGTGGTAAAACTCCAGTGCCCAGCCGGAAAGGCCACCCCCGCTCCGCCCGTGGGCCCCGCCCTCGGCCAGTACGGCATCAACATCATGGAGTTCGTAAAGTCCTACAACGAGCGTACTGCGCCGCAGGTGGGCACCATCATTCCCGTGGAGATTACCATCTTCGAGGACCGCAGCTTCACGTTCGTCACCAAGACCCCGCCCGCCTCAGAGCTGCTCAAGAAGGCCGCAGGGGTGGCGAAAGGCTCGGGCGCCAACAGGACCCAGACAGCCGGACGCATCACCCGCGAGCAGTTGCGGGAAATCGCGCAGACCAAGATGCAGGACCTGAATACCAGCGACCTTGAGGCCGCTATGCGCATCATCGAGGGCACCGCGCGTAGCATGGGGATTGAGATCGCCGCTTAGGCGGGGGAATTCACCGCAGAGAGGTGCCGAGCGCGCGGAGAAGAAGAAAGGGAGAACGGGTGACTGGGTGAAGAGGTGACGGGGTAAGCGGGCAGATTTAGATTCGAGGCCCGATGCCCAACGCCAATCGATCCCATTTGCTACTCTTCCATTCTCCTTCTACAGCCTCGGCGTCGCCGGGGTATCCATCAAGATCGTTAAGACCAGTGGGAGGGGCGTTAGCCCCGCAGACCACGAGGAAACAGAATGCCAAAGCACAGCAAGCGATTCCTGGAGACCACTGCCGCTGTAGACCGCACCAAGGTCTACGAACCTGCGGAAGCTGTGGAGCTGGTCAAGAAGACGTCCACAGCCAAGTTTGATGAGACGGTGGACGTCGCCGTGCGCCTGGGCGTGGATCCTCGCCACGGCGACCAGGTGGTTCGCGGGACGACGAACCTGCCTTACGGCACCGGCAAGGTGCGGCGTGTAGCCGTGTTTGCCCGGGGCGAGAAGGCGCAGGAAGCGGCAGAGGCAGGCGCCGACGTGGTGGGTGCGGAGGATCTCGTCCAGCGCATCCAGGGCGGCTGGCGGGAGTTCGACGTGCTCCTGGCCACGCCCGATATGATGCCCGTTATTGGCCGTGCTCTGGGTCGTACGCTCGGCCCGCGCATGCCCAGCCCCCGCTCGGGGACGGTGACCAACGACATCGGCCGCGTGGTGCGGGATATCAATGGGGCCACGCGCGTGGAATACCGGGTGGAGAAGGCAGGCATCATCCACTCGCCCATCGGTAAGGTTTCCTTCCCCACCGAGCACCTGCTGGAGAACTTCAACGCCCTGCTCCTGGCGCTCGTCCGCGCGCGGCCTGCGGCGGCGAAGGGCCGCTACCTGCGCGGCATCACCCTCTCCAGTACCATGGGGCCGGGGGTCAAGATCGATCCACAGCGCGCCCAGCAGCTCACCGAGAGGAGCTGAGGCGAACGTTCAGCGCCCGGCGCCGTCACCCCCGCTCCGGTGAACGTGCGGGTAACGTAGACCAAACCTGACAGTCGCATGACCGCAGGCTGCTTCATACTCGAGGTAGTGAGTGGCTGCCAGGCAGGTCAGCAAAAGGGAACGCCAACGGGTCTGGCCGAAGCGAGCCGTGAAACCGGTTTCCCTTCCCGATCCTGATTACATCGGGAGGACTGGCAGCGCCCGGATAGAAAGGCCATCCCCGTGGCGTTCCCGTGAGAGTCTCCGTGCCTGGATACGTCCTCTCCTCCCTGGGGGAGGCGTCTGTGCCCGGCAAGCGGACTGAGGATTGGCCCAGGCGCTGCTGATGCGCTGCACGACCTACCTCCCGCAACTCGCCCGGCAGATGGACCGGCGCCCACACAGTGAGGTGGGCCGCTTGCCGGGACCCCCACATGCGGTATGTCCTGGCGCTGGATCATGGCTTCGCCTGCCACGCCCTGATCCGCTTCTGGTCCCGATCCCGATGTAATCGGGAGGAGTGGCGTCCCGATGTAATCGGGGCTGCGGACGGATAACCGCTGGCAGAGGACCCACCCCGATTTCGTGGGCTCTTTCCGCGCCGCCGCGGAGCGAGAGGACCTTGGGGGTTGGTCCGTCGCGTGCAGACGAACTCCCCGGCCTACTCCCAGCCCTCACGCGGTCCACTGTGTCCCACTGCCGCGACGAGGGAACGGGCGTGCTTCCAGACGGGCAGGCCGTCCGACTGCATTCGGCATGGAACTTGCAGAAACCCTTGTTGTAAGGCGTAAGCGACCGGGTGGCGATGACACAAGGGGCCATCCGGTGGTGCAGGAACACCCGGGTCCCGATCCCGATGCAAGCGGGAGGACTTCTCACTCTTCTGGCGGTTGCAGCCCACCGATAGGGGCGAACGTTGATGCGATTTCGTAATCTAGATCCGCTGTTGAGGGCCTACATCATTCTCCAGTCGGGCGCAGCCGGCTGGCTCGGCTGGTATGCCGGCCAGCGGTATCTGATCACTGACTGGCCCCTCGTTATCTGCCTGATGCTACTGGTGACGACCGCCAGCGTCCTGACAGTGGAGCTGACGGCTCGCTATGGCGTGATCAGCGTGGCATTCGTGATTGCCTTTTTCGCTCTGCTGGCCCAGGGGCCGGCGGCGGCGGCGGTGGTCAATGTGGTCAGCGCCCTAGCATCTATGGCTTTGAACCGCAAGAAGGTGGGCAAGATATGTAGCTTAGCAGGTATTCCGTTCCACCGTGCGGTGTTTAATACCGGCAACTTTCTGCTGTGCGCGGTGGCGGCGGGGATCGTGTACCAGGCTTGCGGGGGAGTCTTTGGAGTCATCGAGCTGCAGCGGTTAGCAGCGCCTCTATTCGCAGCGACGCTGGTCTATTTCCTGCTTAACAGCTTTGGCGTGGCGCTTTACGCCCATGCGCAGAACCAGGAGCAGAGCACCTGGGCGTTGTGGCGCAAGAGCTGCTTACCGGCGGCGCCCGGCTACTTTGCTGCGGCGTGCGGCGCGGCGGGGCTGGTGTGGGTGTATCATCACGTGCAGCTGGCCGCCGGTTTACTTCTCCTGTTCCCGCCGTGCTACTTCGTCTACTGGGCCTACTCGCTGCGCGCGCAGAAGATCCGCGCCGACGTGCAGCACATGGAGGAGTTGAACCGCCTCAACCACTCGATTATTGCGTCGTTAGCGATGGCCATCGAGGCCAAGGATCGCCAGACGCACAAGCACATCCACCGCGTGCGGGAATACGCTATCAGCCTTGCCGAACGTTTGAGGGTGAGCCCCGACGATCTCGAGGCGATCCGGATTGCCTCCCTGCTGCACGACATCGGCAAGCTGGGTATCCCCGAGCAGATCCTGTGCAAGCCGGGCAAGCTGACCGGGGAAGAGTTCGAGGTGATCAAGGGCCATGTCGAGATCGGAGCGCTGATTCTGGAGCCAGTGAACTTCCCCTGGCCGGTGATCCCGATCGTGCTCACCCACCACGAGCGCTGGGATGGCCTGGGCTATCCACGCGGCCTGCGGGGCGAGGAGATCCCGGTCGGGGGGCGCATCGTGTCCCTGGTGGATGTATTCGACGCGCTGACCACCGAGCGGCCTTATCGCCGGGCGATCCCACACGAGCAAGCGCTGGAGATCCTCAAGGCGGGGGCGGGGACGCAGTTCGACCCGCGCGTGGTGAAGGTGTTTATCGAAATGCTGCCCGAGGTGGACGCGCGCCTTCGCCGGATGGAAAGCACGGGCGCGGTACCGGCTCAGGGAGTCGCTGAGCAGCTGGCGGCGCGCCTGGCGGCGCTGGAGGGCGGCCCGGTGCAGGAGCCGGAGATCCAGGCAGTGCTGGGTGACCTGGCCAATCTGGCGGGCGAACCGCCCCGGTTAGAGGTGCTACTGAAAGGGCTCGCCGAGTACATAGGCCGGCTCATCCCGTACTCGTGCTGCGCCCTCTTCCTACGCCGCCCGGATGAGGAGGAGGTGGAGGTGGCACACGCGACGGGGCTCTATCTGCACCTGCTGGAGAAGCTCCGGATCCGCCTGCGCGAGGGAGCTACCGGACACGTCGTGGCTACCGGCCAGCCACTGGTGAACGTGCCGGCGGCGCTAGATCTGGCGCGCCGCGTTCACCCGAGCGAGAACCTGGAACTGAGTTCGAGCCTCTGCATGCCCTTGGTAAGCGGCCGCCGGGTGATTGGAGCAATTTCACTCTACAGTATAAGTTATAATTTTTACCGTCCCCACCACGCGCGCCAGCTAGCCCTGGTGGCGGAGCACGCCGCCCCGCTGGTGGAGCTGGCGCAGACGTTCGAGGAAACCCGGCAGGTGGTCATCGAGGACCCGCTTACCCGCCTCCCGAACGCGCAGTCCCTGGTGCACTTCCTGCGCCACCAGCTGGCGGAGGCGCAGCGCCGCGAGCAGCCGTTCGCGATCCTGCTGGCGGATGTGGATCGATTCGACGAGTTGAACCGGTGTCTGGGGCCGCGGCAGATGGATCGCCTGCTGCACCGCATCATCAGCGCGCTGCGGGCGCCAATCCGGGACATGGATTTCCTGGCTCGCTATGCGGGAGGCGTGTTCATCATCGTGCTTCCTCACTGCGCGGATCGGCAGGCACGCGAGGTGGCGCGGCGGCTCGCGGAGAAAGTGCAACGGCTCTTGTCGCCAGTGCCGGACATTCCGCTTGGGGTGAGCGTAGGCGTGGCAGTTTACCCGGAGGATGGGGCCGACTTCGGATCCCTCCTGACGGCGGCGGAGAGGGATCTACTGGCGGCGCGGGCTGTCCGGACCGAGGCGTGTCGAATGGAGGCGGTAGCCTGAAGTTGATGCTGGGGAGCAATGCCCGGGCGCGATGCCTTTCTTCGCCACGATTTCCCCAAGCAGTGCCAGATTCTGCGGATAGGGGTTGCCCACCCTCCCTGAGATAGCGGCTGCTTTCTTCCCGGCAGCCCGTGTCGCGGACCCCAGGCCCGTGCGAACTGGTGCGCATCGCACTGTGCCTCCCGAGAGCGTGTCTGGCGGCCGCCCGCTCCGGTTCATCTGGCGCCGGTGAGCCACCGGATACCTCCCGTGGCTGGGCACCGCATTGGCGGCGCTACCGGTGCAGCTCGATCACATCGCCGTCCGCCAGGATGTGGTCTCGCTCCACCGCCTGGCCGGGGTACTTGGCGGAGCCCGCCGGCGAGGGGCTGTCCGGGCCACCCCAGATGCGCGCGGACTTCAGCTGGCGCTGCAGGTCCTTGTGAACCAGACCGGCGAGATCAAGCACGGTGCTGCCTGCGGAGAGGATATAAGGAGTATCTAGGTCCGGCTTGCGTCCGGGAACCTTGGTATAGACGCGCACCAGGCCCAGGAGATCGAACAGGGCCGTGCGCAGCCGCTCCAGCCCTTCCCCGGTGAGCGAGGAAACCCCGAGGACGGTCAAATCACCTGCCAGGAGATCGCGGAGGACCGCCAGCCGGTCGGGGGCGCCGGGGAGGTCCATCTTGTTGCCCACGATAAGCGCGGGGCAGCGGGTGGCGTGCTCGTCTTGTGCGTCGCGCGCCGCGGGGCGACCGACGAGTAGGTGCCGGCGGGCGAGCTGCTCGCGCACGGCCTGGACCTGCTCGAGGGCGTCGTCTGTAGCCAGGTCCACCACGATGGCCACGGCATCCGCGCGGCGGGTGAGGTCGGCCAGCCACGGCTCCATGAAGTCGGCGGTCAACGGTGGGGTATCCACCAGCTGGATCTGCACGTCCTTATAGGGCATCATTCCTGGCTGGGGATGCTGGGTAGTAAAGGGGTAGTCCGCGATCTGGGGTTGGGCGTTGGTCAACGCCGCCAGCAGCGAGGATTTGCCAGAGCTGGGGGTGCCCAGGAGGGCGATCTGGCCGGCGCCGTGCCGTTCGATCAGAAAGAGCGCCTCGCGGCCGCCGTGCGAGCGGCGTTGCTGCAATTCCTGGCGGAGGCGCGCGAGGCGGCGCTTGAGATCGCCCCGCAGGTGGTCAGTTCCCTTGTGCTTGGGGATGACCGCGAGCATTTCCTGCAGGGCGGCCACCTTCTGGGCAGTGGTGGTGGCTTCGCGGAAGCGGCGCTCGGCCGCCAGGTAGTCCGGCGTCAGGTTCGCGGGCATCGGCCTGGAGGGCCGCCCCGGGACGGCGTGCGACTTCCCCGCGGGGATCCGCGTCTAACGATCGGCCAGGGGCAGAAAGGCCCGGCCAGGTGGTGGCCAGGCTTTTCGGGTGAGGATCCGCTGCGACCCTCCTCACCCCCCTGTTCTTTGCAGGCTGCCGCCTTCCCTTTGTAGCGCCGGGCGGGGTGCCAAGGCAGGTAGGCGGCGGAAGAGGGGCGATACGCGCCCGTCGCGAGGTCTGCTGGCGCTCCGGCTGCTGGTGCTCATCTGTCACCCAGGGCGGGCGCAGGAAGAAGCACCGCCGATCTGCCCGTCATCCTGAGCCTGACAAAAATCGCCTTCCACGGGGCGGTGCGGCTGTTGGCCCGGTTGGGGAGGTCCCGCTGGCAGAGGGAGGGGGCGGTCTACAGGTTCGGGCTGCGTCAGAATCCGATGACCTCCGCTGCGGAGCCAGACCGTTTATACTCCCGGCGGAACCGGATGCGGAGCGGCAGCGTCATCGAGCCGATCGAAGACCCGGGCGAGTGTTTTCGTGGCCTCGGCCACCCGGGTGGCTACGGCGTTCCGGGTTATCTCTACAGCGACTGCCGGGACCCAGGCGATAACCTGGGTCTGGGGCTGCCGTTCCGTGGATCTTACGGCGGGTACAACGGGGTGGCCTCCGGGCGAGGTTATCGCAGAGATTTCTGAGTCCGCGGCACACTTGCTGTGACGCGCGTCGCTCCCAGCGGGGGCGGCGCGCGTTTTCCTACTGGTCCCACCCTGGCGCCTGTAGGCGAAAATTTGTTTGAAAATCTGCTTGACAGGCTCTGGTGTATCCGGGTAGAATAAACGCGAACAGACGTTTGTCTATAGATACGGCAGAGCCACGGGCGCTTAGCCGGGAGACGAGGAGATGAGCATCGCGATTGCCGATCGGGTGAGCGAGCGCACCGCAGCGCCGGAACTAACGCTGGAGGAGCGCTACCAGAGAGAGCTGGCCATTACGGGACGGCTGAGTGACTGGCTCACCTCGCCGGAGTTTCAGCTGCTGTCTGTGGAGGAGCAGGAGCGCGTCTACGTCGACTACCAGGGCCAGCTGCGGAAGCTCCGCCAGCTGGCCGAAGAGCGCCGGCCAACGGCCCTTCGCGCGCGGGATGAGAGTCTGGCGGGGGCTGACCTGCACGCGGAGGTGCTGGAGCTATTCGCCTTGTAAGGGTGGTGGCGCACAAGACGTAGCAGCAGAGAAAGGAGGATGCTTCCGTGGGCTGCTGTGGTCATACCGATCACGATGGTATTGAGGAGTTCCTCCAGCTGCTGGTGGACTGCCGGTACTCTGGAGGGTCCAGCCCCAGGGATTACGAGGCAAGTGATCGACCGGGGGTGCGAGAGTCTATCCGACCGGCAGAAGTTCGTCTTCGATAAGCACGTGGTTAATAAGTGTGCAACACGTGAATGTGCGCGTTGCGGCGACGACATTCATTGGAGCGAGATGCTCGGAGCCTACGACAACGGGGGCCTGTGTGGCTGGTGCCATCATATGCGCGAGAAGGTGCAGGAGGAGTAGGGCACCAGTACATCTAGCCCTGCTGTGATCACCGGCCCTGCTGCGACCCCAGAGTGGCCCTGACGCGGCGTCTAAGCGGAGAGCGGCCTCCCTCCCCATCCCCGGAAGAAGGTGGCTGTATACGTCGAGCGTGATGCCGACCGTCGCATGCCCAAGTGGTGCGCTCACCACCTTCGAGTGGATGCTCTATCTCAGAAGCAGGCTGGCGTGCGTGTGCTGCAGATCGTGGAACCGGTGATGAGGGTCTGGATGAACCGATCGACCTCCTTCGGACGGCTTTGGTAACGCTGAAGCAGTTCCGTCGGGAACCCACCTTCGCGGCAGAGGGAAGCACCCTCGCTGCGTTTTACACATCCTTTGATACACCACCCCCTGGGGTGGCCTGCCTCGGCATTCCCCACTTTGGCCTCAAACCGGCGCCGCCATTTTAGCCTGAAAGTGGGGACTGCTGAGGTGGCGGGTGCGCGTCAGAGTTTTGCGTAAGGCTTGGCTCGACGGATCTTCCACCGCCCCTCCAGGGCGAAATCCGCCTGATCACGCGTTGTCCTGCAGCAGCGCTTCGCTTGCTGCAGGCTACTCTCCGGCACCCCTTCGGGGCGGAGCCTAGAGCGTGTTATGGACTCGACAGTAGTGGCGCCGCTTTGACGAGCATCAGGCAGGCGAAGACTACAAAATGCACTCCCGCAAGCATTTCTGGCAGTCGTTCGTAGTCTTTGGCCAGGCGGCGGAACCGTGCCGCCCAGGCGAAACTGCGCTCCACCACCCAACGGCGGGGCAGCAGCATGAAGCCCCGCTTGGCTTCCGGCAGTTTGACCACTGCCAGGTGAATGCCCTGCTTTTCGGCGGCGTCGGCTGCGTCCTCACCGGTGTAACCCTGGTCCACGAAGGCGAGCTGCACGCTCTCGCCGGTCGCCTCTTGAACCGCAGAGGCCAATCGGCCAACCTGGGATCGGTCCCGTACGGGTGTGACCAACAAGGCCAACAGATGCCCAAGTGTATCGACCGCCAGATGCACCTTCGAACCCTTCTTCCGCTTATACCCGTCGTAGCCCGCCCGCTCTCCACTCTCCGGGCTGTCCCGAAAGCTTTCGGGACAGCCCGGAGAGTGGAGAGCGGGCGGGCTAC
>JACQGL010000098.1 GCA_016199525.1 Armatimonadota bacterium
CGCCGATCACCTGCGCCTGCGCACCTGCAGGATTGGTCAGTGGTCCGAGGAGGTTAAACACGGTGCGGAACGGCAGCTCGCGGCGCACAGGCCCCGCGTGGCGCATCGCGGGATGGTGGGCGGGCGCAAACAGGAATCCGATCCCTATCTCCTCGATGCACGCCTGCACCGCCTCCGGCGGCAGGTCGATCCGCACGCCGAGCGCCTCCAGGCAGTCCGCGCTCCCGCAGGCGGAGGTCATCGCGCGGTTCCCGTGCTTGGCCACTGCCACGCCTGCGCCCGCGACCACGAACGCCGCTGTCGTAGAAACGTTAAAGGTATGGATGGATCCACCGCCCGTGCCGCAGGTATCCGCGAGCAGTGCGCGCGGGGGTTGGATGCACACCGCGTGCTCCCGCATGGCGCGCGCTAGGCCGGCGAGCTCCGGCGGGGTGACTCCCTTCACCCGCAGAGCGGCGAGGAAAGCGCCGATCTGGGCGGAGGTGGCCTGACCGCTCATAATGGCGTGCATCGCGGCGGCGGCGCCTTCGGGGGAGAGATCCTCTCCTTCAGAGAGGCGGATTAGGGCGTCGGTGATCACGTTGGCGTCTCCATCCAGCAAAGAGAAACTAATCATCGCCAGCTACTACTCTCCGCACGCTGCCAGGTCCGGATCTGGACGCTCTCGGGTTCATTCTCTGCCCTTCGCAGATCTTTGCGTCCCTTACGCCTCCTGCTCTGAAAAGAGCGGCTGCGAGGCCGTGATCTGTAGCGTCAGGTTTGTGCCCGGCGACGCCGACCTTCTGCTCGGCGCTACATCACCATCTGCACCGTAGCCGTTTTGATGTATCAGCAGTGGCCCGCAGGGCGATCACAAACTTTGCGGTAGGGATGTCCTGATGGGTGCCCGTTCACCCCACGAGTGCGTCTAGCAACTCCGGCGAGGACGGCGCATTCAGCAGCTCTACTCCGCTGGCGGTCACCGTGGCGATCACCTCCAGCCGCACCCCGAACCGGCCAGGCAGATAGATGCCGGGCTCCACGCTGAAGCACATCCCCTCCGCCAGAGGCTCCTCGTTCCCCGCCACCAGGTAGGGCGGCTCGTGCACGTCCAGCCCGATGCCGTGGCCGGTGCGATGGATGAAATACTCTCCGTAGCCAGCGGCGCGAATGGATTCCCGCGCGGCGGCGTCGACCGCCGCACACGCCACCCCCGGCCGGATTGCTGCCAGTGCTTTTTGCTGCGCTTCCCACACGCTGCGGTAGACCTTCCGTACTTCCGGGTCCGCCGGCTCCCCCACGGTGCAGGTGACCGTGATGTCGCTGTGGTACCAGCGCAGGCGGGTGCCGTAGTCCAGCACCACCACATCGCCGTGGCGGAGCTCGCGGCCGCCGGTGTGGTGGTGGGGCAGGGCGCTGTTCGGCCCGGAGGCGACGATGCTGAACGCCACCTCGCTCTCCGGTGAGTGCCGCCGGAGCGCCCCGCGCAGCGCCTCCTCCACGTCCATTTCCCGCCGTCCCGGGCGGCACAACGCCAGGACCTCGGGGATCGTCTCATCCACCGTGCGAGCGGCGGCGCGCAGGGCGGCCAGCTCCGCTGCGTCCTTGCAGGTGCGCAATCCGCGCATCACGCCGCTCGCCTTTCCGACGCGCACCTCGGGCGCGATGGCAAGCAGATCGAGCAGGAACGCCGCGCGCGTTTCGTCATCAAAGGCCACCGTCTTCAGGCCGGCGGTGGCATCCCGCAGAGAGGGCAGGTGCCACTCCTCGTCCATCCAGACGCGCATCTGCTGCCCGGGGAGGGCGCTCTGCTCCACCTCCGCCTGGTTCATCGCGGGCGTGATCCAGAGGGCCGCACCGTCCCGCTGCAGGATAAACGCCAGCAGCCGCTCGCCGGAGTAACGGGGCTCGAAGCCGGTAAGGTATAACAGGTTCGCGCCGGGGGTGAGAAGCAGGGCATCCGTACCCGCTTCGGCCAGGGCGGCGCGCGCGCGGGCCAGGCGATCCGCGTAGATCGGCAACGTCACCGCTTCCTCTCCAGGATTACTGGCAGTGCGGCGGCCTTAACCTGCCACGAAGTTCCGCAGCAGATCCTTCCCGCACTGGGTCAGCACACTCTCGGGGTGAAACTGTACCCCTTCGAGGGCGTACCGGCGGTGCCGGACGCCCATGATCTCCCCCATATCGGTCTGCGCGGTCACCACCAGCTCCTCGGGCAGCGTTTCGGGATCGATCACCAGCGAGTGATAGCGGGTCGCCTCGAACGGGTTCGGCAGGCCGCGGTACACCGACTGCCCGTCGTGGTGAATGAGAGAGGTTTTCCCGTGCATCAGCCGGGGCGCGCGGACAATTCGCGCCCCGAACGCGGCGCCGATACTCTGGTGGCCCAGGCAGACGCCCAGAATCGGCACTTTCCCCGCCAGCGTGCGAATGAGCGGTACAGAGACCCCCGCCTCCTTCGGCGTGCAAGGTCCCGGGGAGATGATGAGGCGGTCCGGCCGCAGCACAGCCACCTCCGCCACGGTGATCTGATCGTTCCGGAAGATGCGCATCTCCTGGCCCATCTCACCCAGGTACTGGACCAGGTTATAGGTAAACGAATCGTAGTTGTCGATGACGACGATCATGCGCGCATTCCGACAGCGATTGAGCCGTTCGGTGCGTTACACCCTGGAGGCGCGACACGGAGAGGCAAAAGGTATGGAGGAGAATGCCCGGGATGGCACTCCCCCGCCCACACCGCCTCTACTCTCTGAGATCTCCGCGTCTCTGCGGCAAGAGACTCGCCCGTCTCATTCCAGCCCCGTCTCCGCCAGCTCGATAGCGCGGAGAAGAGCGGCCGCCTTGTTGAAGCACTCCTCGTACTCGCGCTCAGGGACGCTATCCGCCACGATCCCCGCTCCCGCCTGCACGTAGGCCGTCTGCCCCTGCATGACGACGGTGCGCAAGGTGATGGCGGTGTCCATATCCCCCGAGTAGCTGAAGTAGCCGATCGCCCCCGCGTAGGGCCCCCGCTTCACCGGTTCCAGCTCGTCGATGATCTCCATGGCCCGCACCTTGGGTGCGCCGGAGACCGTCCCGGCGGGGAAGCAGGCGCGCAGCAGGTCGTAGGCATCGCAGTCGTTTCGCAGGCGGCCGACCACGTTGCTGACCAGGTGGCTAACGTGCGAGTACTTCTCCGTGACCATCAACTGATCCACGCACACGGAGCCATACTCGCACACGCGCCCGATGTCATTGCGGTGTAAGTCCACCAGCATGATGTGTTCGGCGCGCTCTTTCGGATCGGCCTTCAGATGGGCCTCCAGGGCGGCGTCCTCTTCCGGTGTGCACCCGCGCGGGACTGTGCCCGCGATGGGTCGGGTGACGACCTGGCCGCCTCGCTCCGTCACCAGGATTTCAGGTGATGCGCCCACCAGATGGCAATCCTCGAATTGAAGGAAGAACATATAAGGCGAGGGATTCACAGAGCGCAGCGCGCGGTAGATCTCGAACGACGGCGCGGAGGTCTCCGCCGACAGTCGCTGGGAGAGCACCACCTGGATCACATCCCCGGCGGCGATGTACTCTTTGCCCTGGCGGACGGCGTACTCAAACGCTTCCCGCTCTCGCATGGCGCTGATCTTAATCGGGCCCGCCTGGGGCCGTTTGGCGGCGGGACGCACAAGCGGCCGCTGGAGCAGCTCCACTACCGCGTCGATCCGGTCTGCGGCCTGCTGGTAAGCCGCCCGGGGATCGCCGTCCACCCGTGCGTTACAGAGGATTTTCAAATGATGCTGGACGTGATCGAAGATGAGCAACGTATCAGTGAACACGAAGTAGGCGTCCGGCAGCTCCAGGTCATCGTAGGGCATGTCCGGGAGGTGCTCGAAGAACCGGACTACGTCGTAGGCCAGATACCCCACCGCGCCGCCGCAGAACGGGGGCAGGCCAGGATCAGGAATGAAGTCCACGTCTCCCATCAGGCTCTTGAGGACGTGGAGTGGATCCTCCTGTTCGGCGAGCTTGCGCAACTGCCGCTCCCCGTCGCGGAAGATCTCCACGTCGCGGCCGCGCGTCTTCATCACCAGCGCGGGCTCCCCGCCGATGAAGGAATAGCGGCCGATCCGCTCACCCCCTTCCACACTTTCCAGCAGGAACGCGTGCGGCCGATTGCCCACCTTCAGAAACGCGGAGACGGGCGTTTCCAGGTCTGCCAGGATATCCCGGTAGACGGGGATGACGGCGCCGGGGCGCGCTCTAGCGAGGAACTCCTCCAGGGTTGGCCGAAGCATGGCAGGCTCCTTACGCGGTATTGTAGCATAACCCCGGGACTCTCCATGAACGACGCTGCCGGAGGCGCCGGGAGTTCCTGAGTTCCCAGGGCCGTGGCGGTTTCCCTGTCGCGACCCCGAAAATACATCGGGCCGCGGGCACCTCGGCCCGCGGCCCCAAAACTGTTTCCTTACGGCGTCACAGCGTCAGGCGGCGGACAGAGGTCCCCTCCACCACCAGTAGTAAAAGCCGCCAAACTGCTGTGCAGGACGCTGCATCGTTCCGTACCTGTTGACAGGCACTATAGCGCCAATGGGAGGCGCTGTCAACCCCGATTTTCGCGCACAGCAATCCTCATTTTAGCCCCAAGCCAGGCCAACCACCTTAGCCTGAAAGTGGGAACTGCGGAGTTGTTTTCGCGCCGCGCCTCCGTCGGCCGCGTCGGCGCCTACCAGCAGCCTGATACCGGCCCCTGGTCCAGAAGCCAGTTCTCCAGGCTTACAGCACAGAACTCCGGCCTGCTGGCTTGTTATGGCGGCGGAGGTCGCCAAGAAGGCCCTGCCACCAAGGCGAAGATAAGCAAGATGCCCACCAGAATGAGGGCAACCAGAATGAGCGTCCGTTGCAGGCTGTAGATGCGTCGCAGTTCAGCAAGGGCATTCATCAGGTGCTGCATATCCGCGCCTGCAGTGGTGGTGATGCGCTGAAAATGCTCACCAGCACTGCGCGTCCACAGGCCGATAAGAATCGCCACCACTGCTTGAACCAAGAACACCAGGCCGCTCCTCCGCTGGGCTACAGTCAGAAGACCGCCGACGACCCCGTGGAGAACGCCAATCAGAACCACGAACGCGCCTACGTCACGCATCAGCTCACCCAGGCCGGCAATTAGCTTGCTCTGCTCTGCGTCGAACTCGTAAGGAGTCGGGACTGGCGGTGATGCCTGGGGCGGCGTCACATCGGGGGCAGCGGGCTCAAGTGGTTCCATATGCCCCTCCGAGGAATACGCGCGAGACCTTTGCCAGCAATCTTCCACACTGGGGAGGTGGAGTCCTGCTCTCCCGGCGTGCGCCCACTCCATGCCCTCGGCGCACTGGGGGTGGAAAGCAGGATCGCCGGCGCTACTCGCCCGCGCGGAGCAGCCGCGCTGCCTCTTTAGCGTGGTAGGTGAGGATCAGATCCGCTCCCGCGCGCTTGATACCGGTGAGGATTTCCAGCATCGCCCGCTCGCCGTCAATCCAGCCGTTCGCAGCGGCGGCCTTCAACATCGCGTACTCGCCGCTGA